>NZ_JACHIA010000002.1:14644-329862 GCF_014202995.1 Longimicrobium terrae
ACCTTCGTACCTTCGTACCTTCGTACCTTCGTACCTTCGTACCTTCGTACCTTCGTACCTTCGTACCTTCGTACCTTCGTACCTTCGTACCTTCGTACTTTCGTACTTCCGTGCTTTCGTACTCCAGAACGGGCCGGGAAGCAGACATCGCTCCCCGGCCCGTTTCCCCTCATCCAGCGCTCGCGATCAGGCGTGCACGGCCTGCGGCTTGAGCGCGGCGTTCAGGCCGGCGGCGGCCTGCTTCACCGCCTTGCGGGCCTCGCCCAGCACCACGCCCATCCCAAAGAACTCGTGCGTCACGCCGTCGTGCGTGTGGTAATCCACCGTCACGCCGGCCGCGCGCAGCCGCTCCGCCAGCCGCTCGCCGTCTGACCGCAGCGGATCGATCTCCGCCGTGATGATGGTCGTGGGCGGCAGGCCGCGCAGGTCCGCGCGCACCAGCGAGATGAGCGGATGATCCGCCTCCGCCGGCGTGTTGAGGTAGTGGTTCAGGAACCACTGCATCATGGGCCGGTTCAGCGGCTTGGCGTCCGCGTTCTCCACGTACGACGGGGAATCGGTGTGCCCGTCCGCGATGGGATACACGGCCAGCACGTGCGCCGGCGCGGGAAGCCCGCGGTCGCGCGCCAGCAGCGCCGTCGACAGGGCCAGGTTGCCGCCCGCGCTCTCGCCCGCGACCGCCACCCGGTCCGCGTCGCCGCCCAGCTCGCGTGCGTTCGCCAGCACCCACTGGTACGCCGCGAACGCGTCCTCGTGCGCGGCGGGGAACTTGTTCTCCGGCGCCTTACGGTACTCCACCGAGACCACGATGGCCTGCGTGGCGTCCGTGAGCGCGCGGGCCGAGCTGTCGTAGGTATCGTTGGTCGCGATCACCCACCCGCCGCCATGCGTGTACACGATGACGGGAAACGGCCCGTCGCCATGCGGCACGTAGACGCGGACGGGGATCTCGCCGCCCGGGCCGGGAATCGTCCGCTCCACCACGCGCGCGACGGGGATGGGCTTCACCGTCTTGCCGTGCTTGCGCAGCAGCGCCAGAACCGCTTCGGCCGGCGTCGGCTGGCGGCGTGCCTCGTCCGGCGCCAGCGTCTCGACCGGCTTGCCGCCCATGGACGCAAGGTGGCGCAGAACGTGGCGCATCTGCCGGTTGGCGCGCGCCATCGTCGCATCGCCCTCGTCCTCCGCCGAACGCCCGGTCAGCCGCGTGCGGACGCTTTCATCCACCCGCCCCAGCACGCCGGAGCGGCTGAGCCACCACGCGCCCGCCGCGATGGCGCCCACGGTAAGCAGCGACTGCAGCGGATGCTGCGCCGTGCGCGTGTAGGCGCTCGTCTTCATCACGTGGCCGCTGTAGTCGCCGCGCTCGTTGCCGCTGATGGAAGGCGCGTAGAGCGCCTCGTTGCGGCGCTTGGTGCCGGGCTCGGCACGCTGCTGCTCCCACGCCACGGATGACACGTAGGCATCGTACGCGCGCGGCGACATCTCCTGCATCAGCTCCATCTGCCGGGCGCCGCCGCCCACCAGCACCTCGCGCTGCGGCCGGCGCGCGCAGTCCAGAATGGCGCGGGCCACCACGCGCGGCGAGTACACCGGGGGCGGAACCTCCGGGTCGGCGCCGTCCAGGTGGCTGTGCGCGTGCTCGGTGTAGGGTGTGTCGATGGCGGCGGGGCGGATGAGCGTCACCGCGACGGGCACGCCGTGGTGCCCAAGCTCCTGCCGGAGTGCGTCGGTAAAGCCCTTGACCGCGTGCTTGCTGGCGGCGTAGTGCCCCTGCAGCGGCACCGCGGCGGTCGACAGCACGCTGCCCAGGTTGATGAGGGCGCCGCCCTCGCGCCGCAGATGCGGCAGCGCGGCCAGCGAGCCGTTCACCACGCCGAAGTAGTTGGTCTCAAAGAGCCTGCGGACGTCGTTCACCGGCGTGCGCTCGATTTCGCCGTAGATGCTGACGCCGGCGTTGTTCACCCAGGTGTCGATGCGCCCGAACGCGTTCACGGCCACCTCGGCCAGGTCGCGCATGGCGGCGGTGTCGGCGACGTCGCAGGCGTGCCACGCCACCTCTCCGCCCTCCGCGCGCAGCTGGGCGGCGATGGCGGCAAGTGCGCGCGGGTTGCGCGAGTTGAGCACCACGCGGGCGCCATTGCGCACGGCCAGGCGCGCGGTGGCGAGCCCGATCCCGCTGTCCGCGCCCGTGATGACGATGACCTGCTGCTTCAGCGGCTTCAGCTTCAATCTCATTCATGCTCCTTTGCGTCCAAGGTCTGTCCCAGCGGGCGGGGGCCTCTCGCAAGGGGCGCGCCTTGGGTCATCGGTTGCGCTCGGAGGCCAGGATGGCGGCGCCGCGGGCCGCGAGTTCCTGCATGTGGTCGGTGAGAACGAGGTCGAACGCGGCGGCGAACACGCGTTCGGGGGTGCGGGGGTAGCGCCGGTCGCAGGCGGAGCAGGAGATGTCGCCGTCCCTGGGTGCGTAGATCCAGAATCCGACGCAGTCTCCAACGTGGTCCAGAACAGCCACCGGTGCCTCTCGTTCTCCAGCAGGTCATCATTGGGGGATGCGGCGCCTGTGCGCTCGGGGAAGCGCGAGCGCCCGCGCCGGAACTCGCGGCAAGAAAAATGCCGATCTTGTCGCGAAATATGCGACAGAGTTGGCCGGAGATGGACATCTGTCGCAGCCTGTCGGGGATTGCGGACTCCAGGGCGGCCCCCACCCGGGCCGGCACCACCGGCCCACCCTCCCCTGCGAGAGCGAATAAATCCGCCGCTCAAACAGCGCTAACCCCCGACACCGGCCGCTCGCGCGTCCGGTTCGGGGCTTCAACTGCGTCGGGGACGAGCAGATTGGTTGCGTCCCAGTCCGCGCAGGCGGACTTCGTGTCTTTCGAGGCGCGGTTTCAACCGCCGGGCGAGGACCGGCCTTTCACCCAGAATCTCCGCCGCGCCGAACTGGTGTGTGCTCCCTCTCCCACATCTGTTCGTGGGAGAGGGTCGTCGCGCGGAGCGCGCGGGGTGAGGGCTCGCCGCACGGGACGAATCCTGCAGTCCGGGCGGGACCAGATCCGCCATCGTCTGATCCACATCCCTCACCCTCCACCCCGGATCCCGCATGCCGCGCCACGCGCTCGTTCTCCCGCTCCTGCTGCTGATGATTCCCGCCACCGCGCAGGCGCAGTCCGGGCGCGAGGCGTGGCGCACGGACGTGCCGTGTGCGTCCGCGCGGCGGCTGGTTCCGGAAGGGACGGAGGCGGGCGAGCCGGCCGCCTTTTCGCCGTGCCCCACGCGCGCATGCGTGGACCTGCCCGGCGGCGGGCGCGTGTGCACCTGCGGCGGCACCGAGGGCCCGGACAGCCTGCGCATCGAGCAGCCCGGCCACCCGGTGCGCGAATGGGGCGCGGAGACGGACGGGCTCGCCGCGGCATCGGGGTGGGAGGCGGTCGTCGCGCCCATCGGGGAGGGCGGCGAGCCGGTGGTCGTCATCGCGCAGCGGACGGCAATCAGCAACGGGCTGGGCGTGAACTACTGGCAGCTTTGGCCGGCGGAGCCCGGCGGGGCGGGCGCGCCGCCGTTTGTCGAGGTGCAGGAGTACGACTTCCGCGGATCGTGGGTGCAGCCGCGGGCGGGCGGGGCGTGCCGGCTGTTCGCCACGCGGTGGATGGGAGGCAGCGAACCGGGGCGCGGCCCGGGCCTGTATCTGCAGGGCCGCTGGATGGCGTGGAGCGGCGGCGAACTCCGCGCCGATCCCGCGCGCCCGGCGGTGGAGCGGCGCTATCTGTCCAGCTTCGAGCGCGAGCGATTCGCCGGAGTCACCGGTGCCCCGTTCGCCTGGTTCCGCGGTCCGGCCGCGCGCCGCACAACGCTCCCGCGCGATCCCGCGTTCGATGGTGGCGAGAACTGACGCGCGTTGGTGAAAACTCCGCGTGCCGCAAGCTCTTACTGCCCTCACGCGGGGGTCGCGGAGGTCGCGGAGGTCGCGGAGGTCGCGGAGGTCGCGGGGGAACAGCAGGGGAAAAGAGGATGATGGATTGTCCGGACAGAGAATCAGTCGGCGAGGCGATTCATCATTCATCCTCTTTGCTGTCCCTCTGCGCGATTCCGCTCTCTTCTCGACGGATACCCGCCAGCCACCGCGCTTTCCCGTCTCGCGGTCTGTCCCCGCGACCCCCGCGACCTCCGCGTGAGATGCAGTTGCCGTAAAAGCCTGCGATTCACACGCTGGTATGCGAGGTGCGAATGTTCCTGCTGGATTCGCGGACCCCGATGATCCGGACCGCGACGGAAAAGCTCAGGGAGAGGCGGATGGGCAGCAGGTCGGGCGCCGCGAGCACGGCGGAATCATTGGAAGAACTGATCCGCGGACGGATCGTGGCGGGCATTCACGTGGGCCGCCTGTCCCCGGGCGACCGGCTGCCCAGCTACCGCGAGGTGGCGGATGAGGTGGGGACCGATCTGCGCGCCGTGGCCCGCGCGTACGCCGCGCTGGAGCAGAAGGGGCTGGTGGAAGTGCGCGGGAGGTCGGGTGTGTTCGTGGCGCCGCAGGAGCGCGTGGGCGGGCGCGTGCTGGCGGAAACCGCGGTGTGGTTCGTCGACGTGCTGCGCGAGGCGTGGAACCGCCGCATCCCCGCCGCCGACCTTCCCGCATTCGCGCGGGAGTGCACGGCCGCCCGGGTGGTGCGCTGCGCCTTTCTGGAATCCACCGTGGACCAGGTGGAGTCCATCGGCGCGGAACTGCGCGACGACTTCGGATTCGACGTGTGCTCGGCCACGGCGGACCACTTCGGCACCGGCGCGGACGGCACCAGAATGGACGCGGTGCAGAAGGCGCGCGGGGCGGACTTCATCGCCACCACCGCGTTCCACGCCGCCGAACTGCGCGAAGTGGCGGACCAGTTGGGCCTGCCGCTCGTCGTCATCCGCATCAACCCGCAGTTCACCCGCGAGGTGCAGCGCACGCTGTCGCAGGGCGGATTGACGGTGGTGTGCGTGGACCCGCTCTTTGCCGAACGCGTGCGTCTGGTGGCGGGAGACGTGAATTCGGATGGATTGAAGACGGTTCTGGCCTCCGACCGCGCGCAGGTGGCCTCGCTTGATCTGTCCCAGCCCGTCCTGGTCTCCGAGGCCGCGCGCAGGCAGCTGGACGACCTGCGGCTTCCGCGCTCGTTTCCCGACCAGCCCATGATCTCGCCCGAGTCCGCGCGGGAACTGCACGCGCTGCTCGTCCGCTTCAACCTGGAAGCCGCGGAGCGCGCCCCCGCGGCCTGAATGGCGCAGATTCCGCCGCCTGCTACAGATGGTCGTTCGCGGAACCGTCTGTTGCACGCGGTCTGGAGTTTGCCGGGATCCACGGGCTCGCGACCCGTCATCCCAGAATTCCTCTGACACGCCGGGCCATGAACCGCCTGCTGAGGTCCGCGCATGGCTGATCCCCGGGTGAACCATCCCGTACCCGTGGTTCCCGACGGCCTCTTGCCGCCGCGCCTGCGCATTTCCGACGAGAAACTGTACGCGCTCCTGGTGGGGAGCGTACGCGACTACGGCATCTTTGCGCTGGATCCCACCGGCCGCATCGCCACCTGGAACATCGGGGCGCAGACGATCAAGGGGTACCGCGCGGACGAAATCATCGGCCGGCACTTCTCCGTCTTTTATCCGCCGGAAGATCTGGAAAACGACAAGCCTGGGATGGAACTGCGCGAAGCGTCCGCGCACGGACGTTTCGAGGACGAGGGATGGCGCGTGCGCAAGGACGGAACGCGCTTCTGGGCCAACGTGGTCATTACCGCGCTGCGCAATCCGGATGGCGATCTGGTGGGCTTCGCCAAGGTCACGCGCGACCTTACGGAGCGCCGGCAGAACGAGGAGCGCGCCCTTGCCGACACGCGGCGGCTGGCCGAGGCCGAGGCCGCCAACCGCGCCAAGACCGAGTTTCTCAGCACCATGAGCCACGAACTCCGCACCCCGCTGAACGCCATCGACGGCTACGCGGAGCTGCTGGAGCTGGAGGTGCGCGGCCCGGTGACGGAGGGGCAGCGCGAGTTTCTGCGCCGCATTCGCGACAGCCAGCGGCACCTGCTGGGGATCATCAACGACCTGCTCAACTACAGCCGCATCGAGGCGGGTCGGGTGGAGTACGAGGTGGCCCGCGTTCCCCTGAGCGAGATCGTCTCCACGGTGATGCCGATGGTGGAGCCGCAGGCCCTGGCGCGCGGTCTGGTGCTTTCCGCCGGGCCGTGCCCGCCGGAGCTGGTGGCGAGCGCGGATCGCGGCAAGGCCGAGCAGGTGCTGCTGAACCTGCTTTCCAACGCCGTGAAGTTTACCGAATCCGGCACTGTCACGGTCGCGTGCGCGGCGTCGCCGGCCGGTGTGACCATCACCGTTTCCGACACGGGCGAGGGGATCGCGCCGGACCGCCTGCTGAGCGTGTTCGAGCCGTTCGTGCAGCTGGGGCGGTCGCTGAGCCAGATGCGGGAGGGGACGGGGCTGGGGCTGGCGATCAGCCGCGACCTGGCGCGCGGGATGGGCGGAGACCTGGCCGCCACCAGCACGCCGGGGCAGGGAAGCGTGTTCACGCTCACCCTTCCCGCGGGATAGGCTGGCGGCATCTGACCGGCGGGGGATCATCCACGAGAAGGAGGACCGGATGCGGGGGCGGGCTTCACGGCGGCCCCCACCCGGGCCGGCACCACCGGCCCACCCTCCCGCGCGAGAGCGGATGAATCCGCCGCTCGAACAGCGGAAACCCCCGACACCGGCTGCTGACGCATCCGGTTCGGGGCTTCAACGGCTCATGCCGCGCGCGTCGCGCCGAACCCGCCTCCGCGCCGAACGGCTGCCCCTCCCCCGCTTGCGGGGCGAGGGGGCGAGGGGGCTGGGGGGAGGGGGGAGCCCGCCGCCACGCCGAACCACCCGATCCACACGACACTGAAGTGTGCTCCCTCTCCCACATCCGTTCGTGGGAGAGGGTCGTCGTGCGCAGCACGCGGGGTGAGGGCCACAGCCCGCCGCCGCGCACCGATTCCCATCCACCATCATCCACCCATCCCCGGAAACCATCCCGATCCAACCTCCCTGATCCGCGCAAGTCGTTTCCGCACTTCATCCTGCACATCCTGTGCGTTCAGTATTGACTAAACGAACTGGATGCGGTAGATTCAGTCCATCAATCCACCGGGCGATCCCATGGCGCTGCCGCAGGACGATTTCATCGAGGTCATGGGCCGGCACTTCGAGGAAGAAGGCATTCCTCGCATCGCCGGCCGCCTGTTCGGACTGCTGATGCTGGGCGAAGAGCCCTGCTCGCTGGAAGAACTGGCGGACCGCCTGCACGTGAGCAAGGGAAGCGTGAGCAGCAACGCGCGCCTCCTGGAGGACTGGGGCATGGCGGTGCGGGTCACGCGCGCGGGCGACCGGCGCGACTTCTACCGCATTGCCCCCGACATGTCCAGCCGCCTCATTCAGCGGCAGATCGAGCGCATCCGGCTGTTCATTGACCGGGTGGACCGCGCCCGCGGCAAGATGAGCCCGCTCCCGGCCCCCGTGGCCGAGCGGTTCGACCGCACCGCGGAGTTCAACCGGGCCGTCATGCGCTCCCTGCTGGGGCTTCGCGAGGAGCTCGGGGGAGAGACGGACGGCCGGGACGAGTAGGACTGGCCCTTTGCGTAGGGAATTCGTGCATGAAGGACGTTCAATGAATACTGAACGCACTGTACCGGCTGCAGGTTCGGCGATGTCCGATGACGAGTTCATTGAGCAGTTCGCCCGCCTGCTGGAGCAGGAGGGCGGGTCCCGCATCGCCGGGCGCATCGCCGCGCTCCTGCTGCTTACGCCGGACGACATGGCGCTGGACGAGATCGCCGAGCGCGTGCAGGCCAGCAAGGCCAGCATCAGCACCAACGCGCGGCTGCTGGAGCAGTGGGGAATGATCGAGCGGGTGAGCCGCGCGGGCGACCGGCGCGACTTCTACCGCACCCGCCCCGACGGCGCGGTGATGCTGCTGGAACGGCGGCTGGAGTGGATGCGCCGCCTGCGCGAAGCGGCCGACCGCGGGTCGCGGACGGAAAGCGCGCGCAACCCGGTGGTGGCCGAGCGGTTCCGCGGCCTGTGCCGGCTGCACGCCTTTGCCATGCGCGGCGTGGAGCGCACGCTTCGCCAGCTTCACCGCGGCGTCGACAACGCGCGCTGAACGACCGACGCGACATACCGGCGCGCGAGCGCCTGAACGCAACCGAGACGGAAATGAAACGATCCATCCTTCTGGCCGCCGCCCTCGCGGTGGCGGCCCCGCGGGTTCTGCCGGCGCAGACGCCGGCCGCCCCGCGCGATACGGTGAACCTTACGCTGGAGCAGGCGCTGACGCGCGCCCTGAGCGAAAGCGACGAGGTGCGCCTGGCCGAAAGCGACGTGCGGCTGGCCGCCACGCAGGTGCAGGCCGCGCGCGCGGGCGCCCTGCCGCAACTGGACGCCAACCTGGGGTACACGCGCACCTTTCAGTCGCCGTTCAATACGGGCGGCGGCTTTTCCCTTCCGGATTCGCTCCGCTTTTCGCCCGACACCACGGCGCCGCTGGCGGACCGCATCCGCTACCTGGAGCAGAACGCGCCCACGGCCGGGCTGGGCGGGCTGGGCAGCCTGTTCAGCGGCCTTCCGTTCGGCCGCGTGAACACGTACACGGCCCGGCTCAGCGGCTCGCAGCTGCTGTACTCCGGCGGCCGCACCGGCGCCGCGCTGCAGATCGCCCGCGACTACCGCGCGGCGGCGGAGCTGGGACTGACGGAGCAGCGCGCCGAGATCGAGCTGCAGGTGCGTACGGCGTACACGCAGGCGCAGCTGGCGCAGGAGCTGGCCGGGTTCGCCCGCGCCGCGCTGGAGCAGGCGGAAGCGTTTCTGGCGCAGGAGCAGCTTCGCCAGCGCGCCGGCGAGTCCAGCGAGCTGGAGGTGCTGCGCGCGCAGGTGTCGCGCGACAACCTGCGCCCCCAGCTGGTGCAGGCCACCAACGCGGCGGAGCTTTCGCTGCTGGAGCTGAAGCGCCTGCTGGACCTTCCGCTGGAGCAGCCGCTGCGCCTTACCAGCCCGCTGGAGGCGGACGCGTCGTTCCAGGCCATCGCCGCGGCCGACGCCACGGCGGGGCGTGCCTCCATCGCGGCGGCGGAGCGGCAGGTGTCCATCCGCGAGCAGCAGATCCGCATTACGCGCGGCGCGTTTCTGCCCAGCGTGTCGCTTTCCGCCTACATGGGGCGCCAGCTGCAGCCGACCGAGGTGTTCGGCTTCGGCGAGGGCTCGCAGGGCGACGCGGCGGCCACGCTGTCGGTGCAGATCCCCATCTTCAACGGCGGGCAGCGCACGGCGGAGCTGGCGCAGGCGCGCATTGAGGCGGAACGCGCCCGGCTGCAGCTGTCGCAGCTGCGCGAGGGTGTGCAGGTGCAGTACGAGCAGGCCCGCGGCGAGGCCGAGCGTGCCTCCGCGGCCATCGCGGCGCGGCAGACGACGGTGCTGAGCGCGCAGCGCGTGTATGAACTGACGGTGCTGCGGTACCAGCGCGGGCTGGCGACGCAGCTGGAAGTGTCGCAGTCGCGGCTGGAACTGCTTCAGGCGCGCAGCAACCTGGCGCAGGCCACGGCCGACCTGCGGATTGCCGGAGCGCGCGTGCGGCGCGCCTCGGCGGAAACGACGGGGCCGTGATGCCGCACCCCAACCACGAATCTTCGGAGACGGTGATGACGATCGATATTCCGCGCGGGCGCACCCTGGCCCGCGCATCCCTGGCGGCGGTGCTGGCGGCGGGCCTTGCGGCGTGCGGCGGCGGCGAGGGCGGCGCCACGGCCGAGGCGGCCGGCGACACGACCAAGGCCGGGCCGGAAATCGTGCTTTCCCCCGCGGACCTGGCTCCGGCCGGCACCACGCAGCTGCAGGGCGGCGTGGCGCTCACCGGATCGCTGGAGCCCTTCCGGGTGGTGCAGGTGAAGTCGCAGGTGCCGGGCGTGGTGGCCGGCCTGTCGGTGGACCGCGGCAGCGCGGTGCAGCAGGGGCAGGTGCTGGCCCGCATCGAGGCGCAGGGAATCCAGAGCCAGGCCGGCGGCGCCGCGGCGCAGGTGGCGGGCGCCCAGGCCGCGCTGGCGCAGGCCAACCGGCAGCTGGAGTCGGCCAAGACGCTGTACGATGCCGGCGCCATGTCGGAAATCAGCTACCGCGCGGCGGAAACGCAGGTGCAGGCCGCGCGCGCCCAGGTGGCCGCGGCGCGCGCCGCGTCGGCCGGCGCGTCGGAGCAGGCGGGGCGCACCCGCGTGGTGTCGCCGCTCACCGGCCGCGTGAGCGAGCGGGTGGTGCAGTCCGGCGAGGCGGTGAACGTGGGGCAGGTGCTGCTGACGGTGGTGGATTCGCGGGCGCTGGAGCTTCGCGGGCAGGTGCCGGTGGAGCAGGCGGCGGCGGTGCGCCAGGGGCAGCCGGTGGAGTTCACCCTGAACTCGCAGCCGGGCCGCACCATCCGCGGCACGGTGTCGCGCGTGGACCCGGTGGCCGACGCGGCCACGCGGCAGGTGGGCGTGACGCTTTCCCTGCCCAACGCGGACGGCGCGCTGATCGGCGGCCTGTTCGCCACGGGGCGCGTGCTGACGGGGACGACCACCGAGGCGGTGGCGGTTCCCACGGCGGCGGTGCGCACGGCGGGGACGGAGTCGTTCGTGTGGGTGGTACGGAACAGCCGCGCCGAGCGCCGCGTGGTGACGCTGGGCGACCGTGACGACGCCCGCGGCATGGTGGCGGTGGCGCAGGGACTCGCGGCCGGCGAGCAGGTGATCGTGGCGCCGGGCGAGATGGAAGCGGGCGCGCGGATCGTGGTGCGCGCGGCCAACAACACCGCCCCGGCGGGCGGAGGGCGGTAATCCAATGAGTGATCAGAAGGATCAGAAGCCGGATGCACCCGGAGGCGGCGGCGGCCTGAGCGCCATGGCCATCCGGCGCCCGGTGTTCACGACCATGCTCATGCTGGGGCTGATGGTGCTGGGGATCTTCGGCTACCGCCGGCTCCCCATCGACCAGTTTCCCGAGGTGGACATCCCGGTGGTGACGGTGCAGACCGTGTACCCCGGCGCCAGCCCGGAAACGATCGAGCGCGAAGTCAGCAAGCGCCTGGAAGAAGCCTTCAACCCGGTGGAGGGGGTGGACAAGATCACCTCCATCTCGCTGGAGGGCGTGAGCCAGGTGATCGTGGAATTCGACCTGGGGCGCGACGGCGACCAGGCTTCGCAGGACATCCGCGCCCGCATCGACGCGGTGCGCCGCACGCTGCCCGAGGACATCGAGCAGCCGGTGGTGCAGAAGTTCGACCCGTCGGCGCAGCCCATCATCTCCCTGGCGCTTTCGTCCAAGACGACGCCGATCGCGGAGCTGACGACGCTCGCCGACGAGGGAATCCGCCGCCAGCTGGAGTCGGTGAGCGGCGTGGGCCAGGTGCAGATCGCCGGCGGGCTGGCGCGCGAGGTGCGCATCTTCATCCAGCCGGACCGCATGCAGGCCACGGGCGTGAGCGCGCAGGACGTGATGGGCGCGCTGCAGCGGCAGAACCTGGAGGTTCCCGCGGGGCGCCTGGAAAGCGGCTCGCAGGAGCAGCTCGTCCGCGTGACGGGGCGCATCGTGCGGCCGGAGCAGTTCGGGCAGGTGATCGTGGCCAACCGGCAGGGTCAGCCCGTGCGGCTGGCGGACGTGGCCCGGGTGGAGTACGGCACGGAAGAGGAGCGGTCGCTGGCGCTGGTGGACGGCACCCGCGCCGTGTCGATGGACGTGCTCAAGGTGTCCGGCGCCAATACGGTGGCGGTGGCGGACGGCGTGAACGAGGCGATCGCGAAGATCCAGGGCTCGCTCGCGCAGGGAACGCAGCTGCAGGTGATCCGCGACAACTCGGTGGACATCCGCCGGTCGGTGGACGACGTGATCCACGAGCTGATCCTGGGCGCGTTCCTGACGATCGTCGTCGTCATGCTGTTCCTGAACGACTGGAAGGCGACGGCCATCACGGCGCTGGCGCTTCCCGTTTCCGTGGTGTCGTCGTTCATCCTGATGAGCGCGCTGGGCTTTACGCTCAACGTGCTGTCGCTGATGGCGCTGTCGCTTTCGATCGGCATTCTGATCGACGACGCCATCGTGGTGATCGAGAACATCGTGCGGCACCGCGAGATGGGGAAGGGCAAGTTCGAGGCGGCCGAGGTGGGCACGCGCGAGATCTTCCTGGCGGTGATGGCGACCACGCTGTCCGTCGTCGCGGTGTTCGTGCCCGTGGCGTTCATGGGCGGCATCATCGGCCGCTTCTTCTTTCAGTTCGGCATGACGGTGGCGTGGGCGGTGCTGGTTTCCCTCTTCGTCTCGTTCACGCTGACGCCCATGCTGGCCGCGTGGTGGGGCGTGGAGGCGCACTCGGCCTCGCACACGCCGTCCAGGAACCCGATCACGCGCGGGATCGCCAGGTTCAACGCCTGGTTCGACCGGCAGGCCAAGAAGTACCGCCGCATCGTGGAATGGGCGCTGGGGCACCGCAAGAGCACGCTGGGCCTTGCCTTTGCCGCGTTCGTGGGCGCCATGATGCTGTTTCCGCTCATTGGCGGCGGCTTCATGCCGGAGTCTGACAACTCGCAGTTCGAGGTTACGTTCGAGACGCCGGAGGGTTCGTCGCTGGCGTACACGCGGCAGCGCGCGGAGGAGATCGGCGCGCGGCTCAAGGCGATTCCCGGGGTGGACTACACGTACACCACGGTGGGCGCCGGCGTGACGGGGACGGTGACCGGCGGCAACGTGTACGTGAAGCTGGTGAAGCCCGACCAGCGCGAGCTGCCGCAGAACGAAGTGATGGTGCAGGCGCGCAAGTCGCTGACCGGGCTGTTCGGCACCACGGTGGCCGTGCTGGAAGCGGGCGGCGTGGGCGGCGCGCAGAAGCCGCTGATGGTGAACCTGCGCGGGCCGGACGTGGCGGAACTGCAGCGCATTTCCGGGCAGATCGCCGCCAAGATGAAGGCGATTCCCGGGGTGGTGGACATCGAGACCTCGCTGGGCGCGCCGCGTCCGGAGTTCCGCATCGAGGTGGACCGCGACGTGGCCAACGACCTGTCGCTGGACGTGGGCCAGATTTCCGGCACGGTGCGCCCGCTGCTGGCGGGGCAGACGGCCACCACGTGGCAGGACCCCACGGGCGAGGAGCGCGACGTGGTGGTGCAGGTGGCGCCGGAGCAGCGCCGCTCGCTGGCCAGCCTGACGGCGCTGCCGGTGGCGACCGGACGGCGGGACGCGGCGGGTGCGGCGGTGACGGTGCCGCTGGGGCAGATCGCCCGCATCGAGCAGGGCACGGCGCCGGCGCAGATCGATCGGCAGGACCTGGAGCGCGTGGCCACGGTGTCCGCGGGCACGTCGCCGGAGCTGTCCATCTCCGAGGCGTCGTCGCAGATCACCGCGGCGATCGCGGACATCCAGATGCCGGCCGGGTACGCGGTCACGCTGGGCGGCGAGACGGAGCAGATGCAGGAGACGGTGGGGTACGTGCTGGAGGCCATCATTCTGGCCATCGTGCTCATCTTCCTGATCCTGGCGTCGCAGTTCGAGTCGTTCACGCAGCCGTTCGCCATCATGCTGTCGCTGCCGCTGTCGCTGATCGGCGTGCTGCTGGCGCTGCTGTTTACGGGCGACACGTTCAACATGATGTCCATGATCGGCCTGATCATGCTGCTGGGCCTGGTGGTGAAGAACGCCATTCTTCTGGTGGACAACGCCAACGAGCGAAGGGCCGAGGGGCTGGACCGGCGCACGGCGCTGGTGGAGGCGGGCGAGGTTCGTCTGCGGCCCATCATGATGACCACGCTGGCCATGATCTTCGGCATGCTGCCGGTGGCCATGGCAATGGGCGAGGGCGGCGGGTTCCGCGCCCCCATGGCGCGCGCGGTGATCGGCGGCCTGATCACCTCCACGCTGCTGACGCTGGTCGTGGTACCGGTGGCGTACACGTACTTCGACGACTTCGGCGGGTGGATGAAGCGGCTGTTCAATCCCGCGGCGGAGCGCGAGGCACGCAAGGCGCGCGAAGAAGAAAAGGCGCGCGGCGGGCTGAACCCCGAGCCGGTGTGGGGCGACTGATCCATCGTTGCGGATCGGCGTGATGAACGAGGGTGGCCGCGGTGATGCGGCCACCCTCGTTCGTTTATCCAGGTCCTACTGCCGTTTCACACGGAGGTCACGGAGGATGCACGGAGGGCACGGAGGAAAGACAAGGAATCTCACGCAGAGCAGCAGAGAAGCAGAGGAAAAGAGAACTGACTGGACTCACACAGAGTTATCAGAGTCAACAGAGGAAACAATCTGTACTCTGTTGGCTCTGTTAACTCTGTGTGATGCTTTCTTTTTCTTTTTTTGCTGTTCTCTGCTGCTCTGCTGCTCTGCGTGATGCCCTTCCGTTGCGGTTCCTCCGTGTCCTCCGTGCGTCCTCCGTGTCCTCCGTGTGAAACGGCAGTTCATCCATGCAGGCGTGCTCTGTGCAGTGGCGCGCCGGGTTGCAGAATTCTCACGCGTACATCCGCATGGTCCAGCCTTTGTCTTCCTCCAGCCGCATCTCTCCCGACACCGCAACGGCCGTCCTCGCGCAGCTTCCCGAGGCCGTCATGGTGGCCGACGCCGCCGGGCGCGTCACCTGGGCCAACGACGCCGCGCGCACCCTGCACGGCGGCCTCGCGGTGGGCGACGGGCCTGAGACGTACGGGGCGGCGTACCAGACGGTGGACGGCGCATCGCTGCTGCTGGACGAGATTCCCCTCCTGCGCGCCGCGCGGGGCGAGACGCTGGCCCGCGCGGAGTGGCGCATTGCGCGGGAGGACGGCTCGGAGGTGGTGGTGCAGGGAAGCGCGGCGCCGCTGGTGGACGCGGACGGGCGCGGCACCGGGGCCGTACTCTCCTTTCGCGACGCCAGCGCCGAGTACCAGGCCACGCGCGCGCTGCTGGAGCAGGCCGCGGAACTGGAGATGCAGGCCGAGGCGATGCAGACCCAGGCCGCTCTGCTGGAAGAAGCGCAGGTGGAGCTGGAGATGGGCTCCGACGAGCTCAGCCGCGCCAACCGCGAGATCGAGGACGCGCGCAGGCAGACGCGGACGGTGATCGACAACGCCGCGTCCGCCCTGTTCCTGATGGATGAAGAGGGGCGCGCGGTGCTGTGGAACCCGGCGCTGGAGGCCATGACGGGGTACGGCCCCGACGAGATCCGCGGCAGGGTGATCCACGAACTCGTGCACCACACCCGCCCCGACGGCCGTCCCTATCCCATCGCCGAGTGCCCGTTCGCCCGGGCGCTGCACGGCGACGTGGCGGTGACCGACCAGGAGGAAGTGTTCATCCGCGCGGACGGAACCTTCTTTCCCGTCCTGTGCTCCGCCCGCCCGCTGCACCAGGAGGGAGTGAACCGCGGCGCGGTGATGGAGGTGCGCGACATCACCGAGCAGAAGCGCACGGAGGCCCGCGACCGCTTCTATGCCGCCCTGGCCGCCGCGCTTCAGCCGCTTTCCGATCCGGCGGAGCTGATGAGCGTCACCGCGCGCATGCTGGGCGAGCACCTGGGCGCGGACCGCTGCGCCTACGCCGAGGTGGAGGCGGACCAGGACACCTTCACCATCACCGGCGACTACGCGCGCGCCGGGGTGCCCGGCATCGTCGGCACCTTTCGCATGTCGGAGTTCAGCGCCGAGGCGCTGCGCCTGAGCCGCGCGGGCGAGCCGTACGTGGTGGATGACGTGCTTCGCGATCCGCGCGTGTCCGAGGCCGATCTGGCCGCGTACAGGCAGACGCACATCGCGGCCGTCATCTCCGTTCCGCTGCGCAAGGACGGGCGGTTCGTGGCGGGAATGGCTGTCCATCAGACCCGCCCGCGCACCTGGACGCCGGACGAGGTGGAACTGGTGAGCAGCGTGGTGCAGCGCTGCTGGGAGTCGCTGGAGCGCGCCCGCGCCCTCCGCGGCCTGCGGGCCAGCGAGCAGCGGCTGCAACTGGCGCAGGAGGCGGGGCGCGTGGGGAGCTTTGACTGGATGATCCCCGAAGACCACATCGTCTGGTCGCCCGCGCTGGAGCGGCTGTACGGGCTGGAGCCGGGCGGGTTCAGCGGGGGGCTGGACGCGTGGAGCAGCCGCGTGGTCGCCGAAGACGCGCGGCGGGTGCAGGAGCAGATCGGCGAGGCGGTGGCGCGGGGGGATACGGAGCTGGAATACGAGTTCCGCGCGGTGATGCCCGGCGGCGGCACGCGCTGGTTCGCCGGCCGCGCCCGCTTCGACTACGACGCCGGCGGGCAGCCCGTGCGCATGCTGGGCGTGAACGTGGACGTGGACGAGCGCCGCCGCGCGGAGGAGGAGCGCGAGCAGCACCTGGCCGACGCGCGCCAGGCCCGCGCCGAGGCCGAAGCGGCCAACCGCGCCAAGAGCCAGTTCCTGGCCAACATGAGCCACGAGCTGCGCACCCCCATCAACGCCATCCTGGGCTACACCGAGCTGCTGCAGATGGGGATCGGCGGGCCGGTGAACGAGCAGCAGAACGCCCACCTGGAGCGCGTGCGCGCCAGCGGCCGCCACCTGATGGGGCTGGTGGGCGAGCTGCTGGACCTGGCCAAGGTGGAGGCGGGGCAGATCGAGGTGGAGCGCGCCCGCGTGCGCGCCGCCGACACGGTGAACGACGCGCTGGAGCTGGTGGCGCCGCTGGCGGCGGAGCGGGGGATCGAGCTGCGCCACATCGTCGCCGAACACGTGGCCCCGGAGTACTGGGGCGATGGCGACCGCACCCGCCAGGTTCTGCTCAACCTGCTTTCCAACGCCCTCAAGTTCACGGCCCCGGGCGGCCGCGTCACCGTCGCCTGCGCCACGAGCGAGCAGGCGGAGGACGGCGTGCACACCGAGGTGGCCGGCCCCTGGCTGCGCGTGGACGTGGAAGACACCGGGATCGGCATTCCGGACGAGAAGCTGGCGGAAATCTTCGACCCGTTCGTGCAGGTGGAAAGCGGCTACACGCGGCAGACCGGGGGCACGGGGCTGGGCCTTACCATCTCCCGCCGCCTGGCCCGGCTCATGGGCGGCGACCTGGTGGTGCACAGCGAGGTGGGGGTGGGCTCCTGCTTTTCGCTCTGGCTTCCCGCCGCGGCCCCGGCCGAGGAGACGGCGGACGAGGCGGGGTGGAACGACGACGCGCACGCCGTGGCGCACCTGAGCGAGGTGGGGCACGCGCTGGCCCGCCGCGCCGACGCCATCTCCCGCGCGCTGGGCGACCGGCTGCGCGACTCCGGCCCGGCCGGCGCGCAGTCGCTGAACCGCGCGGAGCTGGAAGACCACGCCCCCACCTTTCTGGTGGACATCGGTAATTCGCTGATCGCGCTGGACGACGGGCGCGGCGACCCCGCGCTGCTGCGCGACGGCTCGGAGATCCAGCGCGTGATCGCCGAACTGCACGGGGCCCAGCGCGCCCGCCTGGGCTGGACGCGCCAGGGCCTGCGCCAGGAGTTCGGCATTCTGCGGCAGGCCGTGGAGCAGGCGCTGCGGGCGGACCTTGCCGCCACCGGCGGCGGCGCGCGGCTGGACAACGCCCTGGCCACCGTCAACCGCATGCTGGAAAAGGCGGAGGAAACCAGCGTTCGCGGGTGGGAGCGGTCGCCGTCCGAAGCGGGCCGCGCGGAACCGCCCGCCCCCCGGGAGTAGCGGCGGATTCCATGCTGGCGGACGGGCTCGGGTGAGAGCTATTGTACAAGGTTTTCCCGCTCTGGCGAGCGGATTGCAAACGCGGACGCAGCGATCCGCCTCTTACGACGTATGGAGTTCCCTTTGAACACCGGTTCCCTCCGCCGTCCCACCGGCCTTGCCGGCCTTGACGAGGTTCTTCACGGCGGCCTCATTCCGGAGCGGGCCTATCTGGTCCGCGGCGGGCCCGGTACGGGCAAGACCACGCTGGGGCTGCACTTTCTGCTGGCCGGCGTGGCCAACGGCGAAGCGGCGCTCCTGATCACCCTGGAGTCGGCGGAGGCGCAGATCCGGCAGGACGCGGCCTCGCAGGGGCTGGACCTGACGGGGGTGCGGGTGCTGGACCTGAGCCCCACCCACGAGTTCTTTGTCGAAAACCAGAGCTACGACATCTTTTCCCTCGCCGACGTGGAGCGCGACCCCACCACGCAGCGCATCATCCAGATGGTGGATGAGCTGAGCCCGGTGCGGGTCTTCGTGGACGCGGTCACCACACTGCGCTACCTGGCGTCGGACAACTTCCAGTTCCGCAAGCAGGCGCTTTCCTTCGTGCGGTACCTGGTGGACCACGGCGCCACGGTGCTGCTGAGTTCCGAGCCCACCGCCAGCGTCCCCGACGACGACCTTCGGTTCATGACCGACGGGATCATCGACCTGGAGATTTCGCCCGTCCACGGCGTGGTGCGGCGCACGCTCAGCGTCATCAAGTTCCGCGGCTCGGACTTCGAGGGGGGCGCGCACTCCATGCGGCTCACGGCGGGGGGGATGGAGGTATACCCGCGGCTGGTGCCCGGCTCGCACGAGCAGCCCTTTGTCAACGAACTCATTCCCAGCGGCGTGGCGGAGCTGGACGAGATGCTGCACGGCGGCATCGAGCGCGGCACCATCACCATCCTCAGCGGGCCCAGCGGGGTGGGCAAGACCACGCTGGGCATCCAGTTCATGAAGGAGGCGGCGGCGCGCGGAGAGCGGTCGGTGGTGTACGCCTTCGAGGAGCAGCTGGACACCATCCTGCACCGCTGCGAAAGCATCGGGATGTCGGTTCGCGAGATGGTGGATACGGGCGCGCTTTCCATCGTGGAAGTGGAGCCGCTGCGCTTTTCCCCCGGCGAGTTCGCGCTGATGGTGCGCCGCGAGGTGGAGGAGCGCGGCGTGCAGATCGTGATGATCGACGGGATCGCGGGGTACGAACTGACCATGGCGGGCGACAACCTGGTGACGCACCTGCACGCGCTGGGGCGCTACCTCAAGAACATGGGCGTCACCATCCTGCTGGCCAACGAGGTAAAGAGCATCACCGGCGAGTTCCAGGCGACGGAAACGGGGATCAGCTATCTGTGCGACAACCTGATCTTTCTGCGCTACCTGGAGGTGCGGGGCGAGCTGCGCAAGGCGATCGGGGTGCTCAAGAAGCGGCTGGGCGACTTTGACAAGACGCTGCGGCAGATCGAGATCACCTGCGACGGGGTGGAGGTGGGCGCCCCGCTCACCGGGCTGCGCGGCGTGCTGACGGGGACGCCGGAGTGGATCGACGAGTCCACGCGGGGCCCGCAGTGACGCTGTCGGTGTCCCCGGAAGCGAACCCGGAGATGAAGGCCGCGCCTCCGGCTCCCGCGGGCCGCGCCAGCCGCATCCTTCTGCTGATGGACCAGCGGGAGAACGGCTCGCTGCTGGCCGCGGAGCTGTCGCGCGACCACGACCTGATCGCCTCCGGCGCGGACGACGCGCTGGAGGGGGACTTTGACCTCTGCATTCTGGACGGCCGCGCGCTGGACCGGCTGTGGGAGCGGGTGCAGGCCCGCAAGGCGCGCGAGCAGCCCACGCTGCTTCCCGTCCTTCTCGTCACGTCGCGCCCGGGGGTCAAGATGATTACCCGGCACGTGTGGCGCAGCGTGGACGAGCTGATCATCACCCCCATCGAAAAGCCGGAGCTGCGGGCGCGCGTGGCCATTCTGCTGCGGGCGCGCACGCTTTCGCTGGAGTTGCGGGAGCGCGAGGCCGAGGCGCGCGCGATGGCCCGGGCGCTGGAAGAGCGGGCCAACCAGATGGAGGCCCAGGCGGTGCGGCTGGAGGCGCAGACGCGCGAACTGCGGTGGAGCGCCGAGCAGCTGGCGGAGCGCACCGCCGCCGCCGAAGAGGCCAACCGGGTGAAGAGCCAGTTTCTGGCGACGATGAGCCACGAACTGCGCACTCCGCTCAACGCCATCGGCGGGTACACGGAGCTGCTGGAGATGGGGGTGCGCGGCCCCGTGACCGACCAGCAGCGCGACGACCTGCTGCGCATTCAGGCCAGCCAGCGGCACCTGCTGGGGCTCATCAACGAGGTGCTGAACTACGCCAAGCTGGAAACGGGCGTGGTGCAGTACGAACTTGCCGACGTTCCCGTCCGCGAGGTGGTGGCCAGCGCCGAGGCGCTGGTCTCGCCCCAGGCGCGGGTGAAGGGGCTGCACCTGAACGTGGTGCTGCGCGATCCGGGGATGGTGGTGCGCGCGGACGCCGACAAGCTGCTGCAGGTGCTGGCCAATCTGCTTTCCAACGCGGTGAAGTTCACGGAGAGCGGCGGGCGCGTGGGGCTGTGGTGCGGCGTGGTGGACCGCGCGGGGCTGTTTCGCGTAACGGACACCGGCATCGGCATTCCGGCGGACAAGCTGGACGACATCTTTGAGCCGTTCGTGCAGGTGCGGTCGGACCTGACGCGCACGGCGGAGGGCACGGGGCTGGGGCTGGCCATCAGCCGCGACCTGGCCCGGGGGATGGGCGGCGAGCTGCTGGCCGAAAGCGTGGTGGGCGAGGGAAGCACATTCACCCTCACGCTCCCCTGCGGTCCACCGGATTAAGCCGCGGCTCTCCGTGTGCGGCAAGCTCCGTCAACTGCCGTTTCACACGGAGAGCACGGAGGATGCACGGAGGACACGGAGGAACTGCAACGGAAGGGCATCACGCAGAGCAGCAGAGAACAGCAAAAGCAGAAAAGAAAACATCACACAGAGTCAGCAGAGTCAACAGTAAACTTATTTGTACTCTGTTAACTCTGCTGACTCTGTGTGAGCCAAATCAGTTTTCTTTTTTTCTCTGCTGCTCTGCTGCTCTGCGTGAGACCCGCTGTTGCTCTTCCTCCGTGACCTCCGTGCATCCTCCGTGTCCTCCGTGTGAAACGGCAGTTGACCCACTCTCCCCAGTGAGCAATCCAGAATACGCGCGGGCATGCGACGTGCTTTGCCGCGGTGATTCGCGGAACGGCACGGATGCGCCGGAAATCCGGCTCTGGATTCGCTACGGGGAGTGACGGTGGCTGTGAGCAGTGAACAGGACCCGGTGCCGAGCCCCTTTCTGGGGAACGGAGAAATGTGCCGGCGGTGCCGTGAACTGGACTGGGCCTCCACGCCGCTGGGTCCGGTTCACACGTGGCCCCAGAGCCTGCGCACCGCCGTGGGAATGGTGCTCGCCTCCGCGTTCCCCAACATCGTGCTGTGGGGGCCGGACCTCATCCAGATCTACAACGACGGCTACATCCCCATCACCGGGGCCAAGCACCCTTGGGCGCTGGGCCGCCCCACGCGCGAGGTGTGGCCGGAGGTGTGGCACCTGAACGGCCCGCTCTTCGCCCGCGCGCTGGCCGGCGAAACCGCGTCCGTCGTCGACGCCCCGTACGCCCTGCGCCGCAACGGCCCCGACGCCCCGCCCGACGAGACGTATTTCACCCTGTCGTTCAGCCCCATCCAGGATGAGCGGGGCGGGGTGGGCGGCGTGCTGGTGACGGCCATTGAGACCACGCGCGACGTGGAGGCCCGGCGGCTGCAGAGCGAGCGCGAAACGCTCTTTCGCGAGCTGGACGTGGAGCGCTCGCGCCTGTCGTTCGTGTTTCGTCACGCGCCGTCGTTTCTGGCCATCCTGCGCGGGCCGGAGCACGTGTTCGAGCTGGTGAACGAGGCGTACTACCAGCTCACGGGACACCGCGACGTGCTTGGCAGGCCGGTGCTGGACGCGCTTCCCGAGGTGCGGGGGCAGGGGTTCAAGGAGCTGCTGGACAACGTGCTGGCCACGGGCGAGCCCATGGTGGGGCGTGAGATGCCGGTGCTGCTGGCGCGCACGCCGGGCGCGGAGCCGGAGCAGCGGTACATCGACCTGAACTACCTTCCCCTGCTGGACGCGGAGGGCGTCCGCGAAGGGATCATCGCGCACGGGATGGACGTGACGGACCACGTGCTGGCCCGCCGCGAAGCCGAACGCCTGCTGGAAGACGCCCGCGCCGCCCGCGCCGAGGCCGAGACCGCCAACCGCTCCAAGAGCGAGTTTCTGGCGACCATGAGCCACGAGCTGCGCACGCCCATCAACGCGGTCATGGGCTACACGGAGCTGCTGGAGCTGGGGATCGGCGGGCCGGTGACGGCGCTGCAGCGCGACCACCTGGGCCGCATCCGCGCCAGCAGCCTGCACCTGCTGGGGCTCATCGACGACGTGCTGGACCTGGCCAAGATCGAGGCCGGGCAGATGGTGGTGGCGCGCGAGCCCGCCTCCGCTGCGCACTCCGTGGCCGCCGCCATCGCGCTGGTGGAGCCGCAGGCGGCTGTCCGCGCGCTGGTGGTGGAGAACCGCTGCGGCGAAGAGGCGGCGCGCTTTCTTGGCGATCCGGACCGCGTGCGGCAGATTCTGGCCAACCTGCTGAGCAACGCGGTCAAGTTCACCCCGGCAGGCGGGCGCATCGCCGTGGACTGCTCGGTGGAGGCGCAGCCCGATCCCGGCGCGTGGCTGCGCGACCAGGGCCCCTGGATGTGCATCCACGTGCAGGACACGGGGATCGGCATTGAGGCGGGGCAGCTGGAGCGCGTGTTCCGTCCCTTCGTGCAGGCGGACGCGGGGCACACGCGGGCGCACGGCGGCACCGGGCTGGGGCTAAGCATCAGCCGCGAGTACGCCCGGCTGATGGGCGGCGACCTTACCGCGCGCAGCGAGCCGGGGCGCGGATCGCGCTTTACCCTGTGGCTCCCCACGACCGCGTCGGCGCCGCTGGAGCGGCACGCGGTACAGCGGCCGTCGCCGGGGCTGGTGGCGGCGGGCAAGGCGCTGCAGGCGGAGCTGGATGACCTGGTGGCCGCCTACCGCGAGCGCATCCGCGCCGATCCCGCCATCCCCATGGCCGCGCCGCTCACTGCGGCCGAGATCGAGGACCACGTTTCGTCGTTTCTGGCGGACATCGCGCAGTCGCTGGTGATTCTGGGCGAAACGGGCGGGCATCCGGAGATGATGCGCGACGGGTCCGATCTGCAGCGGCTGATCTCGGAGCGGCACGCCGCCCAGCGCGCGCGCCTGGGATGGACGGAGGATGCGCTGCGGGCCGAGTTCGGCGGGCTCAAGGACGAAGTGGAGATGGTGGTGCGCCGCGACGGTTCGGGCGAGCCGGATTCCGCGATCCGGCTGCTGGACCAGCTTCTGGATCGCGCGTGCGAAATCAGCCTGCGCGCGTTCCGGCTCGCCGCGCCGGATCAGCCGGCGGAAGAGGAGGACGTGCACGCGCGGACGGAAAAGGTGATCCAGGCGACGCGCCGCACCATCTCGCACGTTCGCGACAGCATCGCCGAGTCCGGTGCGCCGCGCCCGCCCGGCGGGGACGGCGGGACCGGCTGAACTGCCCTCAGGCGGAGGCCGCGGGGGTCGCGGAGGTCGCGGGGAACAGCGGGGAGGCGAAAGCCCCGGCGTGCGGTGCGCGCCGGGGCTTTTCGCGCCGAGGGCCCGCGTCAGATCGCCGGGATGGCGGGGGTGTCGATTTTCCGCATGCTCGTTCGACGTCATGATGAGGAGGACGCGGCACCGGGCACATCCGTCCAGCCGTGCGCTTCCCGCCACCGATACGCACAGGAGCGCGATCATGCGGTTCATGCTGATGATCTATCCCGACGCCACCGCCGAGGACGGCGCCATGCCGGATGCCGCCGCCGTGGCGGAAATGATGAAGTACAACGAGGAACTCGCCAGCGCGGGCGTGCTGCTGGCGCTGGACGGCCTGCACCCCACGTCCGAGGGCGCGCGCATCTACTTCGAGGAGGGCCGGGCGCGCGTAGTGGACGGGCCGTTCAGCGAGGCGCGCGAGGTGGTTGGCGGGTACTGGCTGCTGCAGGTGAAGTCCAAGGAAGAAGCGGTCGAGTGGGCGCGCCGCTGCCCCGCCGGCACCGCGCGCTTTCTGGAACTGCGCCGCGTATTCGACATGGCCGACTTCCCCGCCGACGTCCAGGAAGCCGGAGACAGCGCCCTCGTCCGCGAGACCGTGGAGAAGCACGCCGCGCCCCCGCAGGGATAGCAGGGGAGAGTCTCGACCAACCCGGGCAGACAGTTCTCTCATCGCCAGACAGACCTCGTCTCACACGCGGAGTTTCTGGAGCGAATGAATCCGCCGCTCAAACGTCGCAAAGCCCCGACACCGGCCGCTGGCGCGTCCGGTTCGGGGCTTCAACCACATTGAACTACGCCGTCCACCTCGCGATGCGCCGCCGCAGTCCGCGCAGGCGGACTTCGTGTCTTTCGAGGCGCGGTTTGAACCGCCGGACGGAACCCGCCACCCGATCCAGAATCTTCTCACTGACCAGACTGGGGTGTGCTCCCTCTCCCACATCTGTTCGTGGGAGAGGGTCGTCGTGCGCAGCACGCGGGGTGAGGGCCCCAGCCCGCGGCCGCACGACCCTACGTGGAACGCACCCTTCTCCTCGCCCGCCTTCCTGTCGTCCCGCCCTGCCGTCGTCCCGCGTTCCTTACCGCGACGCCGGGACGCGTGCTTCGTTGGTGGTCAGGAGCTGCTCGGAGACGACGTACCACTTCCCGTCATCCTCGTCCCGCTTCATCACGTACTCCTGCGTGCCGCGCCCCTGCCGCACCCCCGAGTCCCCGCCGAACACCCACTCCTTGTCCACCAGCACCCGCGCACGGTCCGGCTCCACGAACTGCACCTGGACCCCGCGCAGGGTAATCTGCCGCTGCTCGTACTTGCGCAGGTCGCGCCGGCGGTCGCGGAGCACGCTCGCGCGCGGGAGCCGGCGCGAGTTGTAGTAGTCCACCCGGCTGGCGTAGTGGCTCACGTGGCGCTGCAGCTCGCCATCCACCCACGCCTGGTTCAGGTCGCGCACCCCGGCCTCGATCTCCACCTTGGCGCGGGCCAGCACGTCCGCGCCGGTCGGCACCGTGGCGGCGGGCACCGCGATCGCGGGCGACACGCCGCCCGTCGTCGCCGGATCGGCGCCGGGAACGGAGGGCGCGGGAGTGGCGGGCGCGGCGGCCGCGGCCTGCCCCTCCAGCTTCAGAAAGTCCCCGTCCATCTGCGCCAGCCGCCCCGTATCCGCCTCCGCCGGTGCCGTCGTCGCGATGGCGGATTCCGGATCGCCTCCGCCGCGGCGCGCGGCCCAGACGACCACGGCCAGCAGCAGGAGCACCGGAAGGATCCACACCGCCGGCGACTTCCGCACGTTGAACGCGGTGCCCGGCCGCGACACGGGGACGCCGGAAATGGACGGCTCCAGCGCGATCGGCGGCGGCACCCGCGGCGTGGAGGCAGCCGGGACGGGATCCACCACCACGGCCACCGGCTCCGTCACGGGTACCGGCGCCGCCGCGACCGCGGGGACGGATTCCGCCAGCTGCGTCGTGTCCGCTTCCGGCGCCACCACGACCGGGGCCACGTTCAGCACCGTGGCGTCGTGCTCCTGCGCCTGGGCCAGCGCCTCGGCAAAAGCGGCGGCGTCCGCGTAGCGCTCCTTGGCCTTCGGACGCAGCGCGCGGTGGATGACGGAGCAGATGCCGGCGGGGACGGTGGCCCACGCCTCCGTGCGCGGCAGCGGCACCTCGGCGCCGCCGCGGATGCGCGCGCGCTCATCCTCCGTGTACGCGCGGCGGCCGGCCAGCATCTCGTAGCCGATCAGCCCCAGCTGGTACACGTCCGACGCGGGTGAGATGGCGGCGCTGGCGTCCAGCTGCTCCGGCGCGGCGTACGCGGGCGAATGCGGCAGATGGCCGATGGTGGTCAGCGCGCGCTGCTCCGGATCTTCCTCCAGCGCCTTGGCGATCCCGAAGTCCAGGATGCGCACCGCCTCCACGTTGTCGCGGTCGCCCACCAGAAAGACGTTGGCCGGCTTCACGTCGCGGTGCAGAATGCCGGCGCGGTGCCCGGCCGCCACGCCGCGCGCCGCATCCATCAGAATGCGGACGGCTTCGGGGTGGGGCAGGGGCCCGCCCGCGAGCGCGTCCTTGAGGTCGCGCCCCCGCAGCAGCTCCATGACGATGAAGTCCAGCTCCAGCTCCGCGTCCGTTCCGTAGTCGAAGATGCCGACCACGTTGGGGTGCTGGATGCGCGCGGCGCTCGCGGCCTCGCGGCGGAAGCGCTCGCGCAGGGTGGCCAGGATCTCGTCGGAGGCGGGGGCCAGCGACACCACCTTGACGGCGACTTCGCGGCCCAGCGTGTGGTCCAGCCCGCGGAACACCACGCTCATTCCGCCGCTGCCGATGAGTTCCAGGACCTCGTACCGGCCCGCCAGCGTGCGGCCCACCATCAGCCGCTCGAATCCGGGAGTGGTCAAGCGGCTTCTCCCGTTCGGCGCGCGCGGGACGGAGGGGTGATCACGGGTCGCGGCTGCTGGGCCATTCGCGTTCGGGTCCGCTGATGAAGAAGTGGGGCGGCGCGGCGCGCCAGACCTGTACAAGCGAGCAATCGATGTGCCCCCGCGCTCAAAACGCGTCCGCCCTCCGCCGCCGGGCGCGGTGGAGGGCGGAGTTTTGTGCCGGTCGTGGCGGAATCAGTGGGGATTGTGGCCCGCGTGCTCATCCTGCTTCGGACGCTCCGCGGACGTGCCGCCGGAGGTGGACGCCCGCGTTCCGCCGGCCGCGCCCGAGGTGGACGAGGATCCGCCGCTCCCCGTCGACGACGTGCCGCGAGCGCCGGTGCCGCCGCGCGTCGTGTTTCCCGTCCGCGTGGAGGGGCGGGCGGGCGTGTCCGCCGCCGCGGCGCCCGCGCGGGTGGATCCGCCGCGCGCGCCGGTCGCGGCGCGCGAGCCGGACGCCGGGGCCGCCGCCTTGGCCGCGCCGGACGAGGCGCCCGCTTCGGCGTTGGCGGGGTCTTCCGCCTGCTTCTGGCCGCTGATGTCGCGGAACTCCACCGGCGTGTTGGGGCGCACGTGGCGGCTCAGGAACTCCACGTCCCAGTTGGTCAGCCGCACGCAGCCATTGGACGACGCGTAGCCGATGGTCTGCGGCTCGGCGGTGCCGTGAATGCCGTAGTGCGGCTCGGAGAGCGCCATCCACACCTTGCCCACGGCCACGTTGGGGCCCTTGGGGATCATGGCGTCGGCCTCGCTGTCCGGCACGCCCACCAGGATGTCGGGCTGGTAGTGCCAGGCCGGGTCCTGCGTCACCGTGCGCACGCGGAAGTCGCCGCGCGGCGAGGGCGAGTACTGGCCGCCCAGCGTGGACGGGAAGTGATAGAGAATCTTTCCGCTGGCGTCTTCGGCGTGCAGGTACGTGCCGCGGCCGGAAACGACCAGCTTGGCCACGGTGCCGCGGCCCTGGGCGTCGTCGTTGCGCACGGCGGGCACGTTCAGCTTCTGCCCCTGGCGCAGGCCGTCGACGGCCACGCCCGGGTTCAGCTTCTGCAGCAGATCAGGCGTGATGTGGAACTGCTCGCTCAGCTTCTCGGTCAGCGTCTCGTAGCACGAGCATTCCAGCTTGGCGTGCTCGTAGATGTCGTCGGGGATCTTTGTGAAGGGCCCCGCGACGTCTTCGGCGGAAAGCGTGCGGGCCACGACCAGTTCCGTCGGGCTGCCGCCGGCCGTCTTCAGCCGTTCGAAGGTGAGGGAATCCAGCCGCGCGGTGGCGGGAATTCCTTCGCGCTTCTGAAACCAGTACAGCGCCTCGGCGGTATTCTTTCCCCAGTTGCCGTCCATGATGCCGGGCGAGAACAGTGCGCGGTCCAGCAGAATCTGCGTCCGCAGCACCGACGGGCCGCCCACGTCGCCGTACAGCGGCACGTGCTGCGGCAGGCTGTTGACGGTCTGCATGGCGATCTGCTCCCACTTTTCCGGATTGGGCCGCTCGTTGCGGCCGCCCGGAATGGGATCCAGCTGAACCACTTCCATCCACGACTCGTCCATCCGCGCGCGCTGCAGTTCCTCGGCGGACATCCGCGCCACGCGCCGGTCCCAGGCCACCTGCGCGGCGTTCTGCGCGGCATTGGGGTCCGGCTGCTGCGCCGGCTCGGCGGTCTGCTTGGCCGCGCCCGCGTCGTTGCCGTCTCCGCACGCGGAAACGGCCAGCGCCAGGAGCACGGCGAGCGAACGTCGTTGCATCTTCATGTTGGGCATGTCTTTGCGGGGACCTGAAAAACCGCGCGCGGGCGTGGATGCGGGCGGCTTCACGCGGCCGTGACAGGGCAGGTTTCGGGCCGTGCGTCCGGTGCGCTCTGGTTTCTGTTGGACGGGTTTCGGTCGATGAGCTTCGGCGCAGGTGCGATGTTTCAGTTTCGGCTGGCGCTGATGAACTGACCTCACGCGGAGGACGCGGGGGCCGCGGAGGTCGCGGGGAAACCGCACGGATGCAGGCTGGGCTCGGATCGCCATCGTTGGACAGACAAAAGGAGCCCCGGACGTCCCGGGGCTCCTCCATTTTCGTTGATGATGATCCGCCGCTCTCGGACGATCAGCCGCGCCGCGTCGTCGTGCGGGCGCGTGCCGTGTCCCTCGGCGCGGGTGCCGGGCGATGCGTGGTGTCGCGTGGCGCGGGTGCCGCCTGCGCGGGACGGGGTGCGGTCGAGGGCACCGCCGGGGCACGGTGGACGGTGTCGCGCGCGGCCGGGCTCGCAGGACGCGGCGCGGTCGTCGATGCAGGAGCCGCGGGCGGCGCGCGGCGGATCGTGTCGCGCGGAGCGGCGGCGGGCGTAACCGGACGAGGGGCGGTGGCCGCGGGATGGTGCGCGGTGTCGCGCGGCGCCGACGCAGGAGTCGCGGCCGGCGCGGGGCGGCGGACGGTGTCGCGGGTGGCCGGAGCGGCGGGACGCACGGTGTCGCGCACCGCGGGGGCGGCGTTGCGCGAGGCGGGTCCGCTGCCGGCGCGCGTGTCGCGAAAGGCCACGGGCGTGCCGGGCGTGATGCGCCGGCTCAGGAAGGCCGCGTCCCAGTTGGTCAGCCGCACGCACCCGGCGCTCTGCGCATAGCCGATGGTCTCCGGCGACTTGGTGCCGTGAATCCCGTAGTGCGGCACCGACAGGCTCATCCACGTGCGCCCGACGGAGCTGTTGGGTCCCGGCGGAATCATGGCGCTGGGCCGGTCGTCCGGCACGCTCGCCAGGATCTTGGGCTGATAGTTCCACCACGGGTTGTCGTGGATGGACATCACGTAGAAGTCGCCATCCGGCGAGGGATCGTAGCTGGCGCCCAGCGTGGCCGCGAAGTAGTAGAGGATGCGGCCGCCGGCATCCAGCGCCTGCGCATAGTTGTCCGTTCCCGACACCACCAGTTGCGCTACCTCGCCCGCGGCGCGCGCATCCGCCGCGCGAACGGCCGGCACGAAGAGCGTGTCGCCCGCGGCCACGCTGTCCAGGTTTACCCCCGGGTTCAGCTTGCGCAGCAGGTTGCGGCCGGTCTGGAACTGCTCGGACAACTTCTCCGAAAGCGACTCGTAGCACGAGCAGCGCAGCTTGGCGTGCTCGTAGATGTCCGTGGGGATGGTAATGAACGGTCCTCGCACGTCATCCGCCGTCAGCGTGTGCGCCTCCACCGTCACCATCGCCGAATCCGCCGCCGTCTGCACCAGGCGCGCGTACGTGGCGGAATCCACGATCCCCGTTCGCGCCAGCCCCTCGCGCCCCTGGTACCAGAGCACCGCGTTCTGCGTGTTGCGCCCCCACACGCCGTCCAGCATCCCGGCGGAAAAGAGCGAGCGGTTCAGCAGCACCTGCACGCGCAGCACCGACGGGCCGGAATGCCCGCGGCCCACGGGAAGGCGGTACGTGCCCGAATTCGCCGTCGCCGCGCTGATCTGGTCCCACCGCTCCGGCGCGCGCCCCGCGCTGGCCACGGCGGAATCGATGCGCACGGACAGCACCGGCGCCACGCTGGGCTTTCGCACCACGGGCGGCGGCGTCGCGGGGCCCGTGGGCCTCGGGGCTAGGCCGCGGGGCGGCGCGGCGGGCGTGGGCGCCTGTGACGGAGCCGCGGCGGGCTGCGTTTGGGCAGAGAGGGGCAGAACGTGCAGGGCGGCGGCAGCCAGTGCCGCGCCCAGGGCGCGCAACCGCAAATGCATGAGGGACTTGGGATCAGAGTGCAGGCCGTGTGGCCGTCCCGGGCGCCGAGGCGCCGACTTTCGGGAAGATAACGGTTTGCACGGGGTGGAGAAAGTCGCGACCGTCATCGTCCGTGTGGTGGCGGATGAGGAATCTGTTGACGAAGACGGCTTCTGGCGCGAAATTCCCGCGCATCAGTGGGGAGGGATGGCAGAGCGGTTGAATGCACCGGTCTTGAAAACCGGCGGGTGGCGACACCTCGTGGGTTCGAATCCCACTCCCTCCGTTTGTCGATTCGCCGGATGTGCGGTTTTCCGCCTTCCGGATCTGATGGCAGAAAGCACCCTCCGGAACATGTTCCGGAGGGTGCTTTCGCAGCGGCATCCACCCGGTTGCGCGCGAGCATCGATCCGCCCTATCCTGTGTCCGTTTCCATCCAATTCCTGCGGGTTCTTCAGGGAGTCGGGCCGCTGTTCATCAACCCGAATACCTGGGTGGGCACTCCTTTCCTCCACAAACATCGGGGTTCGATGCGCTGCCTTCTTGCCGGCCTGCTCATGCTCGCGCCCGCCGTTCCGCTCGCGGCCCAGCCGGCCTCGCCGACGGCCTCGGGCGCCACCATCAGTGCCCCGGCGGTGCCCGCCACGCTGGCCGGCCTGCGCCTGAGCGAGACCAGCATCTTCACAAATCCCCAGCAGGGAACGCAGTACCGGTATGTGGATGGAGTGAACCTGTACATTGATGTGGCTGTGCAGGCTTCTCCCACCCAGGTGGAAACGGCCGGCAGCGCGGCGTTCATCATCAACCGCGGGGTCGAGGGGTTCAAGCGGCTGCCGGAAACCACACCGGGCGGCATCCCGCGGTTCCAGGTCGTGCTGGACAGCGCGTACAGCGCGTCGCTGGGATTGCGTACTGTTCCGGCGCACGTCGTGGCGGCCAGGCTGCAGCGCGGGCCGCAGCAGCGGTATGAGGCGTGGTACTTCTTCGTCTCCGGTCCGCGCTACGTCCGCGTGATGGTGAACAGCATCGGCACCAGCACCGTTCCGGAAGATGCGCCCGAGGTGCGCCGGCGGGTGGACCTCTTCATGGAGGCCCTGCTTCCGGCGCTCTCCGCCGCGTGGGGGCTGTAGCGGGGCGGATGGCGGCGCGTCTTCCACCCGCTTCCTCCACCGGCTGACCGCGCGGTGGAACGCGGGGACTTGTGCATCGCGGTCCGCCGCCGCACTGTATGGCCTCGTTCAACCATCCTGTTCCGGAACATCTTCAGGACCCAACGGAATGCAACGTATCCTGTCCGCGGGACTGGGCGTGCTGGCGATGGCGGCCGCGGCCGCATGCGCCCCGCCGCGCACCCCGGCGCCGGCCCCCGCGCCGCAGCCGGCCTCCACCGGCACCGCCGCCGCCGCCGCCACCCCGGGCGAGGCCGCCGAGTTCATCGCGCAGACCGAGGCCGAGCTTCGCGGGCTGTCCCTGCTCGCCAACCAGGCCGGCTGGACCGCCGCCACCTTCATTACGGTGGACACCGAAGCCATGTCGGCCGAGGCGCAGAAGAACCTGGCCGTCGCCGTGCAGGTCCGCGCGCTGGCGGCCCGCCGCTTCGACGACGTGGCCCTGCCCGCCGACCAGCGCCGCAAGCTGAACCTGCTCAAGCTGGCGCTGGTGGCGCCGCCTCCGGGCAATCCGGAAGAGGCGGCCGAGCTTTCGCGCCTGCAGGCCAGCATGGGGGCCGACTATGGCCGCGGGCAGTACTGCCGTACGGGCGGCGAGTGCCTGGACATCGGCGCCGTGGCGCGCATCATGGCCACCAGCCGCAACGAGGCCGAACTGCGCGACGTGTGGCGGGGATGGAACGCCGTGGGCGCGCCCATGCGGCCGCGCTACACCCGCTTCGTGGAGCTTTCCAACAAGGGCGCGGCCGAGCTGGGCCACCGTGACACTGGGGCCATGTGGCGCGCCGGCTACGACATGCCCGCCGACGAGTTTTCGGCCGAGGTGGAGCGGCTGTGGCAGCAGGTGCGCCCGCTGTACGTGTCGCTGCACGCCTACGTGCGCCAGCGGCTGGCGCAGCAGTACGGGCCGAACGTGGTGCCGGCGAACGGGCTGATCCCCGCGCACCTGCTGGGCAACGTGTGGGCGCAGGAGTGGGGCAACATCTACCCGCTGGTGGCGCCGAGGAACGCCGCCGGCCCGGGGTACGACCTGACGGAGCTGATCGAGGCCAAGAAGCTGGACGCGGTGCAGATGACGCGGTTCGGCGAGCGCTTCTTTACGTCGATGGGCTTCGATTCGCTCCCGGCCACCTTCTGGCAGCGCTCGCAGCTGGTGCAGCCGGCGGACCACGAAGTCGTGTGCCACGCCAGCGCGTGGGACATCGACGACGAGCAGGACGTGCGCATCAAGATGTGCATCACGCCCACGGCGGAGGACTTCGTCACCATCCACCACGAACTGGGGCACAACTTCTACCAGCGCGCGTATCGCGGGCAGCCGATGCTGTTCCGCAACGGCGCCAATGACGGCTTTCACGAGGCCATCGGCGACGCGGTGGCGCTGAGCATTACGCCGGACTACCTGCGGCAGGTGGGGCTGCTGAACCGCGTGCCCCCGGCGGCGGCGGACACGGCGCTGCTGCTGCGGCAGGCGATGGACAAGGTGGCGTTCCTGCCGTTCGGGCTGATGGTGGACAAGTGGCGCTGGGGCGTGTTCAGCGGCGAGATCACGCCGGCCAACTACAACGCGGCGTGGTGGGAGCTTCGCAACCGCTACCAGGGGATCGCGGCGCCGGTGGCGCGTTCGGAGGCGGACTTTGACCCGGGCGCCAAGTACCACATTCCGGCCAACACGCCGTACATGCGCTACTTCCTGGCGCGGGTGCTCCAGTTCCAGTTCTACCGCTCGCTGTGCCGCGAGGCGGGGTACACCGGGCCGCTGCACCGCTGCTCGTTCTACGGCAGCAAGGCGGCGGGCGCGAAGCTGCAGGCCATGCTGGAGGCGGGGCAGAGCCGTCCGTGGCAGGAAACGCTTTACCTGGCCACCGGCGAGCGCACGATGGATGCGGGCGCGATGCTGGAGTACTTTGCGCCGCTCAAGGAATGGCTGGACCGGCAGAACCAGGGCAAGCCCGTCGGCTGGTGATGACTGGCTGATCGTCCGCTGGGCATCCGTCGGCAGGATGGAGGGTTGGCGGATTGGATGATGGCTGATAGAGGATGAGTCGGGGCGCCGGAGGGATCCGGGGCCCCGATTTCCGTCTGTGCTGCAGCCTCTCGTGCGCGCCGAGAGTGACGCCCTCACCCCGCGTGCTGCGCACGACGACCCTCTCCCACGAACAGATGTGGGAGAGGGAGCACACCCCAGAATCGTGCGGATTCCAGAGTGCAGTTGAAGCCCCGAACCGGACGCGCCAGCGGCCGGGGTCGGGGCTTTGCGAAGTTTGAGCGGCGGATTCATCCGCTCTCGCGGGGGAGGATTGGGCCGGTGTGCCGGCCCGGGTGGGGGCCGCCCGCCCGTTCCGCCCCTTCAATCCCTATTCCCCATTCCCTATTCCCTATTCCCTTGCTTCCCGCGCTGGCGTGCCGCATGCATTTCGCCACCGCATGGCATCCGCGAAGCGTCCACCAACTGATCCCGAGGACCCCGTCGGCTCCGCGCTGGGCGCCGCCGAAGAGGCCGCCGCGCGCTTCGCGGAGGCCAAGAGCGAGGTCGTGCATCGTCTGGCGGACGTGGACGGCGCGGTGGTGGAAATGGTGCAGCGCGTGTACGACGCCACGCCGCCGGAATTTCAGCGCTCGTTCCACGTCAGCGTGGACGGGGACGAGCCGGAGGAGCTTCCGCTGCCGGAGTTCATCCGTCTGCTGCTGGAGCGGCCGTCCGGCGCCGCGGGCGAGTTCACCATCGCCGTGCAGGAAAACCTGTACGACGACGGCGCGGACGAGGACGACGAAGAATCGGACGAGGACTGAATCGGCATCCGCGGATACCTCAACCGCCGCCCGGCATCTGCCCGGGCGGCGGTTTCTACTGCCGTTTCACACGGAGGTCACTGAGGATGCACGGGGGTCACGGAGGAAAAGCGACAACAGGTCTCACGCAGAGCAGCAGAGGAGCAGAGAACAGATAAATCATTGTTGATGTTGTCCGTGCTTTTCCTCTGCTCCTCTGCTGCTCTGCGTGATCAATTTCCGTTGCCGTTCCTCCGCGTCCTCCGTGCATCCTCCCTGTACTCCGTGTGAAACGGCAGTTCATGCACGAAACCAGGCGAAACTCACCGCGGCAGGTGCACGGCGAAGGTGGTCCCCGCGCCCTCTGACGAATCCACGCGAATGGTGCCCGCGTGCGCCCGCACGATGCGGTCGGCGATGTACAGCCCCAGCCCCAGGTTGGCCGACGCGCCCGTGCGCCCCGGCCCGCCGCCGCCCTTCATGGGATCGAACAGGCTGGCCATGCGGTCGCGCGAAATGGGCGGCCCCTGGTTGTGGACGGACGCGGTGACCTCGCGCGCGTCCCCGCGGATGCGCAGCGTAACCGGCGTGTCCCGCGAGCCGTGCTCCAGCGCGTTCCCCAGCAGGTTGCTGAGCGCCTGGCTGATGCGCGCGCAGTCCCAGTCGCCCTCCAGGTCGCCCTCCGCCTCCAGCACCACGGAGCGCAGCGGGTGCGCGGCGGAAATCTCGTTCACCACGTCGCGGGCGGCGTGCCCCATGTCCATCGGCTCGGCCACGATGGGAATGCCGCCGCCCAGCCGGGTGCGCGTAAGGTCCAGCAGCGCCCCCACCATCTGCACCATGCGGTTGCTGCTGTTCGCGATCGTCCCCGCCAGCGCCCGGCTGGGCTCCGGCAGCTCCTGCGACTCCAGCATGAAGCGCGCAGAGGTCAGCACGGCGCCCAGCGGTGTCCGCAGGTCGTGCCCCAGAATGGCCAGAAACATCTCGCGCGAGCGGGCCAGGTCGTCGCTGTAGCGGGTGATGGACTCCGCCAGCGACTGATCGATCGCCTCGTTGAAGCGCGTCAGGTCCTCCAGGTCGCTGGCCAGCAGCGCCCCGCGCGCGCGGGTCCACAGGCGGATGACGCTCGCCCGCAGCGCCCGGTATTCGGAAATCATCTGCTCCACCGTAAAGCCGCTTTCCGCCCGGTCCGCCCCGTGCTCCTCCGCGGCGGTGGCGGCCGCGTCCTCCACCACCGGCGCGGCCCCCTGCGCCTTGTCGGACTGCGCGTCTGCCGTCTGCGGCGTCTGCAGGTCCTTGGCGATGACCGTCAGCATCTCGTTGGCGTGGTCGCGCAGCCCCTCGATGTCCATGGAGGCCGCGGCCGGGCCGCAGGTGCGCGCGAACGCCTCCCACTCCGCCAGGATGGGCTCGCGGTTGGCCAGGATGAACTCGGCCAGCGAGATGCCGCCGCGCACGCCCGGCCCCGCGTCCGCGCCCGCCGCGGGGGGCTCGTCGTCCGCCGCGCCGGTGGAGAAGCCGGCGAAGCTGTCCTCGATCAGCGCCAGCATGCGGCGCCCCGCGGCCGTCACCTTGTGCAGGTCCGGAACGATGCGCCCGTCGCCCGCGTCCTCGGCCTGCTCGGCCAGCATCTCCGAGTAGCCGATGATCTGCGCCAGCGGGGTGCGCAGGTCGTGGATCAAGCGCGAGGGAAGGGGATGCCGAACCGGCTCCGCGCCGTCCGCCCCGCTCACGGCTCCGCTCCGGCCGCCGCGGCGCGGGCGATCTGCGCCTCGATCTTGGCCACCAGGCGCGTCATTTCCACCGGCTTGGTGTCGTAGTCGTCGCACCCGGCCTGCATCGCCTTGGCGCGGTCGCTGGACATGGCGTGCGCCGTCAGCGCAATCACCGGCAGGTGGCGCGTGTCGTCCGCCGCCTTGAGCTGGCGCGTGGCCTCCCATCCGTCCACCACGGGAAGGCTCATGTCCATCAGCACCACGTCCGGCGCGTGCTCGCGGGCCATGTCGATCCCGTTCTGGCCGTCGGTCGCCAGCAGGACCTGGTAGCCCTTGCGCTCCAGCCGCCGCGACAGCATGTCGCGGTTCATCTCGTTGTCTTCCACCAGCAGAATCTTGGTCATGGCAGTGCGAGGGGCTCACGCGGGAAGCGCGCGCCTCTCTCCCCCCTTTCTGAGAATCATGGGACGCGCCACGCCGTGTTCGCCAATGAGTTCGCGCACGCGGTGCAGCAGCCTTTCGGGCGCCTCGCCCGGCTTGCGGAGCAGCACCTGCACGTTGCCGTTGAGCCGGTGGCGCTCGGCGCGGCTGAGGTCGTGCGAGGTGATGACCACCATGGGGATGGTGTTCCACTCAGGATGGCGGCGCACCTCGTCGGTGAACGCGAAGCCGTCCATTTCCGGCATCATCAGGTCCAGGATGATGAGCCGCGGCACCTCGCGCGCCATCATCTCCAGCGCCGCGCGCCCGTTGCCGGCCTCGCTCACGCTCCACCCCTCCGCCTGCAGCAGCGCCCGCACCACGCCGCGGGCGTTGGCGTCGTTGTCCACCACCAGCACCGCGCAGGGCCCGTCGCCGCAGGTGTAGCGGCGCAGAATGCGCGACAGGCGGCCGCGGTCCACCGGCTTGGTGGCGAACTCCGACGCGCCCAGCCGGGTGCCGCGCTGCGGATCGTCCACCATCGTCAGCATCACCACGGGAATCGTGCTGAGATCGGGGTCGGCCTTGAGCGCGGCCAGCACGCTCCAGCCGTCCATCCCCGGCATCATCACGTCCAGGGTGATGGCCACGGGCCTCATCTCCCGCGCCAGGCGCAGCCCCTCGGCCCCGTCGCTGGCCACCAGCACGCGGAACCCCTCGCGGCTCAGAAAGCGCTGCATCAGGTCGCGCTGCATGGGGTCGTCGTCAATCACCAGCACGCAGTTGGAGCCGGGCGCCATGTGGTCCGCCGTGCCGGAGATGACGGCCGCCAGCAGGGGAGAGATGGCGTCCGCCGGGTCCGGGTCCGGGCCGCTGACCACGGCGGGGAGCTTGATGGTGAACACGCTCCCCACCCCCTCCTGGCTGCTGACGGTGACGTCGCCACCCATCATCTGGCAGAAGCGGCGGGTAAGCGCCAGCCCCAGCCCGGTGCCGCCGAACCTGCGCGTGGTGCTGGCGTCCGCCTGGGTGAAGTCCTTGAACAGCTTCACGATCTGCTCGGGGCTCATGCCGATCCCCGTGTCGGTGATGCCGAACACGATCCACTCGCGGCCGTCCATGTGCTCGCGCCCGGCGTGCACCCGGATCTCGCCGTCCTCGGTGAACTTGACCGCGTTGGACAGCAGGTTGAACAGCGCCTGCCGAACCTTGACCTGGTCGGCGTGCATGTCGCCCAGGTCCGGCGTGGACACCACGTGCAGCCGGTTGCGGCTGGTCTGCACCAGCGGAGCCAGCGTGTCGGTGACCTCGGCCATCATCTCCGCGATGTCGAAGTCCTCCAGGAACAGCTCCATCTTGCCGGCTTCGATCTTGGACAGGTCCAGGATGTCGTTGATCAGCGCCAGAAGGTGCTTTCCCGCCGTGCCGATCTTTTCCAGGTCCGCCGCAAAGCTGCCCATCCCCTCCTCCACCGCGTCCTCGTACAGCATTTCGCTGTAGCCCAGGATGGCGTTGAGCGGGGTGCGCAGTTCGTGGCTCATGTTGGCCAGGAACAGGCTCTTGGTGCGGTTGGCGGTTTCCGCCGCCTCGCGGGCGCGCGCCACTTCTTCCTCCGCCCGGCGCCGCTCCGTGACGTCTTCCAGGGCAAGGAGGAACAGTTCGCCGTGGTGGCCGGCCTGCAGACGCCGCGCGTTCAGCAGCATGACGCGGCGGCCGATGGTGGGAAAGTCGTGCTCCAGCTCGAAGTCGTTGAAGACGGTGCTGGCGGGAATGATCTCCTCCAGCAGCGTCCGCAGGGCGGGGATGTCCCACTGGCCGTTCCCCAGCTCGTAGACCAGCCGGTTCTCCGTTTCCTCGGCCGACACTTCAAAAGTCTGGTAGAAGGAGCGGTTGGCGCTGTGCACGCGCAGCTCGGGATCCAGGATCAGCAGCGGCTTGCGCACCGTATCCACGATGTCCTGCGCGTACGTCTCGATCGCCTTGAGTTCCGCTTCCGCCCGGCGGCGCTCGGTGACGTCTTCCATGGCGAGCACGACCAGCTCGGCGTGGCTCCCCGGCCGCAGCTTGCGCGCGTTCAGCAGCATCACCCGCGTGCCGATGGCGGGAAAATCATGCTCCAGCTCGAAGTCGTTGAAGACGGAGCTGGTGCGCATCACCTCGTCCAGCAGCGTGCGAAGGACGGGAATGTCCCACTGGCCGTTGCCCAGCTCGTAGATGAGCCGGTCTTCGGTTTCGTCCTTGGAGACGTGAAAGGTCTGGTAGAAGGCCCCGTTGGCGCTGTGGACGCGCAGGTCGGGGTCCAGAATGATGAGCGGCTCGCGGACGGTGTCGACGATGTCCTGCGCGTACGTCTCGATCGCGGCGAGGTCCGCTTCCGCCTGGCGCCGCTCCGTCACATCCTCCATGGCGAGCACGATCAGCTCGGCGTGGCTGCCCGGGCGCAGCTTGCGCGCGTTCAGCAGCATCACCCGCGTGCCGATGGTGGGAAAGGTGTGCTCCAGCTCGAAGTCGTTGAAGACGGAGCTGGTCTGCATCACCTCGTCCAGCAGCGTGCGAAGGTCGGGGATGTTCCACTGGCCGTTGCCCAGCTCGTAGATGAGCCGGTCTTCGGTTTCATCCTTGGAGACGCGAAACGTCTGGTAGAAGGCTCCGTTGGCGCTGTGGACGCGCAGGTCGGGGTCCAGGATGATCAGCGGCTCGCGGACGGTGTCGACGATGTCCTGCGCGTACGTCTCGATCGCCTTGAGCTCGGCTTCGGCGCGGCGGCGCTCGGTGACGTCTTCCATCGCCAGGACGAGCAGTTCGGCGTGGCTGCCCGGCCGCAGCTTGCGCGCGTTCAGCAGCATCACCCGCGTGCCGATGGTGGGAAAAGTGTGCTCCAGCTCGAAGTCGTTGAAGACCGAGCTGGTGCGCATCACCTCGTCCAGCAGCGTGCGGAGGTTGGGAATGTCCCACTGGCCGTTGCCCAACTCGTAGATCAGCCGGTCTTCCGTCTGGTCGGCGCTGACGTGAAACGTCTGGTAGAACGCGCGGTTGGCGCTGCGGACGCGCAGGGTGGTATCCAGAATCAGCAGCGGCTCGCGCACCGTTTCCACGATGTCCTGCGCGTACGATTCCAGTTCCTGAAAGCGGGGGCCGCGGGTGGAGGGCTGGACGCGTTTTTCTGCGGGGTGAACCATTCCAACGCCTCACGGTCAGGTGGATGAACTCCGGTCCGCGCGGGCGGCTCCGCGGCAAAATGGCCGCGACGGGTCGCCCGTGTACGTACGGTTCCGGCTTGCCCCGTCAGGAGCGATCCAGCCCGGCGGAGTGGCGGAAGCGGTCCTGCGCGGCACCGGGCGGCTCTGGGCCGGCGGGTGCCGTGTCAGGTGCGTCCGTCGCAGCGGGGGAAGGAAGAAGAAGAGAGTTGTTGACCAACTGGCAAATACAAGTTACCCTATATTGAACAAAAGGTCAATAAGGACGCGCGGCGGGGAAACGGGCGCCGCCCACACGCGGAGGAAGACGGGATGCCGGGGGAACGCGCTTCGGAGGACGTGCGGCGGGAGCAGATTCTGGGCGCCGCCTTTGAGGTGGCTTCGCGCGACGGGCTGGGCGGGCTTACCATCCGCGCGGTGGCGGGGCAGGCGGGGCTCAGCCACGGGCTGGTCCTGTTCCACTTCGGGCGTAAGGAGCGGCTGGTGCACGCGCTGCTGGAGTGGCTGATCGAGACCACGCCGCCCCTGCGCGCCGGCGGCGAGGTTCTGGCCGTGCCCGGCGCGCTGGACCGCTTTCACCGGCTGCTGGACCAGGAGGTGGCGCGCTTTGCCGAGCAGCCGCTGCGCACGCGCCTGTTCTACGAGTACTGGGCGCTGGGCGGGCGGGACGAGGCGATCCGCGCGCGGGTGGGCGCGGAGCTGGACCGCTACCGGTCGGAGTTCCGGGAGGCCGCGCGCGCGCTTCTGCTCGCGGAGCCGGGCGCGTTCGCCGAGGGCACCGCGGAGCACATCGCCACGGTGGCGGTGAGCTGGATTCACGGCTGCGCGGTGCAGGCGATGATCGACCCCGTCCGGTTTCAGCCGGAGGCGTCGCTGGCGTCCGTGCGCGACATCATCGCCCCGCTCGCCGGCTGAACGGCGTTGCGTGGGCAGTTGCGGGGGCGACTGAAGTCGCGGCAACAACGGCGCGAAGTCCGCCTTCGCGGACTGGGGCGGACACTCTGGCGCGCGGCGCGAAGTCGGCCCGTCGAAGACCGCAGCCGGCCTCCGAAGCGCGCGGCGGACGCTCCCCGGAATGACAGCGCGTGGGACGCTCCGGGACGGCGATCATCCCTACCGACGTCTCAGTAGCCGGACGAGCAGGCGCGCAACAGCACGTTGAGCACGATGGTGAGGACGATGGACGCCACGATGCTGAACATGCACCCGGCGGAACGGACGCGGACGGCCATGCGCTTCTCCTTGCAGGCGGGGACGATGATCGCGCGGCACCGGGCAGCATCCGTGCCCGGAAAGGATGAGGGATGGCGATCAGCAGACCAGGGTCATCGCCGTCCGGCTGCGACTCGTCTCCCGAAACGAAAGCGGGCCCGGATCCATCGATCCGGGCCCGCTTTCGTTCATCCCCCAAGCGGAAAGCCTACGCCTGGCTGAGGAAGTAGTCGCGGAAGTACGTGGCGGGAATGGTGCCCATCCGCATCAACCGCTCGTGGAACTCCTTGGCGGAGTACGCGGACCCGCGCGCCTGCCGGTAGGCGTCGCGCAGCTGCAGGATGGCGTTCTTGCCCAGGTTGTAGGTGATGGCCTGGGTGGGCCACTTGCTGTAGCGGTACATGGCCCGCTGTGCGCCTTCGCACACGGCGCGCGCGTCGGCGTTGGACTCCGCGGCCGCGCAGGCGCCGGGGTAGAAGTTGAAGTTGGCGGTAAAGTAGTCCACCGCCTCGTCGAACGTCATGCGCCCGGTGTGGATGCCCACGTCCACCACGATGCGCACGGCGCGCATCAGCTGGCCCTGCAGCTCGTACAGGTACTCGCCCGGCGTGTAGAACCCGTACGGCCGGTCGGGCGCCGCCTCGGCCATCAGCTCCTCGGCGTACAGGCCCCATCCCTCCGTGGCCATGGAATCCTCCCACATGGCGGACGAATCCTCCACCGCGCCGGGGGTGAGCCAGCGGATGTTGCTGATGCTCTGGGCGTTCTGCGTCAGGTACTTGAAGTGCCAATCGTGGCCGGGAAAGCCTTCGTGAATCGCCGTATCCGCCACGGACGCGCGGTTGTTGAGCCGGAGCGCCGCGGCGTCGTTGCCGGTGGGCGTCAGGTAGAAGCGGCCCACGCCGGAGGTCTTGAAGGGCGGGGCGGGGTAGTACGCCGCGTCGATGGTGCTGCGCAGCACGGGCGGCGTGGGATACACGTCCAGCCGGTAGTCCGCGGGGACGTCGAACAGCTGGTGGTCGCGGCCGTACTGCACGGCGCGGCGGCCGGCCTCCACGTACCACTGCAGCAGCTCGTCGTCGTTGCGCGGCGAGTCGCTGGCCAGGTGCTCCATGACGGCGCGGACGCCGGCGTTCTTTTCGTCCCGCGTCCCGAAGCGGATGGGCAGGTTCGCGTCTCGCGCCACCTGCTGCGCGACTTCGTAGATGCGGTTCTGGTACGTTTCCGTCTGCGCCCTGCCGTACGCGAACAACTCGGCGGCGGAGCGGGTTTCGCGCAGGTTGTTGCGCAGCCGCCACTCGTACTCGCGCTCGCCGATGGCAAAGCGGTCCTGCCGGTCATCCGCCGGATACATCGCCTGCAGCGCGTCGGCGAAGTCCGAGTACGCCTTGGCCGCGGTGCCGGCGCCGGCGCGGATCTGCACCGTCATCTCGCCGGCGAACGGCCGGTCGCCCAGCGCCTTTTCCGCCAGCTCCGGGAGCGTGTCCTGAAAGTATTCGGCGTTGCTGCGGCTTCCGGCGATTCCGTCGCGCTGCACCATGCGCCAGTCCGGCCGGTTTCCGCTCGCCAGCCCCGCGCGCAGGTTGGCGCCCGCGGCCTGCAGGTAGCCGGGAACGGCGTTCAGCCGCTCCAGCACGCGCATCCACTCGTCGCGCGTGCCCAGCAGGCCGTTGCCGGCGTCTGTCATCTGCTGGATCTGCCAGTCCACGCCGCGGAATGGCTCGGCGACGTACGTGTCCACCGCGCGCTCGTGGTAGCGCAGGTCTTGGAGCTGGTGGATGATGAAGTCCAGCTGCGCGCCCAGCACCGCGTGGTCGATGCGCTCTTCCGGCGTGAGCGACTCGGGGCGGATGGCGTCGCGCGCGGCCTTGGCCTCGCGGTAGAAGGCGAGCTCGGCGGCGAGCGCCTCGGGGCGGTAGTCGCGCAGCTTTCCGTTGATGTCGGCCAGCTGCGGGCTGTACGCGTCGCCGCCCAGGTAGGTGGCGGTAACGGGGTTGTAGCGCAGCACGCGAACGAAGTAGCGGTCGCGCAGTTCGGTGAACGGCGAGGCGGGCCCGGCCTGCGCGGCGAGCCTTTCCAGCGAGGGCAGAATGCCAGCGAACAGCGCGGCGTGCGCGCTCTGCAGCACGAACGAGCGACGATCCATCGGGGAGTCCGGGGTTGGGGTGCGCGCGAGTGGCCCCGCGCAGGAGTTGATCCTGCCATTTCGTGCCGCTCCGCACAAGTCCGGCGCGTGCTCCGTCTGTATGAACTGCCGTTTCACAGGAGGTCACGGAGGGGCACGGAGGACACGGAGGAACAGCAACAGCAAGGCATCACACAGAGCAGCGGAGAAGCAGAGAACAGACGAATCATTGTTGATGTTGTCCGTTCTTTTCCTCTGCTCCTCTGCTGCTCTGTGTGAGGTTCTTCTGTTTCTTCCTCCGTGTCCTCCGTGCATCCTCCGTGACCTCCGTGTGAAACGGCAGTTCAGCGGATGACGGAAAACGCGAACGGGCCGGCGATGTGCTCGCCGGCCCGCTCTCGTCCATCGACAGAAACCCGAATCAGTGGTTGCCGTACACGCGCCCCGACTGGATCAGGCGCTGGCGCGCCGTGTTGCCGGGCACTGCGATGTGCGCCGCGGGATCGTACTCCTTGCCCACCGCCGGGCTGCCCTGCGGCACCCAGATCTGCACGATCGTGTTCGTGTAGCCCTGCGGCAGGTAGCGCACGTAGTAGCCGTCCGGGTGCAGCGACCAGCGGCCGCTGGGCACCGCGCGGCTGCCCGGGCCCATGCCCACCGCGCCTGTCAGCACCGCCGCGGCTTCCAGCTGCTGAAAGCTGGCCGTGGGGTCCGCCAGCAGGGTGCGCAGCTGCGATTCGGCCTGCACCACCTGCCGCACCGGGCCCGGAACGCGGTCCAGCAGCGCGCCCATCTGGTCGCCAGGCACCAGGTCCAGCGCGCTGCGGTTCAGCGAGGCGATCTGGCGCGGCGTAAGCAGACGGCTCGCCACCGCCTTGTGCTCCGTGGACAGGTCCTCGAACTTGGCGCGCGCGACGATGGCCCACAGCAGCGTCTGAATGTCGTGCTGCTCGATCTCCGGATGCTGCACCGAGTTGCGGACAATGCTCATCACCGCGTCGTCGGCCGAGCCCTTGGGCGGCGCGTACAGGTAGCCGTCGCCGCCGCCGGGGCCGTGCGTCCCCGCGTGCAGGCAGTAGCTCTGGTCGTGCATCTCCCAGTAGCCGGGCTGCAGCACGAACCCGCCGTTGGGCGTGCGCTGAAGCTGCAGCATGCTGCGCTTGGCCTCGCGCGGGGTGAAGTTGTCCAGCGAGTCCACCGCCCAGCGCGCGTCCGGCAGCGAGGTGCTGATGGGCTGGCTGCCGCCCACGAGCTGGTCTAGGCTCAGCCGCCCGCCGGCCACGCGGCCCACCGCGCCGCGAATGCGTCCGCCGATCTGGGCGGTGGCGGAATCCGTCACGGCCGCGCCCAGCGCGAGCGCCAACGTGGCGCGGACGGCGATTCTCTTGAAGCTGTTCCAGGATTGCATGACGGGATCTGCTTCGGATGTGAAAGTCACGGCAAGTCGCGGAATCCGGCGGCCGTGGCGGCGGCAGTTTAGCGTCCCCCGCCCGCCGGGGCCAGCCTCGGTTTCTCCTGCCCGGACACTGCTACGGACACGCGTTTCAGCTGGATGGGCCGGCTCCCCACGCGAGGGTGCCGGCCCATGATGATGCCATTCCGCCGCCCCGCGCGGGATGGGTAAACCGACCCAACTCCCCTCCCCGCCACCTTCCGCGCGAACTCGGGCTGGCATCGGCCGTTCAGGTTGATCGGATGCTGGATCGATCAGCCCGGAAGCCGCCAACATCGAGCCCGTCGTCCGTCACGCGGCGCATGTCGGCCGACGGCGAAACTGGATGGACGGTCAGCGGGAGGTGCGCTGGAGGATGGAGAACGCGGCGCCCTGCGGATCCTGCATCGTCGCGAACCGGCCGACGCCCGCCAGCGGCTCCGGCCCCACCAGGCGGACGGCGCCCATCTCCTCCGCGCGCCGCAGATCGCCTTCCACGTCGGTGACGGCAAAGAACGGCATCCAGTGCGGCGGAATGCCGTCCATCGACTGCGCGAGCCGCAGCATTCCCGCCACCGGCTCGCCATCGCGAAGAAACAGGGTGTAGGGCACGGGGCCGCGGGTGAACGTGTCCGCGGTCCATCCCAGCAGGCCGGTGTAGAAGCGCTCCGCCTTGGCCAGATCGCGCGTGGCGAGCTCGGTCCACGTGGCCGCGCCGGGCTCGTCGCGCACCTCGGCGCCGCGGTGCTCCTTTGCCTCCCACAGCGCGACGGTGGCGTGAGAGGGATCGGTCAGCAGCACCATCCGCCCCTCGTCCATGACGTCGAAGGGCTCCGCCAGCAGCGTGGCGCCGAGTTCAACAGCACGCGCGGCGGCGGCTTCGGCGTCGTCCACGGCCAGGTAGCTGAGCCAGGCGGAGGGCACGCGCTCCATCTTCTGCCCCGGATCGAGCGGGTAGATGGCGGCCGCGGCGCGCCCGTGCAGTTTCATCCGCAGATAGACGTCGCCCTCGTCGGGGCCGAACTGGGTGCGGTCCGTGGTCCAGCCGAACAGCGCCGTGTAGAAGCGCTCCGCGACGGCGAGGTCGTTGGCGCCCATGTCGAGCCAGCAGAACGAGCCGGCGGGGTACGCGTTGATGACGGGCATGTGCAGTCGGTAGATGAGGATCGGTGCGAAGGGGCGGAGACCGCGGGGGGCCCCCACCCGGGCCGGCACCACCGGCCCACCCTCCCCCGAAAAAGACCGGGGGAGGGTTGGGGCTCGGCGGAAAATCCAGTGCGTGGAGCGAAGAGGGGTCGCGTGAACGGATCTCGTTGAGCGAATGAATCCGCCGCGCCGACGGTGGAGAGTTCGGTGCGTGGTGCGAAGACCGGTGCGTGCGCGAAATCCGTTGAGCGAATGAATCCGCCGCTCAAACAGCGGGAACCCCCGACACGGCGCTATTCGCGCGCCGTTCGGGGCTTCAACCGCGTTCGGGATGCAGACGAATCTGCCGTATGCTCCCTCTCCCACATCCGTTCGTGGGAGAGGGTCGTCGTGCGCAGCACGCGGGGTGAGGGCCCCAGCCGTCCGCCGCGCCACCCTCCGCAGCACGAACGGATGTAGTCGTCGGGCCAGTCCGCTATCCGTACAGATGCCGACATCACCGCTCATCCATCACCCCGTCACCGCGCGCCGCAGCCTGTCGCGGATCCCCGCCCACGCGCCGCCGTCCGGAACCGGATCGACCAGGATCGCGTCCACGCCCGCCTCATCCATCTCATGCAGCGCGGCGTACAGGCGCGCCGCGTATCCCGCGGGATCGGCAGGCATGCGGATCACCGGCCCGAGGCGCGCGTCGTCCACCGGGGCCAGCAGGAGCGCGCCCACCCGTCCACCCGCCTCCGCGGCGCGGCGCAGGGCCTCCGCGCGGCCGTCGCGCGGCAGCATGCGCAGCGGCGCGCGCGGGGCGTAGTGGCGGTCCATCATCCCCGGCGAGGGGCGCGCAGCCTCGCCCCCCGGCTCCGCCGCCGGGAGCGCGACCTCGCCCACCACGCGGCGCAGTTCATCCACCGAAACGCTCCCCGGGCGCAGCAGCGTCGGCACGGCGGACACCAGGCTGACCACGGTCGATTCGATGCCGACCGGGCAGGGGCCGCCGTCCAGAATCAGATCCACGCGATCGCCCAGCCCGCGCTCCACGTGCCGCGCGGTGGTCGGCGACACCTCCGTGGAACGGTTTGCGCTCGGCGCGGCGACGGGGAGCCCGGCCGTGCGCAGCAGCGCGTGCGCCACGGGATGCGCTGGCACGCGAAGGGCCACGCTGGGCAGCCCCGCCGTCACCGCGTCCGGCACGCCCGCGCGCTTGGGAACGACGAGCGTCAGCGGCCCGGGCCAGAACGCCTCCGCCAGCCGCGCCGCCGCCTGCGGCCACGCCGCGGCCAGCGCCCGCGCTCCCTCCGCGTCCGCCGTGTGCACGATGAGCGGGTTGTAGCCGGGGCGCCCCTTGGCCGCGTAGATCCCCGCCACCGCGGCCGGGTCCATCGCGTGCGCGCCGAGCCCGTACACGGTTTCCGTCGGGAACGCGACCAGCCCGCCGCGCCGCAGCACCTCCGCCGCGCGCGCCAGGATTTCCGGCTCCGGCGCGGCGGAATCGACCGGGACGATCATCCGCCCGTCCGCCGGCCGCGGTGGAAACAGATGGTGCTCATGAAGCCATCTGTCACACGGCGGAACCCCCCGTCCGCCGCGCCGATCCACGGTTCCCGGAGCGGGCGGATGGATGCCGCCGGAACGGCACGGGGGTTGCCTGACCACCTGCCAGAGCGCGTCGGCGGGGGCCGGCGCAAGAAGGCACGGCTCCGCGCCCGAGGGATACTGGAGGACCCGATGTGGATGTTCATGACCGCGCTCTGGGTGGTGATGCTGCTCGCCCCGCTGGCACTGCTGGTGGCGCTGCTCCCCGCCGGGCGCGACTGCCCCCGGTGCGGAGGTGAAACCATTCTGCTGCGCACGCGCATGCTCCTGGCCGCGCGCCGCTTCTTCGGCCGCCGCTGGTGCACGGCCTGCGGATGGGAAGGCGTGATGCGCGCCGGGTCCAATGCGCCGGTCCCGGCGCTGGCCCACGCGGCCGGCCCGCACGAAGAAGCGGACGATGACGCGGTGTGGCGCCCCGAGCGCAACGACACGCTCTTCTAGTCCGCGCTCCATCCCGTGAAGCAGACGCCCGGCCCCCGCGAACGGGGCCGGGCGTCTTTCGTTCATCCCTCTTCCGCCATCCCGCCCACCACCACGCGCACCGTCCGCTCCGGCGCAAAGAAGCGCTCCGCCACGCGCAGCACGTCTTCCGCCGTCACCGCCTCCACGCGGTCCGCGTACGTTTCCCAGTAGTCGTCCGGCAGTCCGTACGCCTCCAGCGTCACAAAGCGGCCCGCCACGCCGCTGGGCGTTTCGAACAGGCGGGGGAGCGACAGGATCATGGCGTCCTTGGCGCGGCGAATCTCCGCGTCGGGCACCAGCCCCTCCGTCATCCGCCTCATCTCGCCGATCATTTCGCGCAGCGCATCCGCCGTAACCCCCACGTCCACCGCGGTTTCGGCGGACCACCCGCCGGTGACCACGCCGGGCTGAAAGGACGAGCGGGCGCCGTACGTCCACCCCTTGTCCTCGCGCAGGTTGGCGCCCAGGCGGCCGGTGATGGTGGAGCCGCCCAGGACGTAGTTGGCCACGGAGGCCGCGAACCAGTCCGGCGAACGGCGGTCCAGCCCCACGCCCACGATGCGGATCTCGGACTGCGCCGCGTCGTCCCACGGCACCAGCACCAGCTTGCCGGCGCGCGGGGGGAGCTCCGTTCCCGCGGGGTACGTGATGGCGGGCGGCGCCCCGCTCCACGCGCCGAACGCCTCGTCCAGCAGGCGCTTCAGCTCCGCCGTGTCAAAGTCGCCCGACGCGACCAGGAACGCGCCCGTGGGCCGGTAGAACCGCTCGTGAAAGTCCGCCAGCACCTCGCGCGGCACGCCCGCGATCCCCGCCGCCGTGCCGAACGCGGGAAGCCCGTACGGGTGGTCCGCGCCGAACACCTCCAGCGCCGCGCGGTCTTCCGCCACGTTGGCCGGCTCGTCCTCGCGCCCGACGATGGCGTCCAGCGACTCCGCGCGCACCCGCTCCACCTCGCGCTCCGGAAACGACGGGCGCAGAAGGACGTCCGCCAGCAGGGTGATGCCTTCCGCCAGCGTTTCCGTCAGAAAGACGGCTTCCACCTCGGCGTAGTCGTGGCCCACGCTGGCGCTGACGGCCGCACCCAGCCCGTCCAGCCGCTCGGCCAACTCATCCGCCGAATACGTCGTCGTCCCCTCCGTCAGCAGGTGGCCGACGAGCGACGCCGTCCCGGGATGCTCCGCGGGATCGCCCGCGCTGCCCGCGGGGAGCGCGAGGCGGATGACCACCTGCGGCACCGTGGCGCGGGGAGCGGCCACCACGTGCAGCCCGTTGTCCATGGTCCACCGTTCCGGGCGCGGCACGCGGGGGCGCGGCGGTTGTCCGGGAACCGGGGCGGGGAAGAAGGGGATCGTTTCAGGCTGCATCGCGCACCTCCTCGTCTTCTTCTTCCTCGCCGGGGATGACGACCAGCGTGGCGGCGCGGTCGGGCGACAGATACGTCGCGGCGACGCGCTGCACGTCCGCCGCGGTCACGTTGGCGTAGCCGTCCAGCACGCCGTGGATCGCATCCGCGTCGCCCAGCACGGTGGCGGCATAGGCGAGGGTGTCCGCGCGCTCCTCCATCGTGGCCAGTTCGGAAACCAGGTCGCGGCGCACGCGGCGGATGGCGCCCGTGACCTCCGCCTCCGTCACGCCGTCGCGGATCACGTCGTCCAGCACCTGGCGTACGGCCTGCTCCAGCGCCTGGGGTTCGATCTCCGACCGCGCGGTGCCCACGATCCCGAACAGGCCGCAGAGCGCCGTCGGGTACAGGTAGCTGTCGATGTCCTGCGCCAGCCTCCCGTCGCGGACCAGTGCGCGCTGCAGGCGGGAACTGTCTCCATCCGCCAGCAGATAGGCGAGCACGTCCAGCGCGATCCAGTCCGGCGTGCCGTAGCCGGGAACGGCGAACGCCTGGTGGACGCGGGGAAAGCTGACGTCGTCCTCCATCTCCTCGCGCACGCCGCCGGGCGAGGCGGGAAGCGGCGGAGCGGGCTGCGTTTCCAGCACGGGGCCGGCGGGCAGGTCGCCCAGGTACTTTTCCGCCAGCTCGAACGCGCGCTCCGGGGCGATGTCGCCGGCAAAGACGAGCACCGCGTTGCCGGGGGTGTAGTACGTCTGGTAGAATTCGCGCGCGTCATCCAGCGTAATCTGCTCCAGGTCGCGCATGTAGCCGATGGTGGGCCACGAGTACGGATGCGCGTCGGGAAAGAGCAGTTCGTGCAGGCGCTCGTCGGCCATGCCGTACGGGCGGTTTTCGTACACCTGCCGGCGCTCGTTCATCACCACGCCGCGCTGCAGCTCCAGCACTTCGCCGGTGAGGATGGGAAGAAAGAAGCCCAGGCGGTCCCTTTCCAGCCAGAGCGGCACTTCCACCGCGTGGGTGGGGACCGTTTCGTAGTAGTTGGTGCGGTCCAGCCAGGTGGTGCCGTTGTTGGTGCCGCCCACCCGTTCCAGAACGTCGTCAAAATGCCCCTTGGGGGCGTGCTGCGAGCCCTCGAAGAACAGGTGCTCCAACAGGTGCGCCAGTCCCGTGCGGCCCGGGCGCTCGTCGCGCGAGCCGGCGCGGAACATCAGGTGGACGGTGACGATGGGGGCGCCGCTGTCCTGGTGCGCCACCACGCGAAGCCCGTTGCCCAGCACGCGCGTGGTGCTGGGGATTCGGATGCTGGATGAGATGGATGTGCTCAACGCTATGCCGTTCTTGATTTTGCGGTCCTTGATCGCACGTTGCCCCGCGTCGCGGGACGCGCCAATCTAACACCCGGCCCACGGATGCGCCTGCCCGCGGCGCGCGGCCTGCACTCCCCCGGAGCATGCACCGTTCCGATCATCAACCGGACCTTCCCCCGCTGCAGTGGCGCGCCGCGCTTTCGCTGCTGCGCCGCCTGCCGCAGGGCGCCCTGAGCCGCGGCTTCGGCCGGCTGGCGGACGCACACATTCCGCCGGGAATGCGCAACGCCGTCCTGGGGGCGTTCGCCCGCGCGGTGGGCGCGGACGCGAGCGAGGCGGAGCTGCCGCTGGAGGCGTATCCCACGCTCAACCGCTTCTTTACCCGCCAGCTCGCGGCAGGTGCGCGCACGTGGCCGGTGGATGCGTCCGCTCTCGCGTCGCCGGTGGACGGGGCGGTGGGGCAGCTGGGCGTGATCCGCGAGGGGCGGCTGATCCAGGCCAAGGGCCGGCTGTACGACGTCGCCCAGCTGCTGGAAGACCCGGCCGCCGCGGCCCGGTACGAAGGCGGCGCGTTCATCACGCTGTACCTGTCGCCCAGGGACTATCACCGCATCCATGCCCCGCTGGGGGGCGAGATCCGCGAGGCGCGGCACGTGCCCGGCGCGCTGCTGCCGGTGAACGCGGCGGCGGTGGCGCACATGCCGGACCTGTTCGCGCGCAACGAGCGGCTGATGTGCCACATCGACGGCGAGGCGGGTCGCGTGGCCGTCGTTGCCGTCGGCGCGTACAACGTGGGCCGGATCAGCGCGGCGTTCGACCGCGAGTGGAACGCGCCGGCCGGGGCGAGCGCGTGGGTCACCAACCGCCGGGGCCTGCAGTCCGCCGCGCGCCGCTACGAGCCCGCCGTCCCCGTGCGGCGCGGCGACGAGATCATGACGTTTCACCTGGGATCGACGGTCGTCCTCGTGTTCGAGCCCGGCCACGTGACGCTGGATCCGGGGCTGAAGCCGGGGGATGCGGTGCGGCTGGGGCAGGCGCTGGGGCGGTGGGGGTAGGGGTTCCGGCGAGGGGAGAGTTGGTGTGCGCCGGAGAGTGATGCCCTCACCCCGCGTGCTGCGCACGACGACCCTCTCCCACGAACGGATGTGGGAGAGGGAGCACACCCCAGTGCCGTGTATTTTGGAGGGTTCGGCGCGGCGGCGGGCGCCCCCCTCCCCCCAGCCCCCTCGCCCCGCAAGCGGGGGAGGGGGAGCCGTTCGGTGCGGAGGCGGGGTCGGCGCGTGTCCCTGGTTGCCGGTTCGCGTTGAGAACTTCCTTGGACGACGCGAATCCGGCTGTTGCAGAACTGCATCCTCAGGTCCTACGCGGTTGAAGCCCCGAACCGGACGCGCCAGCGGGAGGTGTCGGGGCTTTGCGGTGTTTGAGCGGCGGATTCATCCGCTCAGGCGGCCGCTCGCAACGAATCCGGTCCGCTTCTCCACGCATTCATCTCAAAACAGAACGGAGCCCCCGCGATGAATCGCGAGGGCTTCGTTCGTTCATCCGCCGGGACAGATTACATTCCGAAGCCGCCACGCAGGCCCGCGGCGCCGAACTGCACGGCCTCGCACGCCTTGGTGACCACGGCACACATCCCAAAGAACTCGTGCGTCACCGCCGGCCACGTGCGCTGCTGAACCGTCACGCCCGCGGACCGCAGCGCCGCCGCCAGTTCCTCGCCGTCCGAACGCAGCGGGTCGATCTGCGCGTTGACGATGGTGGTGGGCGGCAGGCCGCGCAGGTTGGCGCGCGTCAGCGAAATGCGCGGGTCGCGCAGGTCCGCCGGGGTGCGCGGGTAGTGCTGAAAGAACCACTGCATCCCCGCGCGGCTCAACGGCTTGGCCATCGCGTTCTCGGTATACGAGGGCGATTCCGTGTCGCCGTCCGCGATCGGGTACACGGCCAGAACGTGCACCGGCGCGCGCACGTTGCGGTCGCGCGCCAGCATGGCCGTCTGCACCGCCAGCCCGCCGCCCGCGCTCTCGCCGGCCACGGCGATCTTCATGGGGTTGCCGCCGATGGACGCGGTGTTGTTCACCACCCACTGGTACGCCGCGAACGCGTCGTCATGCGCGGCGGGAAAGCGGTTTTCCGGGCCCTTGCGGTACTCCACCGAAACGACGATGGCGCGCGCCGCGTTGGTCAGCGCCCGAGCCGAGCTGTCGTAGGTGTCGATGGTGGCGATCACCCAGCCGCCGCCGTGATAGTACACGATGACGGGAAACGGACCCGTTCCGGCCGGCGTGTAGATGCGCACGGGAATCGCCGCGCCGCCGGGGCCGGGAATGGTGCGGTCCTGCACGTTGCCCACGGGTTCCGGCGCGGTGCTGCGTCCCGAGCGCTGCAGCAGCGCCTTGACCGCGTCGGCGGGGCTGGGCTGGGTGCGCGCCTGCTGCGGTGTCAGCTGCTCCACCGGCCGCGCGCCGAGCGCGGCAAGCTGGTCCAGCACGGCCTGCATCTGCGCGTCGGGCTGCGCCATCATCCCGGCGGGCGCGGGCTGCCCGGCTCCGGCCATCGCGGGGTCCATCGTCTGGCACGCACCCGCGACCAGCGCGGCGCACCCCAGCGCCGCCGACCTGCTCCACATCTTCCTCATCCCGTCCTCCTCCACACCTGTTTGTCCATGGTTTGCCGAATGGCGCGGCGCGGCTTTGCAAGACCTTGGCCTTGTTTCATGAACTGCAACAGATGCGGAATTGCCGAGATTCTGTCTCACGTTCTGGTGGATGGATTTCGCTTGGACCGGGAGCCTCGGCCGGCGAGGAATCCCGGTTCAGCGCCGCTTCTTCATCCATACGCCCCAGGTCGCGGGCCCGACGGCGTCGTCGTTCACGGCGAGGCCGGCGGCCTTGAGCGCGATCTTGATCTGGCCGTGGTGATAGCCCTCGTGCCACACCATGTGCTGCAGCAGGAGGATGGGATGGTCATAGTGCATGTCCATCTCCTTATCCGCGTCCAGCCGGCCGCTGACCGCGTCGCGCACGGTGCGGGCGCTGTCGTTCAGCATGCGGGCGATGCGGTCCGGGTCGCGCTCGTCCATCCACTCCGCATCCGGAAGCTCGCCCGCGAATTCCGGCGCGTCCTCGGCAATGAACACCATCCGCACGAAATGGATGTGCGTAAACAGCTGCGCCACGGTGGGGCTGTCCGCCGTCGCCCGCGCGGCCAGCCCGCCGTTCGGCACCGTGCGCAGCAGATTGATGAGGATCGTGTTGTTGCGATCCCAGGAATCGAGCAGCGCCCGGAGGAGATTCTGATCGGATGCGGTGGGCACGGGATGGCTCCGGGATGAAGGAGTGATTGGATGACGAGAACCGCCGGGGGCAGGCGGACCTGGTGCGGAACGCGGAGCTGGAGCGGTGGGAAAGTAGATCCTTCGTCGGCGCCAGGCTTCGGGGCGGTGGGCAGTTCGGCCGACGCCTTCTCAGGATGACGCCTCACGGCGTGTGCGGCACGGACCGGGTGAGCCGCAGGGCTGAGGCCGTGCGCGGCTTCTCATGTCGATCGCAGAATGCCAGAACGCGGGGCCGCGGTCAGTCTGCGGCCCCGCGTTCCCGTCGCGCGTCGGCGCGGGCCTGTCGTGCGCATCGACCGACGCTTGTTGATCGACTGCTGTCGCTTTGCGGTGGCCTGAGGTTCGATCGAGCAGCCAATCGACGTACAGACGTGGCACTCACGCACTCACGCACCCAGCACTAACGCACTTGCTCCAAAACGAACTGCTCAACAAAAAACCTTGGCGACAGATCCTCGCCGGTGGCGTGAACCAGGAGGCCGTTCCAGTCGACCGTGGCTCCGGGAGCAAAAATCCGGTCGCGGAAAAAGGCGCCCACCCGCGGCTCCCCGGCAATGCTGCGGTCCGGTGCCAGGCCGGCCTCGCGGCGCACGGCGGCCGTCACCTGCGACGCCATCAGCTCGCCCAGCAGGTAGTTGTGATAGTACACGGGCGACAGCGACAGGTGGATCTTGCTGGCCCACTCCGTCCCGTCCGGCCGCGCCTCCGGGTACCGGATGAGCTGCATCCGTTCCACCAGTTCCCACCAGAGCGCGTTCAGGTCCGCCCGGTCCGGATCGCGGTACAGCGCGCGCTCAAAGTGCACCATCACCAGCATCCACCGCGTGGAAACCAGCATGGCCGCGCGCGACTGGTTGCGGATCTCCGCCTCGTCCGCCGCGCCGATGCCGGCGTTCAGTACCTCGCGCAGCCACGCCGGCTCGCGCGTCAGCCGCCCGAAGTACATCGCCACGCTTTCCGTGGAAAGCGTGTGCGCCGGCTGGCGGAGAAAGTACGGAACGGACGACGGGATCAGCTCATCGTACACCGCGTGCCCCAGTTCGTGGAGCAGGGTGCCGGTCCACTTCTCGTTCGGGCGCAGATTACACAGAATCCGGACGTCGCCCTCGCGGTCGATGTCCTGGCAGAAGGCGTGCTGGTCCTTGCCCTCGCGCTCGTACAGGTCGCTGCGCGCAAGCACGGCCTCCACCGGCAATCCGATCCCGCCAAAGAAGCCTGTCGCCACCTGCACCGGATCGCGACCGTCGAAGTATCGATCCATCTCCACGCGGCCCAGCGCGGGCGCCTCCTGCGCGAACGGGTCTTCCCAGTGCCACGGCCGCAGTTCATCCACCGGGACGCCGTAGCGCGCGGAAAGCTCGCGGTCCATCTCCGCACGCAGCGCGCGGAACGGCGCCTCGCTCAGCCGCTCGAACTCATCCATCACCGCGAACAGCCTCGCCTCGCCGATCTCCTGAAGCTCCAGGTCCATCGCGTACGCGTCGGCGTAGCCCAACTCGCGCGCCGCGGCGTTGCGGGCGCGCACCATGGCGCGAAGCGGCTCGGCCAGCGGCTCGCCGATCGCACGGCTTGCGTTCCACGCGGCCCGCCGCGCATCCGAGTCGCGCTCGGTGGAAAGGATGTCGACGATGCGGTTGTTGGTCACCCGCTCGCCGCCGATCTCCGCGCGAAAGGTGTAGAAGACGCGCTCCAGCTCCGCCGTATGCGCCACGAGCTGGTCGATGGTTTCGCGCGGCAGCTGGTTGGGCGTCACCTCCAGGTCCAGCACGACCAGCTGGCGGCGGAGCAGGGGATCGCACACCTCGTCCGAGGCCAGCCATCCCCGGATGCGGCGCGCCGCATCCGGGTCGGAAAGCAGCGCGCGGGAGTCCGCCCGGGCGCGGGTGGACCGCTCCAGCGCGGCCTCGCCCCCACCCGTGGCCGCGTCCCACCACGCCCGGTTGGCTTCCGCGTTCAGCGGGGCGGCGCGGCTTTCCAACTCCGCCAGAAAGGCCCGCGCCTCCCCCTCGGCGCCACCCGTCACCGCAGTTCCTCGTACATCCCGGCGATGGCTTCGGCGCCCTTCTGAAAGTTCTCCACCGACATCCACTCGTTGGGCGCGTGCGCGTTCTCGCCCGGCAGCCCGAAGCCGATCAGCAGCGCCTGCGCGTTCAGCGTTTCCTGGAACGCCTGCACGATGGGAATGGACCCGCCCTCGCGGATGAACACCGGCTTGCGCCCCCACGCCGCTTCCAGCGCGCGCGCCGCCGCGTCGAACACGGGGCCGCTCCCTTCCGCGTGCCAGGGCTGGCCGCCGTGCAGCGCCAGCACTTCCACCGTCACGCCCTCCGGCGCCAGCGACTGCACGTGCGCGGTAAAGAGCTTTTCCACTTCGTGAAAGTCCTGATCCGGCACCAGCCGCATGCTGATCTTGGCCATCGCGCGCGCGGGAAGCACGGTCTTGGCGCCCTCGCCGGTGTAGCCGCTCAGCAGGCCGTTCACGTCCAGCGTGGGACGGGCCCAGATGCGCTCGATGGAGCCGAAGCCCGCTTCGCCGCTCAGCTTGGGCGCGCCCACTTCCTTGCGCAGCGTTTCTTCTTCGAAAGGCAACCCGGCGATGGCCTGCCGCTGCTCCGGCGTCAGTTCGCGGACGCGGTCGTAGAAGCCGGGAATGGCCACACGGCCCTGGTCGTCGTGCAGCTGCGCGATGATGCGGGCCAGCGCGTTGGCCGGGTTCACCACCGCGCCGCCGTACGCGCCGGAGTGCAGGTCCGTCGCGGGGCCCTGCACGCGCACCTCCATGTAGGCCATGCCGCGCAGCCCGGTGGTGATGCACGGCAGCCCGGGCGCGAACATCGTGGTGTCGCTGATGACGACGGTGTCGCACGCCAGCCGCTCGGCGTTGTCGCGCAGGAAGGTGGCCAGGTTGGGCGAGCCGATCTCTTCCTCACCCTCGATGCAGAACACGACGTTGGCGGGAAGCGATCCGCCTTCGGCCAGCAGCGCCTGCACCGCCTTGACGTGCAGGTACACCTGGCCCTTGTCGTCCACGGACCCGCGGGCGTACAGGTTGCCGTCGCGCACCTCGGGTTCGAACGGGGCGCTGGTCCACTCGTCCAGCGGCTCGGGCGGCTGCACGTCGTAGTGGCCGTAGATGAGCAGCGTCGGCGCGCCGGCGGGGGCCCCGCGCCACTCGCCCAGCACCACGGGATGCCCTGCGGTGGGGATGATCTCCACCGTGAGCCCCGCCTCGCGCATGCGTTCGGCCAGCCAGTCGGCCGCGGCCGCGGTGTCGGCCTTGTGCTCGCTCTTGGCGCTCACGCTGGGAATGCGGAGCCACTCGATCAGTTCGTTGAGGTGCTTTTCGCGGTTACGCTGCAGGTATTCGGTCGCGGACATCGGCTCGCCGGTCTCAAGGGTTCAGAAAGCGCCGTCGCGCCCAAGATACACCGCCGCCGCGCCCCTGCCACCCCCGGCGGGCATCGGGATGATGACGAGCCGTCATCGTCCGCAGGCGCGTCCGGGTGAAGGGATGCAGTCCGCCAAGGCGGACTTCGCCGCCGTTGCTGCCGCGCCTTCTTCAGCCGCCCGCTGCCACCAGGCTCCGGGCGGCGGCGGTCTCCCGCATGGGCGGCAGGCCGAACATGCGGCCGTACTCCCGCGTAAACTGCGGTACGCTCTCGTATCCCACCGTGTAGGCCGCGGCGCTGGCCGACTTCCCTTCGGACAGCATCAGCCGCCGCGCTTCAATCAGCCGCAAGTGCTTCTGAAACTGGAGCGGAGACAGTGACGTCACCGCGCGAAAGTGCTGGTGAAACGAGGACGGGCTCATCCCCGCCGTGGCCGCCAGCCGCTCGATGCGGAGCGGGCGGGCGAACTCCTCCCGGAGCACGGTGACCGCGCGGGCGATGCGCTGCGCGTGCCCGCCCGGCCAGCCCAGGCGCTGGATGTCCGCCCCGTGCCGGCCGGCGAGCAGCCAGTAGTGAAGCTCGCGCACCATCTGCGTCTGCAGCACCGGCAGCGTCTCCGGACGATCGAGCAGGCGCATCAGCCGCAGCGCCGCGTCCGCCACCTCTGTGTCCGTGGGCTGAAGCCGCACACGCGCGCCGCCCGCGGCGGGAACGGCCTTGATCTGCGCGGCAAGCTCCGCGACAACGGCAAGATCCAGTTCCAGCACGAGCGACAGGTACGGCGCGGCGGCGGTCGCCCGGGTGATCTGGCTGACCGTCGGCACGTCCGCCGTGATCAGCATGGAATCGCCCGCGCCGAACGAGAACGCCTGTGTTCCCATCGTCACGTGCTTGGTCCCCTGCAGCACCAGGCACACCAGCGGCCGCATGACCGCGTGCACCAGACCGCCGGGCGCGAGGGCTTGGACGGTGGTCAGGCCCGGGATGGGCGTCTGGCCCAGGCCGTACGAATCGGAGTGCGCCTCCGCGTGGCGGCGGACGGCTTCCATCAGCGTGGTCATGCGCCCAAGCTACTCCGTCCCCCTCCGCCGCGCACGCGATGCTGGAGGATCAGGCAAGAGATTTCGCGATTCCGGCAAGGAGCACCCGCTTCGCTGGCGTAGATTCGTGTCGTCGCCCCATGGCGGCTGGATCACACCACAGGAGCCCGGAAATGAACACGATTGCCCTCGTTACCGGCGGAAGCCGCGGCCTTGGCCGCAACACCGCCACCCACATCGCCCGCCGCGGCGGAGACGTCGTCCTCACCTGGCACAGCCGCTCGGACGAGGCGGATGCGGCCGTCGCCGAGATCTCCGCAATGGGCCGCAAGGCCGTCGCGCTGCAGCTGGATACAGGCGAAGTAGCCAGCTTCGGTGCGTTCGCCGGCCGGCTGCGGACGGCGCTGCGCGACACGTGGGGACGCGATACGTTCGATCATCTCATCAACAACGCCGGCCACGGTGACTACGCGCTCATCAGCGAGACGACGGAAGCGCAGTTCGACCGGCTGGTAGACGTGCACTTCAAGGGCGTGTACTTCCTGACCCAGACCCTGCTTCCGCTGATCGCGGACGGCGGGCGGATCGTAAACCTGTCGACGGGGCTCACGCGCATCTCGTATCCCGGGTACGCCGCCTACGCCGCCGTAAAGGGCGCGGTGGAGGTCCTGACGCGGTACATGGCCAAGGAACTCGGCGCGCGCGGCATCGCGGTCAACACGGTGGCGCCGGGCGCCATCGAAACGGATTTCGGCGGCGGCGTGGTGCGCGACAACCCGGAACTCAACAAGGTGTTCGCGGGGATCACCGCCCTCGGCCGCGTCGGCCTCCCCGACGACATCGGGCCGATGATCGCCAATCTCCTCTCCGACGACAACCGCTGGATCACCGCGCAGCGCATCGAGGTCTCCGGCGGCCAGGGCATCTGACCGCACCTCGCCAGAGCGGGACAGATACCTGGAGCTCCGCGGGTCACGGAGGCGCCTGGTTACCTGGGCCGGGCGCTTCTGTGATCTCCAGCATCTCCGCGAGCGCTGATTCAAGGTTGTCCATCAACTCTTCTCGGGTGAGGCCTTGAGAGTTGACGCCGGGAACCTCTTCGATCCAACCAATCCAGTGATTTTTCCCCTTCTGGATTACCGCCGTGTAGTTGTGCTTCATGGCCTCCTCCGGAGTCGCGGGAGCCCAATACTACAACGATTTCGGCAGAGCGGAAGACGGCCGGAAGCCGCCACAGGTGGACACTCCGGACCACCCGCGGCGGCTTCTGTCTGGTCGAGCGCAGGCCGTCGCGCCGCGTGCTTCGCGGGATGTCGGCTTGCCGCCAGCAGATCCGTCGGTGCATCCAGCTCCGCGGGGCAGAATGGGCGGCGAGCGCGAGTGACGCCCCGCGGCGGCTTTGGTGAGGGAAGTCGTATTCGCGCGACGAAAAAAAGAGGCAAACGGAAGAGGTCCGGCCTCGCGGCCGGACCTCTTTTCGTGGCAGACCACGCCTCGAAGCTCAGCTCGCCAGGCGCGCGCGGGGCGGGGCGAACGGGGCGGCAAAGGCCTCGGCGAGCCACGCCGGACGTGCAAGGCCCGCCTCCTCCATGATCTCCACCGCTTCGTCGCCCTCGATCGTCTCGCGGTCCAGCAGCGCGAGGGCCAGCGCGGCGAGCGGTTCGCGGTTGGCCTCCAGCACCTCCTGTGTCCGCACGTACAGGCGCTCCAGAATCGTCTGCACCTCGCGGTCCATGCGGGCGTGCGCCTCCGCGCTCAGGCTGCCCATTTCGCCGTCGTGGATCAGCAGCCCGGTCGCGACGCCCATCCCCAGCTGGTACACCATCTTGCGGGCGATCCCGTTCACCTGCTGCAGGTCGCTCTGCGCGCCGCTGGTGATGGCGAGCGGGCCGAACACCAGTTCCTCCGCCGCGCGCCCGCCCAGCCCGATATAGAAACCGGTCGTCGCTCGGCGCGAAGTAGGCCACGCCCATCGCTTGCCCGCGCGGCTGGATGGTCACCTTGTGCAGCCCGTCTTCCGGCGCGCAGAGCACGCCCACAAGCGCATGTCCCGCCTCGTGATACGCCACCGTGCACCGCTCCTGGTCCAGCGCGCGGAAGCCCGTGCGCTCCTTGCCCAGCAGCAGCCGGTCGCGCGCGGCGTCAAGGTGCGCCCACCGCACCTCGCCCTGCTGCTCGCGCGCGGCGCCGATGGCCGCCTCGTTCAGCAGGTTGGCGAGTTCGGCGCCGGTGCTTCCCGGCGTCAGGCGCGCCAGGCGGCCCAGGTCCACCTCGCCGTGCAGAGGAATGCCGCGCCGGCCCACGTGCAGCCGCAGAATGTCTTCGCGCCCCGAAGCGTTGGGCGGGCTTACGCTCACCATCCGGTCGAAGCGGCCCGGGCGCTTGAGCGCCTCGTCCAGGTCGTCCGGGCGGTTGGTGGCGGCGATGACCACCACGCCGTGCAGCGGATCGAAGCCGTCCATCTCCACCAGCAACTGGTTGAGCGTGCGGTCGTCCTCGTTGTGCGAGCGGTTGCGCCCGCGCTTGCCGCCCAGCGCGTCGATTTCGTCGATGAAGATCACCCCGCCGCGCTTGCGGGCCTTTTTGAACAGCGACTTGATGCGGCTCGCGCCCATGCCGACGAGAAAGCCCGTCACCTCCGATCCGGAGACGGAAAAGAAGGGAACGCCCGCCTCTCCCGCCACCGCGCGCGCAAGCAGCGTCTTTCCCGTCCCCGGCGGGCCCACCAGCAGCGCGCCCTTGGGGATGCGCGCGCCCAGCCGCGCGAACCGGTCCGGCGCGCGAAGGAAATCGACCATCTCGCGCAGCTCTTCCGCCGCCCCCTGCGTTCCGGCCACGTCGTCAAAGGTGACGTCGGACTTTCCCGTCCCGCCAAGCTCGGCATTCGATCCACCGGGACGCATCTGCCGGTAGAACACGAATCCCAGGCCGATGAACAGAGCCGCGGTCAGCAGGTAGCGGAGGGTGGCCTCGGGCGTGGCGTGCGGCGGGCGCGTGGCGAGAGTCAGGCGCACGCCGGCGGCTTCGGCGCGGGCGGCCAGCGCGTCCACCTGCTGCACGGGGTAGTCGACGAGAAAGTCCGGATCGGCGCCGTTCGCCGCGCCGCGCGTGCCGGCCCACTCGCCGATGATCACGTCGCCCGGGCGGACCGTCAGCGAGGCCACCTGGCGCGCGGAAACAGCGGAAAGCGGTTCGGTATACGCCAGCCGGGGCAGCTGCGGCCCGCGCGCCGCGGCCCACACCCAGAACCCGGCGACGAACGAAAGCAGAACGAGCCCGGCGATTCCCATCCGCATCGGCCACACCGACGTGTTCGCGCGATGGCGGGGCAGGGGCTTGCCGGTGCGCGTGCCGGCCGTGGGCGGCGCGGTGCCGGATGCGGGTTCCCGGTCACCGTTGGAGGAAGGGTGCATGGACGATCGCGGAAAAAGGAAACGCGCCGTCGCGGTGGGCGGCGGCGTTCCGGGTTCTACATGAATTCGGGAATTGTCCAGCGGAAAAGCGGGCGTGCGATCCCTGCCCAAGTGCCTGTCCGACAGGAGGTTGCAAAGATAACCATGGTGTGCGCGCCGCGGGAGTGGGCCCCCGATCGCGGACGGCTCGAACGGGAATCCTGGTGCGCGGGGCCGACCCAGTCTGCATCGGCCATCCCGCAATGCGGACGGCAATCACGGGTCCCCAATCCTCTCTCGCTCCCTGATGCAGACTGTTCTTCCTCCCCCCGAGCAGGCGGCCGTGTACCCTCCGGCCGCGGCCGCGGCCACGGAGCCCGACGCCCACGTCTCCGTTCCGCGTCCGGCGCAAGGCGGGACCGGCGTTCCGGTCGCGCTCCTCGCCGGTGCCGCGCTCACCGCCGCCACGCACTTTGCGCTGCAGCCGTTTCGCGGATCGTACCTGGCCGTCCTGCTGCTGGAGCGGGGCTGGATGCAGTACGCGTCCGTGTTTCTGGCGTGCACCGCGCTGGTGCTGCTGGCCGGGCGGGCCGCGCATGCATTCGCCGCGCATCGCGACCTGGCCGGGGCGGCGCGTCTGCCCGCGCTCACGGCGGCGGAGGCGCGGAACCGCGTGGCGCTGGTTGCGCTGCGCGAGCGGTGGGCGCGGGCCGGCGGACGGGCGGGCCTCCTTCGCGCCCGCGCGCTGCAGGCGTACCTGGTTTCGGGATCGGCTTCGGCCGCCGCCGCGGCATCGGACGACGACACCGCGCAGGCCGAAGCGGCGCTGGAGGGGGCCTACTCCGTCCCTCGCGTGGCGGTATGGGCCATTCCGCTGTTCGGCTTCATCGGCACGGTCGTGGGAATCAGTGCCGCGGTAGCCGGGTTTTCGGGCTTTCTGCAGAAGGCCGAAGAGATCGAACAGATCAAGCAGGGAATCGGCGGCGTGACGACCGGGCTCGCGGTCGCGTTCGACACCACGCTGCTTGCCTTGGCGCTCAGCGTGGCGGTCATGCTGCCGCTGGTGCTGCTGGAACGATGGGAGCGCCGCGCGATCCTCGCGCTGGACGCCGACACGCGGGACCAGGTGATCGCCCGCCTTCCCGGCGCAGACGCCGCACGGCCGGCGGGTGTGGACGAACAGACGATGCACCGGGTGGTGGAGCACGTGGTTCGCGGCGCGCTGCCCTCCCCGGAAGCCATGGTCCGTGATGCTCGGACGTACCTGCAGTCCGCGGCGGCGGAGATCGCGGGCGCTGCCCAGGACGCGGCGCGCGCGGTAGGTGAGGCGGGGCAGGCGCTGGCGCAGGCCCAGGCCGAGAACCGCGCGCTGGCGGAGCAGGAACAGGCAGCCGCCCGGGCCCGGCTGGAAGCGCGCGACGAGCGCGTGCTTCGCACGCTGGTGCAGACGGCGCGTGCGCTGCTGGCGGAGCAGAATGCGGCGGCGGTCGAATCGCGCGCCCAGATCCAGGCGGCCGGAGAGCAGTTCGCGGCCACGGTGAACACCGTCTCATCAGCCCTGCACGCCGGCGCCGCCGCCCTGGGGCAGCGCGCGGAGCAACTGGCCGCCCTCGCCGCCCAGACCTCCGAGGTCGTCGCTCTGGAGCAGTCGCTGCACCGCAGCATCGACGCGCTGCGTCACACCGGGCGCCTTCAGGAGATCCTGGGCGAGGTGGAGATTTCGCTGCGCGCGCTGCGGCCGGCGCTGGACCGGCTCGCTCTCCCGCGCACCATCACGCTGGTGGAGGCCGACGGCGATGTGCGGCCCGTGGGGAACCATGGCGACGCGTAGCCGGGGCCGGGGAGCCGCGCTGACGGCGGAGCTGTTTCCCTTTCTCTCCGTCCTGGCGTGCGTGATCGGCACGCTGGTGCTGCTGGTGATTCTGGTCGCCAGCGGGCCGCTGGGTTCGCGGCGTTCCATCACCCTGGTGGCGCTGAACAGCGTCGGGCAGAACGTCACTCTGCGGCCGCACTACGTGGAGGTGACGGGTGAGGGCGTGGTGCTGCATCCCGGGGGGGAGAGGGTCCCCGCCAGCCGGCTGGGCAGCCGCGATACCCCGCTCGCCGATCTGCTCCGCGACGTGAGTGAACGGAAGGCAGACGAATACATCATCGTGGCGCTGCGTCCGTCGGGGTACCCGCACTTTGGTGAGGTGCGGCGGCAGGTGGAGGGACGGGGGATCAAGATCGGGTACGAGCCCATCGACGAGGGCTGGAAGCTCAGGATCCGCCGATGAAGCGGGTACGGCGCACCGGCGGAAACCAGCCGGCGGGGAATCTGGATTCCTTTCTGGATACGCTGACCAACACGGTCGGGGTAATGATCTTTGTCCTGCTGTTCGTGACGCTCGCCGCCGCGGACGCAACGGTGATCGTGCACACGCCGCTGCACGAGTATACGGACAAGGAGGCGATCTTCTTTGAGGTGCGGGGCGACCGCATCGCGCGGCTGCGCACCGAGGCTGGGGATTCGGCGTATTCCCAGCTCCTGCGCGGGCTGCCCCGCCTGAACTGGTACAACTTCAACGTGGTTCTGCGCCGCATCTACGACTTTTCGGCGGATGCGGGAAACCACGAGGTTTCGGTGGCGGGAAGCGTCACGTCGGGGAACCTGGGGCTGCGGTACCGCATGAAGCCGGAAGCGGGCGATACTGGCCGGGTGGTGCGCCGCCCCTCCTCCGAACTCCAGCGCGCGCTGGCCGATGCTGACACCAGCCGGCAGTTCGTCGCATTCCTCGTCCACTCCGACGGTCTCGAACTGTTCCGCGAAGCCCGCAAGCAGGCGAACAAACGCGGCTTTCAAACCGGCTGGGAGCCCATTCAAAACGATGCGGATGGCGTGGTGTTCAGCAGCCAGGGGCGCTCCGTGGGCGTGCAGTAGAATCGTGTTCCCCTGCGACCGGGCTTTTACAGCAACAGCACTCACGCGGAGATCGCGGGGGCCGCAGAGGTCGCGGGGGAACAGCGGAAATCATCCATCCATCCACCGATCCATTCATCCGATAATCATCCCTCGGTTATCCCATTCTGTTGACTCTGTAGCTCTGTGTGATGCCCTGCCGTTGCTGTTCCCCGCGACCCCCGCGACCCCCGCGTGAGATGCAGTAGAACCCGCCCCGCGAGCAAAGGCGGCGGTGACGCACCGGGACTGGGCGAAGCGGCGGGTGCGGTGTATGGAACGGAGCCTGTCACAGATCCGCGGCGATCCCGTCTTCCCATGCAGACGGGCCCGCGCGCGGCGTGTCACGCGGGCGGAGCGGACCGGGTGGACGGAGGAAACGGATGGCCGGGCGCGGGCGGGTCCGCATCGCCCGAAACACACCCGAAATTCCCTGTCAAACCGCCGTTGACACACCGCGCGGGGCCGTCTATGTTGGCGCCACCGCCGGCCCGCCCGGAACCAAGCGTCCGGCGGCCCGACTTCTCTTTCGCATCGGCTTTGAAGATGATAGACAAGATCACGGTGGTTGGGGCGGGCAACGTGGGCGCCACGGCGGCCCAGCGCGTCGCCGAAAAGGAGCTCGCGCGCGAGGTCGTGCTCATCGACATCGCTGAAGGCATTCCCCAGGGCAAGGGCCTGGACCAGTGGGAGTCCGCTCCCATCGAAGGCTTCGACACCCGCGTCACCGGCAGCAACGGCTACGAGGAATCGGCCGGCTCCGGCATCTACATCGTCACCGCCGGCATCGCCCGCAAGCCGGGCATGAGCCGCGACGACCTCCTCACCACCAACGCCGGCATCGTGCGTCAGGTGGCGGAAAACATCGCCCGCGTGTCGCCGAACGCCATCATCATCATGGTCAGCAATCCGCTGGACGTGATGTGCTACGTGGCGATGAAGGCCAGCGGCTTCCCGCGCGAGCGCGTCATCGGCATGGCCGGCGTGCTGGACACGGGCCGCTACCGCTCGTTCCTGGCCGAGGCCATCGACGTCTCCGTCGAGGACATTCAGGCGATGGTGCTGGGCGGCCACGGCGACACCATGGTGCCGCTGATCAGCTACACCACGGTGAGCGGCATTCCCATCACGCAGCTCATCGACAAGGAGCGGCTTGACGCGATCGTGGACCGCGCGCGCAACGGCGGCGCCGAGATCGTCAAGTACCTCAAGACGGGCTCCGCGTACTACGCCCCCAGCAGCGGCGCCGTGCAGATGGCCGAAGCCATCGTCAAGGACAAGAAGCGCATTCTTCCCTGCGCCGCGTGGCTGCAGGGCGAGTACGGGATGAAGGACCTGTTCCTGGGCGTGCCCTGCAAGCTGGGACGCAACGGCCTGGAGCAGATCATCGAGGTGGAGCTGACGGACGAGGAAAAGGCGGCGCTGCGCAAGTCGGCGGACGCCGTTCTGGAGCCGATGGCGCTGGTCTGATCGCGGCGATTTCACCGCGCCGCGCCCACCCGGGCGCGGCGCGCTTTGCAGCACCCCACCGGGCGGGCGCATCCGCCCCGGACGGAGCACCGAACATGGCGACCGAATACCGAGCCAGATCCTTCAGCCAGGGGCTGCGCTACAAGGGCAACGCCGGGATGTGGACCTGGCTGCTGCACCGCGTGACCGGCCTGGGCATCCTGCTGTTCCTCATCATCCACGTGGCCGACACGGCGCTGGTGGTGTACCGGCCCGACTGGTACGACCACGCGCTGGACCTGTACCGCAGCCCCCTCTTCCGCGTGGCGGAGCTGGGGATCTTCTTCGCGGTCATGTTCCACGCCTTCAACGGCCTGCGCATCATCATCCAGGACTTCTGGCCCATCGCCATGCTGCACCAGCGGCGCCTGGCGCACGTGGCCATCGGCATGACGGCGGTGCTCATGCTCCCCGTCGCGTGGATGATGCTGGCCCCGCTCTTCGGCCTGGCGGATGAGCCGGGCACCGAGCGCGCCCGCCAGCGCCAGCTGAACGGTGGCGTTCCGGTGGAGGCCTCCGCGGCGCCCGCGCCCGTGGCCCCCGTGAGCCTGGAGGGTGCGCGATGAGCACCACCGAGATCCACGTCGAGGACACCGGGCGCGGCGAGCGCCGGCCAGGCGGCGGCTACCAGTCGCCCGAGGGCGAGCTGGCCAAGAAGGGCAAGTTCGAGCTCTACTCGTGGCTGTTCATGCGCGTGTCGGGGCTGCTGCTGATCTTCATGGCGTTGTACCACCTGGTGTGGTGGAACCTGATGATCGGCGTGGAGCACCTGAGCGCCGAAGTGGTGCTGGCGCGGTGGAACAACCCGCTGTGGCGCCTCTTCAACATCGGCCTCGCCAGCTTCGCCCTGCTGCACGGGCTGAACGGCGCCCGGTACTCGGTGGAGGACTACGTCCGCAATCCCAAGACGCGGCACATCGTCAAGATGGTACTCTACACCGTCGTGGGGCTGACGCTGGCGTGGGGCGTGTTCGCGCTGCTGACCTTTGACTTCACCCGCGGCCTGCGGTCATGATCCATACTCATACGTACGACGCGCTGGTGGTGGGCGGGGGCGGGGCGGGGATGATGAGTGCCATCTACCTGTCGCGCACGCCCGGACTGCGCACGGCCGTCATCTCCAAGCTGTACCCCACGCGGTCGCACACCGGTGCGGCGCAGGGCGGCGTGTGCGCGGCGCTGGCCAACCTGGAAGAGGACCATCCGGAGTGGCACGCCTTTGATACGGTCAAGGGCTCCGACTACCTGGGCGACCAGGACGCCATCGCGGCGATGTGCGAGGAAGCCATTCCCGTCATCATCGAGCTGGAGCACATGGGGCTCCCGTTCAGCCGCACCCCGGACGGCAAGATCGCGCAGCGCCCCTTTGGCGGGCACACGCACCACTTCGGGCAGGGCCCCGTTCGCCGCAGCTGCTACGCGGCGGACCGCACCGGGCACATGATCCTGCAGACGCTCTACCAGAACTGCATCAAGCAGGGGGTGGAGTTCTACGACGAGTTCCAGGTGCTGGACATCATCACCGCCGACGACGGGCGCTGCTGCGGCTGCGTGGCGTACGAGGTGGCGACGGGCGACCTGCACGTCTTTCACGCCAAGGCGGTGGAATTCGCCACGGGCGGCTTCGGGCGGGTCTGGTCGATTACCTCCAACGCGCACGCCAACACGGGTGACGGCGTGGCGATCGCCCTGCGCCGGGGCATCCCGCTGGAGGACATGGAGTTCTACCAGTTCCATCCCACCGGCATCTACCGCCTGGGGATCCTGATTACCGAGGGCGTGCGCGGCGAGGGCGGAATCCTGCGCAACGACCACGGCGAGCGGTTCATGGAGCGGTACGCGCCGACGATGAAGGACCTGGCGTCGCGCGACGTGGTGGCCCGCGCCATCAGCCAGGAGATCCGCGACGGCCGGGGCATCAACGGCAAGAAGTACGTGTACCTCGACGCCACGCACCTGGGCGCCGACGTCATCGAGAACAAGCTGCCCGACATCGCCGACTTCTGCCGCACGTACCTGGGCATTGATCCGGTCAAGCAGCCCATGCCCATTCAGCCCACGGCGCACTACGCCATGGGCGGCATTCCCACGGACGCGCAGTGCCGCGCGCTGTCGGACGCCAACAACACGGTGCTGGCGGGGCTGTACGCGGCCGGCGAAACGGCGTGCGTGTCCGTGCATGGCGCCAACCGTCTGGGCACCAACTCGCTGCTGGACCTGGTGGTCTTCGGCCGGCGCGGCGGGATCGCCATGGCGGAGTACTGCGCGACGGCGGACCTGCCCAAGCTGCCGAAGAACCCGGAGGATTTCGCGCGCGAGCAGCTGGAGCGCATCCGCGGCGTGCCCAAGGGCGAGCCGGCGGCGCGCCTGCGCGAGGAGATGCAGGACGTGATGCAGGACGACGTCGGCATCTACCGCACGAACGAAGGCATGGCGAATGCACTGGCCAAGGTGCGCGAGCTCAAGCAGCGCTTTGCGGGCGTGAGCATCGTGGACAAGGGAACGCGCTTCAACACGGACCTGCTGGAGGCCTGGGAACTCAGCAACCTGCTGGACCTGGCCGAGGTCACGGCGCTGAGCGCGCTGAACCGCACGGAAAGCCGCGGCGCCCACATGCGCGAGGACTTTGAGACGCGCGATGACGTGAACTGGCTCAAGCACACGTTCGTCACCCAGCGGAACGGGGAGATGGAGATCACCTACAAGCCGGTGACCATCACCCAGTTCCAGCCCAAGGAGAGGGTGTACTGATGGCCGCTCCCACACAGTCCCGGCCCGGCGTCGCGGGCGGCGCGGCTTCCGTGCGCGCCGCCGCCAAGGCGGGTGCGCACTCGCGCATCACGCTGCGCATCTTTCGCTTCAACCCGGACACCGACGAAAAGCCGGTGTACCGCGAGTACACGGTGGATGCCGACCCCACGGACCGGGTTCTGGACGCGCTGAACCAGGTGAAGTGGTACGAGGACGGCACCCTCACCTACCGCCGCAGCTGCGCCCACGGCATCTGCGGGTCCGACGCCATGCGCATCAACGGCGTGAACCGTCTGGCGTGCAAGGTCCTCATCCGGGACGTTGGAAACAGCGTCACCATCGAGCCGCTGATGGGGTTCCGGGTGATAAAGGACATGGTGGTGGACATGGAGCCGTTCTTTGCGCAGTACCGCTCCGTGATGCCGTTTCTGATCAACGACTCGCCGGTTCCCACGGACGGCCGCGAGCGCCGGCAGACGGTGTCGGACCGCGAAAAGTTCGACGATACCACCAAGTGCATTCTGTGCGCGGCCTGCACCACGAGCTGCCCCAGCTTCTGGGCGGACGACAACTTCGTGGGTCCGGCGGCGATCGTGAACGCGCACCGCTTCATCTTTGACTCGCGCGACGGGTCGGGCGATGAGCGGCTGGAGATTCTGAACGACCGTGAGGGCGTGTGGCGCTGCCGCACGATCTTCAACTGCACGGAAGCCTGCCCGCGCGAGATCCGCATCACCAAGGCGATCGGCGAGGTGAAGCAGGCCATCCTCAAGGGCGGCGCTCATAACGTCACCGTCCGCCAGCCCGCCTCCGCGCACGCCGCCGGCTGATCGACGGATGCTGGACGATGCACGACAAACCGGCCCCGCGGCGAGAACGCCGCGGGGCCGGTTTTGTACGGGTTCCGTTCACAGCGGCGTTCTCATGCCGGAGGTTGTGACGGTTGAACTCCGATAGATTGTGCAAATGCGCCTTAATCTTGTGGCGAGTATTGCGATGCGGGCCGGAATGTGGCTGGTCCGCTCGTGCGGGTCGCCCCCCGCGCTACGCTGGATGACAACGTTGCCCGCCGTTTCGCCCCTTACGTTCGTGCGCCGTAGGTCGCTCATGGCGGGCATCACAGCCGTTCTCTGCGCAGCCTGCACAGCGGGTTCCGGGCGAAGCCGTGTTACGCCGCTGGCCGCCACGCTCCGCCCGCTTAGTACGCGTTCGCCCGTACCCCTGCTCGTGTGGGAGTACTCGCCCGTCGAGTCTCTGGGTACCAGCCGGAACTTCATGCTCGCTGCGTACGACGACGGCCTCATCATCTTCCGCGCGCCGGGGGGTGGCGGCTACCGCACCGTCACCGACACGGCACTCGTGCGGCGGCTGTACGGGAGCGCGGCGGAGCGGACCGCCTATGCGGAGCTTCGCGACGTCCAGATGCCGCCTGAGTGGCAGGTCCTCGACGGAGCGATTGAATCGCTATGCCTCTGGACCGGCGGGGCAATGCGTTGCCATCACTTGAACAACCCCTGGAGCGAGCACATCGGGCGGCCGGATGCCTGCGCGGGGCTCGCCCACGACACCACGTCGTACGACGGGCGGCAGCGCTGGACGGACTGTCGACAGTTGAACGCCGCACACGCCACACTGCCCGACCCTGTTACCGCCTACTACCGGCGGGCCCATGATGCCGTGCAGGAGCAGGCAAGTACCGCCGCGGCATGGACGGGCCCCGTGTTTCTCGAAGTTACGAAAACCGAGTGCATGGACGGCGTGCGAACGCAGACGCCATGGCCGGAGGACGTGCCCCGTCCTCGCGAAGGAGAAAAGGCAGGCGACGTGGGGCCGAGCGGCGCGCGCCGCATCATGGTGACGGAGGAGCAAGCGTGGAGGCTGCGCGAGGTGGATCTTGCGGACTACCGAGATTGCCTCGTCTCCGATGGCTCAGCGTGGAGGTGGTGGGCGTACTTCCAACTGCCGAATCTCGGGGTCAAGTGGGTATGGAATCAAAAAGGGCCGGTCACGCATCTGACTTCTCTGTGCTGTGATCGCCGGCTTCACGCATGCGGCGGACGACGGCTGAGGATTCCGCACAGCCATGAGGCGCGTTGCGCTGCCGCACGGGCTTCAACTGCACGGAAGCCTGCCCGCGCGAGATCCGCATTACCAAGGCGATCGGCGAGGTGAAGCAGGCCATCCTCAAGGGCGGCGCCCAGAACGTCACCGTCCGCCAGCCCGTCTCGGCGCACGCCGCCGGCTGATCGGTGCGTTCGGACGATGCACGACAAACCGGCCCCGCGACGTTCTCGCCGCGGGGCCGGTTTTTACGAATCGTTCAGCGCACCCGCACCGTGTCAGAACTCGGCGCAGGTGGTCTTCGAGACCGGAGGGGGGCAGAACCGGGCGATGTACGACGCGCCGGTGGTGCAGCCGCACGAGGCGTACGGCGGGGTGGGTGCCTCGTACGCGTCCACCGTGCCGGCCCCGCGGGTTTCGGGCGAAACGGGGAACGACTCCACGGCCAGCGTGTCGAGGTCGAGCTGCATCTTTCGCATCGGTGTCTCCTGGTAACACGTGATCGGCGTTCCGGGGCGGCGTTCGTCGCCCTGCGTGACGCTGAGCTGGTGGACGGGCGTCCACGGTCTGCCAAGATGGTGATTGACGGTTTATGGCGCAAGATGAGAAGAGTGCTGTGTGTGGTACGCGCCCGAGATTCAACCGGAGCCCTCTCCGCCGCCGCACAGATCATTGCTGCGCCCGATATGCGTCTGAACAGCCACGCGGGCGTGGGGCGCTGCCGCACGGGCTTCAGCTGCACCGAGGCCCCCGCGCGAGAGCCGCATCACCAAAGCGACCGGCGGGGTGAAGCAGGCCATCCTCACGGGCGGCCCCCGGAACGTCACCGTCCGAAAGCCGCACACGGCGCACGCGGGCTGATTGCGGATCGCTGGACGACACGCACGACAGACCGGCCCCGCGGCGTCCACGTTGCGGGGCCGGTTTTTGCTCGTTCCCATTCGCCAGCCCGCCGCACACCACGGTTGAGCGGCCGTGCTTTCGCCCGGCACGCCCTTGGGCATCAAGACGGATGGCGGCCGGAGTCGCATCCGCCAGTTCGGGCAACCTTCTACGTCTCAGCGTCACAGTGACGGTCGATATGTCCAACCCGCCTGACTCACAGCATTGCCCGATCTGCGGATCAGACGTGCGGCCCAACGCGCGATATCCAGCGTACGTTTGCAGCGCGTGTGTGAGGCGCGCGACCGCCGAGGACGGGCGAGCGGTTGCGTTCTGCAACGGGAGCATGTTTGGCGGGTGCATCGGGAAATACGTCGCAACCGACGAGGAGTACCCCAGCGACCTCTGCTTCATCGACGGCGTGGTGTGCCGCGCGCGGGAGGCACGGTTTGGCGGAATCGTCGTTCAGCCCTTGGATCCCCCAATGCCCGGGGCGCAGGAAACCCACTCGTGAGCACTCGATGCTGAATCGCCGGATCCCTGCGGATGAGCAGATGGACGCGGTGCTGACCGGCCGGTTCGGACCTTTGCTGGATCGCTATCGGCTCTCCCGCGAAGCGCTCCGGCACAAATGGTCCGTGTCGCTCGACGACATCGTGTCCCGAGCGCGGCAGCGCGGCCTGGAGTCGTTCGTGCGAGATGCCCCTCCGGGCGACGGCGTGCACCTGGTTCGCCGCGCGGGCGGGTACGGGGTAACCATTGTCGATCACGGATGCCAGCTGTTCGAAGAACGATTCGAATCGCTGGAAGCCGCGGTTACGTACTGGATCGAGGCGCGGCTCGGCGGATTACGGCTGCCGCACGATGGCGGGCGCTGATGATTCGTTCGCGCCGGGAATAGCGCTGCCGCACGCTCTTCAACTGCACGGAAGCCTGCCCGCGCGAGATCCGCATCACCAAGGCGATCGGCGAGGTGAAGCAGGCCATCCTCAAGGGCGGCGCCCAGAAACTCACCGTCCGCCAGCCCGCCTCCGCGCATGCCGCCAGCCGAGCGGGTCGTTTGGACGATGCACTACCCGACCGCCCCCGCGGTCGCCACCCTGTGCGCATGCGCCTGATCCACTGAGCTTTTGTCGCTCGGTACTCCACAAACTCTCGCGTATAATCCGGATGACTAACTACCGCCGACAACATTGGGTTCCACAATCGTATCTACGTCGCTTCTCACCAGACCAAGGCCATGTCTGGATGTTTGACAAGCCGACTGGACGCGTAGCGTTTCCGAATGTTCGGGACGTCTGCCAGGCTAAGTTCTACAATGACGGTTTTCTGCGGGACCAACAGGGGACACTTCCTGACGATGTTTCGCCTGACACGTTTGAACGGCAGTTCGGGACGTGGGAGGATGCGTTCAATGAAGTGATAAACGCGGCTTTGCGTGTCGCCGACGGTAAGGGAGCTAGCCTTGAAGAAAGGCAGACGATGGCGATCTGTGTAGCAATTCAATTAGCGCGTACGCCTCAGTTTCGGCAGCAGATCTCAGAACGTATAGGTGAATTACTCATCGAGGATGCTACGATATTCCTGGAGAAAAAGAACCCTGGAATAACCAAAGATCTTCAGCTGGATCTTACATTACCTCCTGAGTGGGTGGGGGCGCTACACCAGCAATTTCTCTGGCAAAGCGGCGAGATACCGGAGATTGCGACGGATCTCTTTTATTATATCTGGCGAATTGGTGTAAACGTAGCCGATCTGCCACTCTGTACATCAGACCACCCTGTGATGGGATTTGTTCATGACGTGTTAAGCAACTCTTCTCCTTCGCGCGAGATGACGGGCAATGGCGGCATTCTGAAGAACCTGCTGCTGGGGCGAACTAGCATGTACGGACTTGAGATAATCTATCCGCTGAGTCCGAGGGTGGCGCTGCTCATGTATCATCCCGATTACTTCCACGCCATGCACGATGTTCAGGGTCGACGAAAAGCTCTCCACCGAAATGATGTGCTTCACTACAATGCACTCCAATTGCTGAACGCTGATAGACAAGTCTACTCCTGTGAAAACAATTTCGAGATCATACGAGCCCACGCCTCCACGTACGCTGAGGCGGATACACACGGCCGTCCGGACGCAGAGCCGCAAGCCTAAGGCGGCACTGCAGGCGACATCCGGCGCGGAACCGCGGCCTTGGCAGAGTTGCGTCAGCCACGCTTGCGGCTGGACTTCGGGATAGCTTCTCGCTCACGGCCGCCGCCGGCTTCCCTGCAGCTGCCGCGCACTCTTCAGGTAAGCGGTGCCACCCCTCGTGCCTGCGCCCACTGCATCGCCCCATCCCTCGCGTCGCGCAGGCGGCTGCCGAACTCGAGCACCGAGCAAGTCCATCGCCAGTTCGTCCTGCGGCGCGTAGCGGGCGAGCTTGATTCAGGAGTTCGCCACCGCTTCGAGTGCGCCGAACCGGTCCTTCAGGATCTCCAGGAGCCGCATCGGCGAGGGCCGGGGCTGCTGCTGTTCCATGCTGAACTCCATCTCTTGACCCGCGCCGCCGGGCAGGGCTACTCTACGGATCGGACGGCTCCTGGGTCGTTCATGTGAAGCTGGTCGTGTCTTCTTGCCGGGAGAGCGGCCAGCCTTCTCTTCCGCCCCGTTGTCTATATCATCATAGACGGCCGGCGGGCTGTCAACGAGCGCATAGACGAGAGATGAACTTCAAGACGGCCACGGATCAACTTACCGACTGCCTTAGTCACGCCGACATCGCCGTAGCAGCCGGCGTGTCGGTTCAATCGATCCGTCAAGCGCGTCTCGACCCATCGAATCCAAACTTTCGCTCGCCTCCTAGCGACTGGAAAAGCGTCCTGGCCAAGCTGGCAACAGAAAGGGGTGAACGCTGGACCGAACTGGCGAAGGAACTGGAGCGCGAATAAGCGCGCTACGAGTTGGCAAGCTGCTGCAGCTTCTGGGATAACATGCGGCTGCGGTAGGCCGCGGCGCTCTCCATGCTTTCGGCGGACGAGAGGCTTGCGTGTCGACCCCGCGCTGCTGATCCTCGAGGAATTATGCCGCTCCCCCTGATCGATCCCGCCACCATGATGCACTTCTACGATCGTCTCCGCGAAGTTGACCGGTACAAAAACACATTGGCAGAGGGCCTGCGAGTTGTACTTGGTGGCTGGGCCGATGTGCAGACCGAGTGGGATGCGATCCTTCCAGAGGAGAGAGCGTATTTCCCCTATCGGAAACCCCACGCACGTCGGATGTACTCTCCTGCAGTTGACATCGCCGTCGGACCATTCGCGGTTAGGCGTCAGTACATCAGCGAGTATGATGAGCTACTCGCCGTGAATCGCCCATTCATCGAGTCCTTGGCTGACGAGCACCAGCGCAACGTCGGTGCCTTCGGAAGCGACTTCCACGGACCTGATTTCCAAGCACTCCAATATGGTAACCTGAACGCGCGTTGCTTCGTCGCCGTGGAGATCGAAAAGGGGAACGCCGCGGCCAAGTACCTGATCGGAAGTGCGCTTAACGCCGCAGCGCTTGGCCGGGTTGGGATTGTTGTCTGCTGGTCCGAGGACCGCTTGCACACTCTCTTACGGATTCGCGAGTACCTGTGCCTCCTAATGGCGCTTGAGAAGAACGCGTTCAGTCCGAGGAATCTTCTCGTTCTTACCCGAGGTCAGATGGACGCTGTCGTGGCCTCATCGTAGTCGAGTCGTCCGGACGCGTTCAATTCGCGCTCAGTGGCGGCTGATGAACGGGTTGCGGTCTGCGGAGCGCTGCATCCCCTCGGGCGAGGAGAGGCTTGCGCGCCGCCCCCGCACCCCTGACCCTTGTGTCGTCAGGCCGCTGGGCAGACATGGCAGCAGTTGCAGGTGCTCCGTCACCTTGAGAGTTTCCATGACACCCCGACTTCGTCGCAAGGAAAGCGAATGGCACGCATCCGCATCAACACCGCCGCGATCTCCGATGAGACGAGCTTCCATGCGGAGTTCGACCGGGCGCTCGGCTTTCCGGGCTGGTATGGCGAGAACATGAACGCCTGGATCGATTGCATGTCATACCTGCGGGAGGAGGATTCAGCGGGAATGGCGAATGTGACCCTTGGGCGGGAAGAGGTCCTCTTGGTCGAACTGCCCGACGCGGAGCGCTGGCGCGCGCAGTTCCCAGCGATCGCCGCGGAGCTCTGGGACTGCACGGCGATCGTGAACCGCCGCTACGTGAATGATGGCGAATCGCCTGCGATCGCGCTGGTACCGGTTGACGCTCGTGCAGCTATCTGACGACGCGCTACGCCGCGCAACTTATCTATGGCCGGGCCGCGGCCTGACAATCGGCTGCAGGGGATGCGGACGAAAGGCTTGCGCGCCGGCCCCGCACCCCTGACCCTCGGGTCGTCAGCCCGTCCAACTATCCACGCGGTTTCGATGTCCTTTCAACTTGTAGTGCTCTACGGCCGGCCCGGTGTCGGAAAGCTCACGATTGGCCGGCACCTCGCCGAGCGTACCGGCTTCCGGCTGTTCCATAACCACCTCGCCTTTGATCTCGCGCTATCGCTGTTCAAGTTCGGCAGCCCGGAGTTCATCGAGCTTCGCGAGGAGGTCTGGCTTTCCTCACTCACACGTGCAGCTTCCTCCGGTTTATCCGGCGTGATCTTCACGTTTGCACCGGAGATTACCGTCCCGGACGTATTCATTCCGACGCTCCAGGAGCGGATCAACGGTGCAGGTGGCGTGGTCAGCTTCGTGGAACTGGGATGTGCGCCTGATGAGCTCCACCGGCGCCTGGAGCAGCCGGATCGCGCGAAGTACGCGAAACTAAAAGGCATCGCAAAATATCAGATGGCTGCCGCGCAGGGTCGCTTCGATCGCCCGATCATGCCAACGCCGGATCATCCCGTTGATACGACGCATCTGTCAGCCGATGAGTCCGCTGAAAGTATTGCCGAGTTTCTCGCCAGGAGCGCGCCCGCCTGACAATCGGTTGCAGGGAACGAATCCGCACCTATGTTTCGATTCCGAAGACTGTGGCACGCTATGGTGCAGGCCCGGGCTCACTCCTGACCATCGGCTGCGTGGGAGGTGGCTTGCATGCTTTCGGCCTGCGGACAGGCTGCGCGTCTGGCCCCACACCCTGGCCCTCGTTGGGCGCCCGCCCTCTTGAACTGCCATGGGGTGGGCCAAGCGGGTACCCATGTCTCCGAGCGTTTGAAAGATGTCCCGTTCGTCCGTCTACTGCCGCCGATTCGCTCAAGGAATCGTTCTCGCCGCAACCCTCGCCATCAGTTCGTGTCGGAGCGCGTATGTTGCCGCCGACACGGCGTACCAGCGTGCACAGGATCCCGTCCGCCTCGCCGCCGCGGATTCCCTCCGGGCGCTTGTCCGCGAGTACCACCAACGCAGCGGCGGCCACCTTCCGTTCGAGGAACGAGCGGACTCCGGTCCCTTCATGATTGTGATCGGCCGCAGTGAGGCTCACGAAGATGAGATGGCGCGGACGCCCGCCCTGCGGCGCGGCGCCCGTTGGGGAAACTCCGGTGAACTGGAGGCCGAACTCAGCCGGGTGCTCGAACGCTCCGTCTCGCTTCCACGTGAGCCCCAGCGTGTCGCCACGTTCGCTCCGAATGTGTATCTCTACTTCATCGCTGGGCGGGAGTACTGTGTTGTGGTTCACCTTTTCGAGCCATCCTCCCTCTCGGTTCCCTATCCTTTCGGCGACGCCACATTCCACAGCCACGCGATCTGCGAGCAAGCACCGGAACCGGGGAATTCTGCCAGCTGACCCGTTTGGTAGAGCAGCCACGCCACGATTTCGGTCAGACGCCGCATCCTGCAGTCCGCCGCCGTCGCGTGCCAATCGGCCACAGGGTAGAGTCGTACATGCCGTCGGGCGTTATGAGAGTCTTGCGCGGCGGCCCGCGCGCCCTGACCCTTGTGGCGTTCGCCGCTGCCAGGTACTCGTCGACAAGCGACATCCAGCGGAACACCCAACTCGGAATCGAACTCACATGGGACTTCTGACCTTCAGCCTCAACGTCACCCTGGACGGCTGCGTAGACCACCAGGAGGGAATCGCCGATGACGAGACACACGCCTTCTTTACCCGCATGATGGATGAGGGCGGGGCGATGCTCTGGGGCCGCGTCACCTACGAGATGATGGAGGGCTACTGGCCGGCGGTCGCCCGCGGCGACGAGGATGCGCCGCCCGCGATCCGCGAGTGGGCGGTCAAGCTGGAGACCAAGCCGAAGTACGTGGTGTCGTCGACGCGAACCGACTTTCCGTGGACAAACAGCCATCACGTCACCGGCGACCTGCGCACGAGCGTGCAGCAGCTCAAGGCCGCGACCCCTGCCGGCGTGCTCCTCGGCAGCGGCAAGCTCGCGACCGAGTTGGACCGGCTGGATCTGATCGACGAATACAAGTTCCTCGTCCAGCCCCGGATCGCCGGTCACGGCCCCACCCTGTACCAGAGCGGGCTGTCCAGCACGCGACGGCTCGAGCTGGTCTCGTCCACGCCGCTCCGCAACGGCGCGGTCGCCATGCACTACCGGCGCGCGGGCAGCTGACGAGCGGATGCAGGCGACCGGGGGCGCTTCCTGCTTTCGGCCGAGCGCCGGGCAGGTTTCTAGCGCCCTCGGGCACCCCTGACCCCTTGTACCGACAGGTGCCCGCGATGCTATCTGGCAGTGCAACACACGTCGTGGATCGCTACTGGGCTCGCTTTCTCGGGTGTGAGCCCGGGGAACTGCGGCCGCCCGCGCCTCTGCTCCTCTCGCATCAGGCTCGGCTCCGCGACTATCGCGGCGTGTTCATCCTCCTCATGAGCGGCGCCCCCGTCGTCTCCGCACCGCCCCACCTGGTTCAGGCGCTCGCCTCGCGCGTGGCTGCGTGGACGCCCGCGTCCGTCTCGCGCCCGGCGGCGCTGCTCGCCGCGCTCACGGACCTGGGTGCCCATGAGGTCATCGGCCCCGCCTTCATCGGGTATGCCGACAGCGTGGCGGGGCCGGCCGAGCCTGCGACGCGACCGCTCACGGGTGACGACGCGCCCTGGGTGGAGGCCTTGAAGGCGGCCTGCTCGCCCGAGGAGTGGGAGCACGGCGGGAGCGACATCGCGGGGGGGACGGCGGTCGGTGTGTTCGTCGACGGGAGGCTCGCCGCCCTGGCGGGATACGAGGTGTGGGATGGCTGCATCGCCCATCTCGCCATCGTGACGGCCCCGGCGTACCGTGGCCGCGGGCTCGGACGTGCCGCCGTGGGCGCCGCGGCGCGGGCGGCGGTGCAGCGGGGGCTCGTTGCCCAATACCGCACGCTCGATGCGAACGCGGCGTCGGTGCGGATCGCTCATGCACTGGGGTTCGTCCGTTTCGCCACGAGCGTATCCGTGCGTCTGGCGTAAGGACGGCAGGCTCCGCCGCGGCGACCCCGCGCGCCTGACCTGGACGGAAGCCTCACCATCCTGGCCGGCAGGCAGTCAGTGGAGTGATCATCGGCTGCGGCGGATGCCGGGCTTGCACACGTTCGGACAGAGGAAAGGCCTGCACTCCGGCCCCGCACCCCTGACTCTTGTATCGTCAGGCTCACGAACCCATGTTCTGCGGTCCCGCGACCCCACCCCCTGCCGTATGATCGTTGCCGACCAACATGCTCAAGTCAGTCGCCGTTGCAGTGGGGCTTTGCTTGCTGGCCGCGGTCACCGCGGCCGCTCTCGGTCTCGCGGCACTATACGTTGTTCCTTGCTCCTGGTTCGGATCCGCGTTTGAAGGCAGCTGTGGCATGGGGGCCGTTGTCTTCTTCTCCACCGCGTCTGAGGCTCTCGCGGTAGTGTTGGCCATCGTCTTCAACGTTCGCTATTTCCGGAAGAAGAACGCTTCGGCTGGTTTGTGAGGCCAGGTACCGCACTCATCTTGTTGGCGTAGAGGATGGGCGCGTGTGGCCCAGCACCCCCGGCCTCTGTCCATTACGCGACTCCCCACCGATCGGCGACAGTCTCGATGGCGAAGAACAGGCAGACCGGCCGGGCGGGATGGCGAACGGCGGCTGCCATCGTGGCTTTCGGCGCCTTGGTGGCCGGATGGGCTGCAGCGCTGATCGCGCCGGCGGTCGCGACAGGCTTCGGCGCACTGAGCTGTATCGCCTTTTTGCTGTACCGCCATGACAAGAATGCTGCTCAGGCTGGCAGGATGCGCACCATAGAACGGACACTCCACCTGATCGACCTGCTCGGCGGCTGGCCTGGAGGACTTCTCGCTCAAGATCAAGTGCGACACAAGACTCGGAAATTGGAGTTCCAGGTAGTATTCTGGGCGACCGTGGCGATCAATTGCGCGCTGCTGGGCCTGCTGCTCAGTGCCGGCCTACGCGGCTAGCTCTGCTTGTAACTCGCTCATCCCGGCTCACTAACCCCCATCCGCCGCTCGGCTACCCTATCTCACCGCCCGCGGCCTGGCGGTCGGGTGCAGCGGATGAGCCTCGCACCCTGTGGGCAGAGGAAAGTGTTGCCCGGCGGTCCCGCATTCCTGACCTTTTGCGTTGTTCGGCGGTCCGCATAGGACGCGAGTTCCCTCAAGATCTCTGTACTTGATCCCACCCCGCTCATCCACTTGTCTGAGTATTAGATTCACTTGCCTCTGCATGCGTAGGGCAGGCGAGAAGCAGTGGGGAAAGAGTTCTTATCCTCCGGGACCGACATCTGAAAGGCCTGAATGTCAACAAAACTCGCGATGATCGCGCTACTGCTCTACTTTTTGGTTGGGTGCCCCGCCGCCGGAAGTGGTCAGGCATCCTCAACGACCAGGGCTAGAACTGCTACTACTCAGCGCGACACGGGACAGCCGGGCATTCGTGCGCTCGCTAGTACCGATTCATTGGTACTTCTTCAGAGGAAAGAAATTGAGATCCTGCGTGAGTACGACGAAAGTCTGTTGAACACGGTGTACTGGGCTTTGGGGGGTGTATTCACCCTTGCGGCAGTACTCCTTGCATCAGGCTGGTGGGTGAATTTCCGTCTCTACGAACGGGACAAGAACGCAATCAGGGAGGAAATGCTTGTAGCAGTTAGGCAGGAGGTTCGCGCCTTGGATACAGGTCTGCGAGAAGAAGCACGCCGCCAGCAGGATCAGTTCACTGAAGAGCTAAGATTCTTGCGGACTCAGGTTCAGGAGGCGCTGCCGGCTCTAAGGGACGACGTACGGAAGGAAGCTGAACTGGCAGCGACGTTTGCGCTGAATCCGATCGCTAGGAAACTGAACAACTTGGATCACGAGTTCACCGGGCTGAAAATCGACCTACTCGAAGAGGAGGTTGAAAGTCTGAGAAAACGGGGTCCAACGTTAGCTGTCCAGAAGTGTATTGAGTGGCTCCATCTTAGCATCCGCCATGGCAATCCGTTCAACGTAGAGGCAGCCCTTCAGGTGCTTATTGCGCTAGTGGAAGGCGGTGGTGAGTTTTTCCGCAGTGAACTGCGTGAGGCGATCGAGGTGGTACGACGGACCGACGACGAGTCCCCACTGAAGGCGCGGGCCTTAGCGGCGCTGGACTCAGCGAAACTGATGGAGTGAGGAGAACTCCGGGTGCAGAGTGTCTCCTGTACCCGGCGGTGCCCACCTGCGGTACGCCTCTCGGTGTTGGTGGGTGCCGTCGTTCGCGCGCCTAACATCGGCTGCAGCGAGTGCGGGGCCGGCCAAGTTTTCGGCAGGGACACAGGCTTTGCAATGCGGCCCCGCACCCGTGACGCTTGGCATTGTTGGGCAGACACGACCGTCGCGTACCTCCGGGTGGGACTTATCACCGGCTCGCGGCGCGTTGGGAATCTTCGATTACCATCATCCCCCATAGAGAAGACAAGTTCCGATGACGAAGGTGACCCCGTTCCTGATGTTCAACGACCAGCTCGAAGCGGCGATGGAGTTCTACACCTCCACCTTTCCGGACTCCGAGATCAGGAACGTCGCCCGCACCGGCGAGGACGGCCCCATCACCTCCGCCGAGTTCGTCGTCGGAGGTCAGTCGTTCATGGGCTACAACGGGGGGGCGTACTTCAGCTTCTCAGAAGGATTCTCGCTCTACGTGGACTGCGAGGACCAGAACGAGGTCGACGAGTACTGGGACAAGCTCGTCAGCGCCGGCGCGGAGCCCACGGCGTGCGGGTGGATCAAGGACCCGTTCGGCCTCTCGTGGCAGATCGTTCCGAAGCGGTTCATGGAGCTGGTCGGCGACAAGGACCCCGCAAAGGTCAAGGCCGTAATGGAGGCCATGATGACGATGGTGAAGCTCGACGTGGCCGCGTTGGAGCGCGCGTACAAGGAGGCATAGCAGTCCTGCGCCTACACCTGTTCGGTCGATCCAGAACCCAGCATGCGGCGCTGTCGCTTGCGGAGAACATTGAGGCGCGGGTCGTCGCATGAAACGTTGAAGCGTTTGGAAGAGCCGCCCAACAGGGCCGATGCGCCGAATGGACATCCGCCGGCCGCTGATCAGCAGCGGGGCATGCCGCAGAGGATGAACACACGGGCGCTGCGGGGAGGATCACCCGCGGCTGCCGTGTGTTCATCGCCTACCCCGGTTCCGCCTACGAGACGCCCCACGGCCTCCCGGGACACGGCAGGCCATCCCAACTCGTCGTGCGGGGCGTGCAGTTCCTGCGTCGCAAGGCAGCTTCGGTGAGTGACGGCGCGGGTGTCAGCACCCCTGCGTGTCGCGAATGACTTCCGGCAGGCACAACGACTCCGGAGAAGCGCTTTCACTGGGTGTCCACGCACCCATGTATCCGTCGCTGGACCGCGCGTGCACCGTTCCTTGTGCCGTTTGCAGCTTCTCCGCGTATCCCGCTCGCCCGGGGACACATGAGCCTCGGCCCAGCGGACCGACTTTATCTAGTCGAAGTAGATCCACACTGCAGCACCTCGTCCATCTTTGCCATGGGTGGGTATATTGGCATGTTGCTGATGTAAGAGCCAGAAAACGTGTGCGGGAAACCTGCGTATAGCCCCCGGACCTGCAGTTACGGCAACGGTGTCCCGTGACTCGGACCCAACAGGGGCCGATGCATCGTGCTCAAGCGGCCGTGCCTTCAAGACACTTGCGCGGGGCTCTCCGCGGACGTTGGAGCGGCGGGCCGGCCTTCATCCCCCCACCACATCCTGAAAGCCACCAGGAAGAGGAAGATTGCGAACGCGCGCCGTAGTGCTAACGGCGACATGCCCTGCGCGTAGCTTGCGCCGAAGTACGCCCCCACCGCGAGCCCCAGCGCGATAAAAAGGGCAGCGACCACGTTTACATTGCCGTGCTCGTAGTATTGCCACGCGCCCAGCGCCCCGACTGGAAGCAGGAGTGCCGCCAGAGAAGTACCCGTCGCCGTCGCGGGTGGCATGCGCGCCAGCAGGAGCAATGCAGGCACGATCAGCACCCCACCTCCGATGCCGAAGAGTCCCGAAAGCACGCCCGCCACCAGCCCGATAGCAAGAAAGAGGAGAATGCTCACCGTGTCCGTCCTTGACTTGATCGTGTTAAGCATGACAGTGTGCCGGATGTGATGTCAATCGGCGGAGCTGTCATTATGCCGCGGCCGTCTGATCCGCGCCAGCGCCCGTTATTCCGCGGGGTTGCACCTTAGTACTACCCAAGGGGAATACACGAATTAAAGTCTTGATGAGTGTGGATTCATGATGTATACTGCTCGGCAGCCTCCGGTAAAAGGCGTCGTTAAGATGACGCGCGAGTTCCTGGGGTGCGTTGCTCTTCATATTTGATGCTCTATTCCTTCCTACCTGATCAATGCGGATTTTATGTCGAACGTTGAGAACAAGCCACTCCTCCGTACAGCGTGGATCATCGCTGCGGCCGCATCGAGCGCGGTCGCCATCGTCGCGGGAAACGCAGCGAACCTGTTTCAACTCAAAGAGGCAATCGGGTGGTGGCGGGTTGCAATCGCCGTTACCATCGTCAGCCTCGCCGCGGCCGGTTACGCCACGATGCGGCAGATGCGTGCCATGGACCGGCGCGCGCGGGCAATGGAAGACCGCGCGCAGGAGTTGGAGAGCCAGGTCGATGCCATGAAGCGGAAGACTGAGGTGGAGTACCTTCGCACCCCGGATGAAGTACTGGAAAAGGCCGCTTCGCTGTTGTTGGATAGCAAAGATCGTCTCGACTACTATGGAGGGATCAATCTCATCAACGCGGACGCAAGTGAAGAGGTGCGGGAAAGGGTCGCGAAAACAAAGCTGGCCAGGTGGAAGAACACCCTCAGTGACAAGCTCCGCGACGACCGGTTCGCCGTCACGCGCTACATCGACTTCCTGCTTCCCTCCGAACTCGCCGCACTTTATGACGAGCAACAGGTGCCGCAAAGACAGATCATGGAGCAGGTGGAAGAGTACAGAGATTGGATCAGAACGCAAAGAGAGTCGCTGAACCATGGCGCCGCCCGCAATGGGTTTTTCAACCTTCGCGGGGCGCCCATCTGGCAGTGGGGCATGCATGTGCTCGTTTTTGACCGCAAGCACGTGATGTTCGTGTATACCGATACGCGGCGCAACTACCACGCGCTCCTCCTCGCCGACAATCCCGAGGCGGCGACCGATATCCAGGAAGCGTTCTTGACTTGGCACGAGAGCCTGAGGCGCCGCCCCGTCTCTCTTGAGCAGATGCGAGCGGCGGAGCAGGATGCGGAGGATTGGCTGAAGCCATTTCGGGAGCGTGAGAGGTCAGCGCAAGCGATGGCGTGAACCGCCCGTGCGGGTGCACCCTGTCTGTACGTAGCGATCCGATTGCGAGCGGTCGCTTACACTTCTCCCATCACCCCTCTGCTATCGATCCATGTTGATCCGAACCGCGGCTGCACTCGATCTCCCGTCGATCGTCGGCATCTACAATCAGGCAGTGCTGGCGGGCTTCCAGACGGGAGACCTAGAACCCGTCTCTGTCGAGTCTCGCCAAGGCTGGTTCGAGAGCCATGGTCCGGAGACTTATCCACTGTACGTGGCCGTCAGTGACCAGCATGTGGCAGGTTGGTGCTCACTGAGTGCCTACCGTCCCGGTCGCGCCGCGTTCCGCCACACGGCGGAGATCAGTTACTATGTGGACAGCGCTTACCGGCGACGCGGCATCGCGGCCGCGCTCATCAAGCACGCTGTGGCAGACTGTGCGCGACTGGATTTCCGAGCGCTCTTCGCGCTCGTGCTCGATGTGAACCAAGCCAGCCAATCGTTGATAGTCCGTCAAGGCTTTGAGCAATGGGGTTTCTTGCCGGGTGCCGCCTGGTTTGGAGAAACCGAGGTGGGCCACCTGATCTACGGCATGCGTCTGCATGTCGGGGCGGGCACGGAGCCCAATCACACCAGCTAAGGCGATGCCGATTGCCTGAAGCAATGCCCCGGGCGATAGAGGATGCCCCATCAACGCCCTTCCCGTCCGACGGGATGGAATGGTGCCGCCCCCGCCCGAGTTCACTGCATCGCATCATCCTGCCTCGCAGGCGGCTGACAAACCTATGGCGGATTTCTCGACCAAGCGGTCCATGGCCGTCACGAACGCATCCGCCCTTGTCCTCGGCGAAGTGCGGGCGCGCTTTCTTTCCGAGGCGGCACCCGCGGTCGAGCAACTACTTGCAGTGACCGAGCTGCCGGGCTTCGGCGAGCCAGGCTTTGACCACCTGCGCGATCGCGTGCACCGGGCCGCGCTGAAGGTGGCGGAGGCCGACGCGACGCCGTTCAGCAACGGGTTGCGGGGCTGCTGAGACTGGTGTGACCTTCTGGTGTCGGCTGACCTCGGAACGAAGGCTGGCCGGCGGTGCTTTGCGCCGCCGGCTGTCCCGTCCCCTGAAGAGCGGCCTGGCCCTGGTGCGCGACCACGTCCGTCCACGTTTACCGGCGGATAGGCGCTGGCCATCCATCCGACGATCTTCTGCTGGGAGTCGCGGGGCTCCCGCGTGCTTTCAGCCAGACGAAGGCGTGTGCGGCGACCACGCACCGCTGATCCCTGGCGTAATCAGGCATCCGGGCCAGCATCCTCATGTCCGCAGAAATTCATCCCCCCCCCGCGAGCGTTTTTGAGATGAACAGAAGCATCCACGCCTATCTTACCCGGCCGGCCGCCAACCCTCGTCACCTGGCCCTGTCCTACGCGGGGTGTGCGGCCCTCATGGCCGTCGCGGCCGCCTGGCTCGCACGCATTCAGCCCGCGGGCTGGGTACAGCTCCAGATGGGCGTCACTCTGCTGCTCCTCGCGTTTCTTGCCTTCGGGTACCTGAGCTGGCGGGGTGAGCACATCCGCTGGAATGGCCGCGCCCGGTGGGGAATCGTCGTGGCGCTTGCCGGAGTTCTCGCGCTCATCCTCCCTCTCTGAGCGGACTCCGCCGCCAAGCGAGGGCCGCGGCGGCGGATCGGATCTGCTGGCGGTGGTCGGCAGGGCAGGGGATACCGGCTCCTGACGCACGACTGCCGCCTGACCATCGGCTGCGTGGGATGCGGGATCGTGCTTTGGATGGATGACAGGTTGCGCGCCGGCCCCGCGCCGCCGATGATGGCATTCTTCGGCGGCTCACACATCGGAGATTTCACGGGTGCGCAAACTCCCGGTCGTTGCCTCGATTCTGTCTGCGCTGCTGCTGACGGCGGCCGCGCCAGCGCCCCCGTGCGCGGCGTGCAGCTGCATGCGGGATCCCAACCAGCCGCTCGCGGACGCGGTGCCACAGGCGTACGGGGCGGCGCGCGCCGTGTTCACGGGGCTCGTCATCCGCGCGCATTACGTGACCTCCCGGGAAGCACTCGCGGGAGCTGATCCCTACTCCGTCCGCTACGACGTGGTGGTGGACAGGAGCTGGAAGGGGCCCCCGGCTCGGGATACCGTTGTCGTGACCTCCGCCGGCAACGTGGCGATGTGTGGAGCGGACCTGTGGCGGGGTCGTAAGTACCTGTTCTACGCAGATTCAAGCGCCCCTGAGGGGCTGACTGCGTTCGGTTGTTCACGAACGGCTCGCCTGAGCAGCGTCCAGCCCGAAGAACTCCGCCTGCTCGGGCGGCTTCGTTCATCGCGCCCCGCCGCGCCAGGTCAGGTGCCGCCGTCGGATCGAAACCGTACCCCGCAGACTGATTCCGTCGGCTCAGCCGCGCCGCGCTGAACCTGCGCCCCCGGCCCGGCCACCGGGCCTGCGTGCCGGCCCCGCATTCCTGAGCCCCGTGCCGACATCAAGCCCCGCCTGCCACTCATCGTGATGCGCCGAAGCCTGCTGGTGATTGCCGCGACTGCCACTCTGCTGGCGAGCGCCGCGAATCCGCACTTCATCTTTGGGGGCGCCTACGATTTCTACGGGGTCGGCCCGTGGTGGCAACTGGCGGGCGCGTACCTCTGCCTGGGGGCGGTCGTCGTGGGCGCGGTCCTTGTCTGGCGCGGTTCGGCGAGGCGCGGGTTTGTGCTGCTCGGGTGCGAACTGCTCCTGTATCTGTCCGTGACGGCGGGATCCGCTTTGCGCGCGGGTAGGGGGCACTTCTCGAACGGGTGGGGTGGCAGCTTTCTCTCCATGTTCTACATCGCCATCGGCTTGCGAGTGATCCTGCTGTACCTTGCACATCGGGAAGCCAGAGATGCTCGCACGTCGGTCGTGGCCTGAGAAGCGGCCGAAGTGGATGCGGGGGCCTTATCCATCGAGCGACCAGAAGGATTGCGCGCGTCCCCGCGGCCACGACCCTCGTGTTCCTCCGCGGCCATCCAAGCACGAATCCTCGATGAAGCTGTTCCCTGCTCTGTTTCTGGCGTGTGTAGCTGCCTCGTGCCTGCCAATCCGGGAGGGCGAAGCGCTTTGCCTGCAGGAGAGATCCAGCGAACCTTTTGTCGTGGGTGACGCCGCTACGCTCCGTGTTGGACGGGTGGATGCGGACGATTTCTTCTGTGCCGATGAAAATTCGCGGCCGTACCGCTGGCACTCCTCCGATGCGGGCGTTGCATCCGTCGATGGCAAGGGACGCCTGCGGGCTCGCAAGCCGGGGAAAGTGTGGGTCTCGGTAGCCCAGGACACGCTCCGCGACTCGGTACAATTCCTCGTTCTGCCACCTGTCGCGCGGATCAGGATTGAACCGCGGGGTGGGCGGATTCGCGTGGGCGAGAGCGCCGTGTTCCGCATCGTGGCTACCGATGCAGCTGGGAACCCGGTCCCTGATGCGGAAGTGGAGTGGTTCTCCGGCGGCTTGGAATCCAGTTTCTACGGACCGGGCGAGCGGGGACCCTGGTCCTTCGCCCGGCGCGGCGCGACGCGGGCGGTCTGGGCATGCAGGCCCGGCAGGAGTTCGCTTCAGGCAAGGACCCGCTACCTTGAAGATCGCGTCCCGCTCGAGTTCCTGCCCGCCGCCAAACCCGGCGCTGCAGCCGACACCGCGCTCGAGAACCACTCGTGTTGATGGTCCTGCTCGCGCCGGCGCGCCTCAGCCTGGTGTCAGGCCTGCAACCATCGGTGCCACCGGCCGGAGCAGCGCGCGCCACAGCCGAGGGCGCGCGACGAGTTCCAGACTCGAAGGCAATCCATTCCAGCCCCGGCCAGCAGGATGAACCCGATCTTCCGCACCTCTCTGCCGATCCGACGCTCTGTCCACGCCTTCACCGACGAGCCGTAGCCGGGGTTCATCCAGCCCAGGAGCGCTCTTCTTCAACCTCCAGAGGAACTCCTGCCGTAGCCGTGTGCCGGCCCCGCACTTCTGACCCTGTGGCGCCTCTGCGCCACGGCCAAGCGCTGGTGGCCGCGGCGCCGCGTCCCTCACCTTCGTTGCCGGCACCAGCCCGGCGCCCGCGGTGACTCGGCTCTCCGGGAACAACGGCTTCCCCCGCCGGCAGCCGTGATCGGCTCGTCAATACGGCGACGGCCTTGCCGTCCCGCCCTGTTCTGCGAGAATGCTTCGCGCGTGGGCGACACCTTTGAGTGCGCTCATCAACTTTCAAAAGAAAAGACGTTCCATGCAGACGAGGGCCGGGTTCCATGACAAGGTGGCGCTGGTGGTGGGCGGAGCGTCCGGAATGGGCAACGCCGTGGTGCGGCTGCTGATCGCGGAGGGCTGCCGGACGCACGTGCTCGACATCGCGCAGACGGCGGACGGCGTGTTCCAGACGTGTGACGTGCAGGATTACAGCCAGGTTCGCCAGTGCGTGCAGAACGTCGTGGACCAGGAAGGCCGGATCGACCTGCTCTTCGTGGCCGCGGGCGTCCATCTGTTTGCCGGCATCGAGGAAACCAGCATCGAAGAGTTCGAACGGGTGTTGTCCATCAATCTCAAAGGCCCGTTCTACGTCATGAAAGAAGTTCTTCCCGTCATGCGGAAGCAGCAATATGGCAATGTCGTGCTGATGGGATCGGACCAGGTATTCATCGGCAAGGGATCCAGCACGGTCTATGGGATGAGCAAGGCGGCGCTGGGGCAGTTTACCAAGAGCAGCGCCATCGACTACGCGCCTTACAACGTGCGCGTCAACTGCATCTGCCCCGGCACGATCGACACGCCGATGCTGGCGACCACGCTGGAAGTTTTCCATCAGAAGAGCGGCACGCCGATGGAGGAGATCCATGCATCCCTGCGGACGGCCCAGCCCATCCAGCGGCTTGGCACGCCCGACGAGATCGGCAGGGCCGTGCTGTTCCTGCTGTCGGATGACTGCCGGTTCATGACGGGCGCGCTGCTCAGCGCCGACGGCGGGTACACCGCGCAGTAGGTGAACCCGACGGCGCCGGACCTGGGACAGTGCCGGGTCCGTCGCCGTCGATTGGCGGGCGTGCTGTGAGCCGGAGCCGGCGGCCCGCCGGGCCATAGCCCGCCCGGACACCGTGACTTTTCTGGCGCGAGCGGCGTCCATGCTGTAAGTTCCGCTCGCGGGTCAGTGCCGTTACGCGTAGAGTCGCCGCGGTGCCGAGATCCGGTGTCGCTCCCGCTCCAGCATTTCCGCACGCCCTGCCGCGCAGGCACTCTCCGCATCCCGCCCAGGTCATCCGTCTCCGTCACGGCCCATCTCCGGTCACGCGAGAGGGTCAGCGTCTCCTCCCCATCGAAAGCTCCATGAAGAAGCTGTCGGCGTTCGCTGCGGCCGCGCTCGTTCTCGCTGCCGCCTGCGGCGACGTTACCGCGCCCGGCGGTGCATCTCACTGTTCCAGGGACAACATTGCGACCGGCCGCAACCAGGCCGAATGCAGCTACATCGTCAGCGTCCACGATGGGATCAGCCCCGAGGCCGTCGCGCGCGACCACGGCGTGATGCCCCATTTCGTGTATCACGACGTGCTGCACGGCTTCGCGGGCTGGCTCGCCGACTCCACGCGGGACGCGCTGCTGGCGGACCCGCGCGTGGAGATGATCGAAGCAGACGCCATGGAGTTCGAGCAGACCATCCAGAGCGGCGCCACGTGGGGGATTGATCGCGTGGACCAGCGCGCACTCCCGCTGAACGGCAGCTACAGCTACGCCTCCACCGGCGCCGGCGTGACCGCGTACATCATCGATACGGGGATTCTGCTGTCGCACAACGAGTTTGGGGGCCGCGCCGTAAAGGGCTTCGACGCGGTTACGCCGGGCGGGAACGCACAGGACTGCAACGGCCACGGAACGCATGTCGCAGGCACCGTGGGCGGAGCCACCTACGGCATCGCCAAGGCCGTAAAGCTCGTCGCCGTGCGCGTTCTGAACTGCGCCGGCAGCAGCACCACCTCCACGGTGATCGCCGGGGTCGACTGGGTCACCCACAACCACGCGCCCAACGCTGTCGCGAACATGTCGCTTGGCGGGGGCGCCTCGGCGATGCTCGACAACGCGGTCGCCGCGTCCATCGCGAGCGGTGTGACGTACGTCCTTGCGGCGGGAAACAGCAGGGTCGACGCGTGCGGCTTTTCACCGGCACGCCTTCCGGCGGCCATTACCGTTGGCGCCACGGACGCCACGGATACCCGGGCGTCCTTTTCCAATTTCGGCACCTGCCTCGACATTTTTGCGCCCGGCGTAAACATCAACGCGGCGTGGCACACGGGCACGACAACGACCCACACGATCAGCGGAACCTCCATGGCCGCGCCGCACGTGGCAGGCGTGGCGGCGCTCTATGTAGCAAGCCATCCGGGCGCCACGCCGCAGCAGGTGCGCGACGCGCTGGTCGCCAACGCAACCACCGGCGCCGTCAAGAACGGCGGTACGGGCTCGCCGAACACGCTCCTGTTCTCCAACTACTGATCCTCCCGCGCGCCGCGCCGGCAGCGGTGCGCCCGTCAGATGCCCACGGGGCGCGTGCCGGCCAGCTCTGCATCCGCAGGGTCGTCACCAGTCTGCTGGATGATCCACGAACGACGGGCCCCACGGCGTCTCATTGCCGCCGGGCCCGTCTGTTTCGTTGACAGATTCGCCGAGCAAGACTCTTGCGCGGCGCCCCCGCATCCCTGACCGTTGTGTCGCCAGCCCGATGGGCAGACCGGGCGGGCTGCCGCGGCCGGCGAGGTGCCGGCCCAGCCTTCGGATGCAGGGCTGTGGCGCGCGTCCATGATTTCACGACGAAGCGCTGCGCCTTCTCGCACAGGTGACGCTTGCAAGCGTTGAGTAGTTGCTGGTTTGATGTGTGGCTATTGCAGATGTTCCGTGGCGCGGTGCCGTGCAGGACTTGATACAGATCAATGGGATGAACTCATGGCCGGTTCTGGAACCGCGCCGACCTTTTTCCTGAAGATACTTGATAATGCGCAGAATTCTCGTCTTGGCGGCCAACCCGGTGGACACGTCACAGCTTCAACTGGCCAAGGAAGTTCATGACATCAAGGAAGGCCTTCTGCGTTCGCGCCATCGCGACGAATTCGAGTTTCTGACCGAATGGACCGTCACTGCCCGCGGGCTGCGGCGGGCGCTGCTGGATCACCAGCCTGAATTCATCCATTTCTCCGGACATGGCAACCAGCGGGGCATCTCGCTCGAAGACGAGTCGGGTGCAACGCAGCGCGTGAGCACCGAGGCGCTGGCCGAGCTTTTTGCACGCTTTTCCGACCACCTGCGCTGCGTTCTGCTCAACTCGTGCGATTCCCAGCCGCAGGCCGAGGCGATCAGCCAGGGCATTCCCTACGCCATCGGCATGCGCGGCAAGGTGGCCGACGAGGCCGCGGTGGAGTTCGCGGTGGGGTTCTATGACGCGGTGGGCGCGGGCAGAACCATCGACGACGCCTTTGCCCTGGGCTGCAACGCCATCCACAACATCGGGCTGCCAGACCACTCCCGCCCGGTGCTCTATCGTCAGCGCGCCGACAATGTTGAGCCCGCGGCTGAAGAACACGCCTCACCCGTCCCCGGCAAAGCCGCGCCTCCTCCCATCGATCAGGGTCACGAACGTCCTCCGCCCGAGAATAAGGAGCGCGCCCACGTGGCGCCGTTTTTTCAGTTTCTGCAAACCGCACTGCGGCTGGGGCTGCAATCGGGAGGCAGACGGTTTGCGCCTCGCATTGTCGGCGCCGGGCTTTACTCGGCCGTTGTTGCGCTCCTGATCACCACGCTCTTCTGGCTGCGGGAGCCGGAAGTCCAGAGGATCGCGTTTTTTGTCCTGGCTCTGCTGGGGCTGCTCATCGTTGTACTCATAATCCTGCCGGATTTGAATCCGTACGTAGGTAACTTTCTCGCTACGGTGGTGATCCTCGGCCTGGTTGGCGCGATCGTGTGGGGTGCTTACAACATCGCCAAGATCAACGGCCCGCCTGCACCTGGGCCAACGCGGCAGAACTTCGACGCCATGGGCAGGATTCGCTTTGAGGATGGCCGGCCGGCGGAAGGCGTCGCAGTGTCGATTCCTCTGCTGCGCCTGAGTGACCGGACGAATGCGAACGGTACTTTCTCTCTTGGTGAGATCGATTACCTGCCCGGAAAAGATACCGTCGATCTGCAGATCGCAGTGAATGATACGGTAACGGTATTCCGGCGGCGGATCGCTTTGAATGCAGAGTCGTTCGACATCGTTCTTGCCTACCAGCCACCTCCGGAGCTGCCTGTCCCTACGGTAGCCTCGCCGGGGCCTGACACGACCCGGCCTGATCAGCCCAGCCAAGATCCCCCCGAACCTGAGGCTGTGCGGCGACCCCAACTCACCAGCGGTGTCGTCGCGGGCTACGTGAACGCGGCGATCGGCGGGGAGCAGTACAAGCACTTCGGGATGAACGTTACCGGATCTGGAACATGCCGCCTGCGAGGACGGGTGCAGGTTCTCCGTGGCGGCAACCGGGATGTTCACGTCGTGGTGCTGACCGCGGAAGAATTCGAGCCCTACAAGGTCAAAGGTCCGTACTCCGAAATCTTTCGAGAGCGGAACACGTCGGATTACACGCTGGATGTGGAGCTTCCCGGCCCGGGACGCTATGAACTGGTGGTCTCGAACCGCACGTCGTGGCTCACTCCCAAGTACGTTCTGGTGGAGAACGTAAGATGGGAATGTTCAGGGGCAGCATCGTAACCAGCGGGGCGCGGCGAGCCCTGCAACCAGATCACCGCCGGCAAATTTCGATGTGCGTTGATGCCGTGCGCGGCCGAAGATCATTACGGGGATGCTGGCCCATGCTCCGTTCGCGGGGTTCGAGATTGTCGTCTCTGACGCGTAATGACTGTCGAAACAGCCGCACACGATTCACCAGGGCTCATCGGCGGCCTCTGGACGACGGACGAGCAGAACGGCCCCGCGGCAGCATCGCCGCCGGGCCGTTCTGCTTTTCAGCGCAGTCGACTTGAACTCGCCCCTGAACTACTTCAACGAGGTCACGAGCGCCACAAGCTGGTCGGTGGCGATCTCGGTGCCTTCCAGCCAGCCGGACGTCCTGTTGTTCTCGAGGTCGGCTGCATCCCGGTGCAGCGCCGTAAACACGTAGCGTGTTCCGGTGCCCTCGGCCTGCATCGTCACGACGGCGGTGATGGGAATGTCGTCGAACACGGCCGGGCGATAGCCGGGAAACAGCATGGACGTCCAGACGAGCCGCTCCATGGGAACAACGTCCAGAAAACAGCCGAGGTTCGGAAACGGCTCGCCATCTCCCACCGCGATGTCGATGCTGAACATGCCGCCCGGGCGCACATCCATCTCGGCTCGCGCCACGCGCCCCCACTCCCGGGGCATGTACCACTCCTTGAGGTGCTCCGGCTTGGTCAATGCCTCCCACACGAGCCGCGCCGGTGCATCGATGAAGCGTTCGATGACGATGTCGAGCTTGGGATTGGCCGCGAACTGCTGGTTCATGGTTCCGATTCCTTTTCCTTGAGGGATTTGACGTATTCGTCGAACTGGTCCAGCCGGGCTTCCCACAGCCTGCGGCGCGCCGTTAGCCAATCTTCGGCGACTGCGAACGGTTCGGGCGCGATCTCGTACGTCCGCACCCGGCCCTGCTTGGTCGACGTCACCAGCCGGCTTCGCTCCAGCACCGACAGGTGCTGCACGAACGAGGGGAGTTTCATGTCGAACGGCGCCGCCAGTTCGCTGACGGTGGCCGGTCCCACGGACAGCTTCTCCAGAACCTGCCGCCGCGTGGAATTGGACAAGGCGTAGAACACGTCGTCAGCGACTGCGGATGGGACCATTTCAGCACCGGTCGGTGGGTTGGGTTGCCCGAACGAACACGGAGAGTCTAGCACCGGATATTACTAAGGTCAATACCTAAGTATTCATCCGCTCACGCCGGGCTGCGATCGGGGACAGTGTAGAAGCCGCGAGCCCCCGCCGGGCCCGCTGCGCGACGGAACACGGCAAACCGGCCCCACGGCGTGATCACCGCGGGGCCGGCTGGCTGCTGCTGTGTGTTGTCCGCGGCGGAAACGCGCGCATCGGAGATGGAGCGCGCGGCGGTTCAGGGAAGGAGGAACTCCGAACGGTACTTCGGCGCGAGGGCCAGCACCTTTGCGAGCGCCTCGGCGCGCAGGGCGGGGTCGGGCGGCGGCGGCGCGCTCGTCCGCGTGGCGACCGGCACGCCGATTTCCAGGAACATCTCCTCCTGTCCCGCGGGCGTGCACATGCACAGCAGGCGGGCCGGCGCATCGGACTCGTTGCGGAACGCATGCGGCGCGTTCGCCGGCACGTTGATGGTTTCGCCGCTGCGCAGCGCAATCGTTTCGCCGCGGAACGTTACCCGCACCTCGCCCTCCAGCACCGTGAACATCTCCTCGAAGTCATGCCGGTGCGGGGGCGGACCGCCGCCCGGCGGGACCAGCATGTCGATCAGAGAGTAGCGTCCCGCGGTGTCGCGCCCGGAAAGCAGAATCGTGTACGTGCCGGTGCCGATGCCCACGTGCGGCAGCGTGTCGTCGGTTTCGGGACGCGCGATGGCCAGCGTGCGGCTCGGATCATCCCGCGGGATGGGCGGATACGCGTCCGCCGCGGCAGCAGGCGGTGTGTCGTCCTGCTGCCCGGTCGTCGGTTGCATCTTCGTGCTCCGGAACTGGATGTGAGAAAGGGCCCGGCACCATCATTCTTGACAAATCAGTCCAAAACCAGCCGTGTGATCGTTTCGCGGCTGCATCTCGCGCCCCCTACAACGCCCGGTCAGGCGCTGGCGGGGGAGAGCTGGTCCACCGTGAAGTCGGCCACCTCGCGCAGTTCCGTCGACGACGCGCCGGCCTTGGCGCGCACCATGAGGCCGGCGCGCACGGTGAGCACCGCCCGTGTGGCGCGGCGCTCGTCCAGCGTCGCCGCGATGTCGCCCCGCGTCTTGGCCTGCAGGATGACGTCGCAGACCGCCGCCTCGAGTTGGTCGCCGCTGGGCTTGAGCGCGGCGAGGATTTCCGGATCCTGCCCGCCGTGTTCGGTGAACGCGTTCACGGCCAGGCAGCCGAGGCCGCGCCGCGCCTTTTCCGTATCCGCCGGCCCGCGGAGCAGCGCGCGCAGCCCGTCCAGCGGGGCCAGCCCGCGCATCACCGCGATCTGCCGGCCGATCTCCCCGCGGGAGTAGCTGCGCAGCGCCTCCAGGTAGCAGCGCCGCTTGTCGCCGAACGTGTCGTAAAAGCTCTGCCGCCCGATGCCCATGGCGCGCGCGAGGTCATCGGTGGTCGTGGCGGCGTAGCCCTGCCGCCAGAACACCTCCACGCCCGCCTGCAGCGCCTCGTCACGGTCGAAACTCCTGGGTCGTGCCATGAGAGGAGAGTATGGGTTCTGGACAAGATTGTCAAGAACGCGATCTGACAAAGTGGTGCCGCGTTCGCATCGACAGAGATCCGTCCTGCGGTGGATGACAGAACCGGCCCGCGAGATCATCGCCGCGGGCCGGTTCTGCGTGTGTCAGAGATGAGCAGAGGTCCGGAGTGAAGGTCCCGAACTCCGTCGTCGCATGTCCGATAGCAGGGAAGGGATGTGGCGAAGTTCATCCGCCGCCCCCGATCACGATATCAGGCGAAGCCGTGCGGTTGGGCAGCGATGGTTTCCTCGGGGATGCACCACGTCACACAGCTGCGCGCGCACGTGGCGGCACAGGTGTCGGCGCCGCAGCTTGCGGTACAGGTGGCTGCGCAGGTCACCGCGCAGCTGTCGCACGATCCGTTGCAGCTCACCGCGCACGAGTTGCCGCAACTGTCGCAGCTGGCCAGCGGGGTGTCCACGCACAGCGGACTGCCGCACCGCGGGCTCTGCGGCACGTTGTACATCTCGCCGGCGATCGCGCGTCCCAGCACGGTGCCGCGGCCGGCGCCTTCCAGCGTGGTGGTCTCAAACGTCTCTACGACGAGGGCTTCCAGGTTCAGGCTCAGCTTCTTCATGGCGGCCTCAGCGGATTGAAAGGCGGGTGTCTTCGCACGGCGGCGCTCCCGCCGCGCGCTCAAGAGTAGCATCGGCGAGGAACGAATCCAATCATTATCTGCCTGATCTTGAAGCTCTCGGGCTCACGATCTTTTTGCTGCGATGGACGGAGCCGCTGTCCATCGAGCGGCACCGCCGTCCCTCCTCCGCAGGGAGGCCGCTCAGCCCGCGCGCGGATTCCATCATCCGCTTCCGCCGCGTTTCGGTCGCCATCCACCGGGCAGAACCGGCCTCCGGATGACTGCGCGCACGGCCTCGAAAACGGCGCCGGGGCCGACGCGGGATCGGCGGATGCGCGATCACAGGTGGTGTCGGGGCCGGTCGTCCATCCTTGCCCCGTACGGGCGGGCAGGCGAGATTCGGACGGCGTAATCCACCTGTTTTCCGCCTCTGCTCGACGTGCATCCCTCGCCCGTGACGCACGGAATCGAGAACGCCCGACCGACGGCGCGGGCGTGCCGGACGTGTTGAGGCCGGCGGGTTCGCGGCGCAGATGCCCGGCCCGGAACGGCGTCCGCCCAACCGGCGGAACCGCCTTGCCGGTTCGTCATCCAACCCCCTGTGGCCCATGCCCTTGCGCGCCCGAAGCCTGCTGCCCGTCCTGGTGCTCGCGTTGCTGGGCGCGTGCCGGCAGGTGCCCACGGCGAGCGTACTCGCGCTCGGGGACGGGGACGTCGTCTGGCGGCTGCCGGACGATACGCCGTATGCGCTCGCCGCCTCCCCCGATGGTGCGCTGTTCCTCAGCACGATGACGGGGGCGGTGTACCGCGGCGAGTCCGGAGGCAGCGACTGGCTCAAGATCGCGCAGGTGGTTCCCGCCGATTTCGGCAGCCCGCACCTGCAGCTGCAGGCATTCTCCCGCAGCAGCTTCTTTGCGGTCGCCGGCAGCCGGGTGTACCAGTGGACGGAGGGCGGCTCCCTTCGCGAGCACGACATCCCCACCGCGGACTCCACGGAATTCTGCAGTGACTATACAGCGACGGTCCAACTGCGGGACATGTGGGGCCGGGATGAGCGGGATGTGTATGTGGTAGGGACGCATGGAACCATTCTGCACTATGACGGGGCTTCGTGGACGCTGGAACTCCACCCGCTGCATGCTCGGGCGCTCTCTCTCTGCGAGGCTTCCCTGGGTACGGACCTGCACGTCGTCGGCGGCGATGCGGCGGGCGTCTACGCGGCCGGATCGAGCTTCATCCGGAAGTCGCATGCAGGCCGCTGGGAAGAGATGCCGCGTCCTGAGGGAGAGCAGACAAGCGGCCTGATCTCCGCCGTCGTCGCTCTCCCCGGTGGCGTTCTCTACGCCGGTGGGGATTTTCAGCGGTTTGGAGACGAGCCGCCGTACCGCTTTGCGGATCCAGCGCGGCTGTTCCGCCTGCGCGCGGGGCGATGGGACGTCCTTACGCCCCGGCTGCAAAGCGTCCACGCGCTGCGTGGCGGCTCCGCCCAACTGGACGGGCAGGCCCTGTTCTGGAACGAGCACGGCGACATCGTGATCGTGCGCGACAGGTCGGTCCGCCTGTTCCGGGTCAGCGAGATTGGACGGCTCCGTGGAGCGGTCCTGAACGGGCGGGACCTGTACATCACGGCCAGCGCGGGCGACACCGCGGTCGTCGTGCGACTTCGTCCGTAGCGGGCCCATGCATCCTCTCAGCCCACGGCTTTCATGAGTGATCCGCAGGAACGTCCTGACCGGCTGATCGTGCTGGGGCCGGGAGAGGGCAGGGCGTACGACTGCGGTGCCGTGCGGGCCGTGTTCAAGGCGGATGAAGGCGAGACCGCGTCACGCTACTCCGTCTCGGAGTGGTGGGTGGAGGCGAACCACATGGGCGCGCACCCGCACGTTCACGAGGCCAACGAGGAACTTTTCTTCGTCATCCAGGGCACCATGACGTTTCAGGTGGCCGGCGAGGATGTGGAAGCGCCCGCGGGAACGTTCATCCGCATCCCCGCGGGCGTGATGCACGGGTTCGAGAACCGCTCATCGGACCGCGCGGGCGTGCTGAACGTGTTCATCCCCGGCGGATTCGAGTCGCGGATGCCCGCCATCGCGGCATGGTACGCGGCCAATCCGCAGAGCCCGTTGATGGCAGAAGTCGAACGACCCGGTTCCGGCGACTGATCGCGAGCGTGATGCAATCCGCCCCCGCCGCCCGCTTTTCGCCGCAAACCCTCATCCACCCCGAGTTCTGCCATGCCCGCTGGATCTGTCTCGCCGAACGACCGGTTTCGCCGCGCGCTCGGGATGGTGTTCGCCGTCGCCGGGCTCGTGTGGCTGTGCCTTGCGCTGTACAACGCGCGGGGTGACGGCCGCTTCAACTGGAGCGGCCTGGTGCCGTTCCTGGTGCTGATCGCGGGGATGAGCCTCGCACGCTCCGGACGCCCCCGCGGCTGAGTTCCGCATCCGCGCCCTTCCCGTCATCCGCTTCTACATCTCTCCCTGCAAGACAGACATGATTGCTCGCCGTTCTTCCATGCTGCGCGGCCTGATCGCCGGCGCGATGCTGATGTGCGCCACCGACCTGTCCGCGCAGACCGCCGCGGACTCCAGCCCCGTGGTGCAGCCCGGCAGCCGCGTCCGCATCACCGCGATGGATTCCCTTCGCGTCACGGGGCGCGTGGCGGCCATCAACGATGAGCGGCTGTTCGTGCAGCCGCGGCACGGGGCGCCGGTCGCCATCCCCATCACCTCCATCGAATCCGTGCAGGTGAGCCGCGGGCACCGCAGCCGCACGCTGAAAGGCGCGCTGGTGGGCGGACTGGCCGCCGGGCTCACCATGTTCACGTGGGCGGAATTCGTAAGCGATGCGCCGAACAAAGAGGCCGGGGACAGCCAGATTCTCGCCGTGCTGGCCGCCGTTCCCGGCGCGATCATCGGCACGGTGGTGGGATACCTGACCTCGCCCGAGCGGTGGGTGTCCGGCGTCGTCCCCGGCCGCCGCTGATGGGCGTTCTGGGGCTGGACCACGTGCAGCTGGCCATGCCCGCGGGTGAGGAGCCGCGGGCCGTGGCGTTCTATCGCGACGTGCTGGAGATGGATGTGGTGCAGAAGCCGGAGCCCATGCGCGCCAACGGCGGCGTGTGGTTCCGGTCGGGCGCGGCGGAGGTGCATCTGGGCGTGGAGCCGGACTTTGCGCCTGCGCGCAAGGCGCACCCGGCGCTGCGCGTCGACAACCTGGACGTGCTCGCCATCCGCTGCGAGTCGGCGGGATTCGAGATCCTGTGGGACGACCGGTACCCCGGCGTGCGCCGCTTCTACGTCGCCGACCCGTTCGGCAACCGCGTCGAGGTCATGCAGCCCGCATAACGGTTTGTCATCCAGCAAAGACGACGCGCAGTTCGCTCCTGATTCCGTGCGTCTTCCGGCTTCTACTGCCCCTCACGCGGGGGTCGCGGGGGTCGCGGAGGTCGCGGTGGAAACAGCAACGAAAGGCGAAAAGAGGATGCGCCTCCTTTTTTCTCAACGCTGGTTCCAAACCTTTTGAGACTGGCCGGGCTCCCGCTTTATCTTCCAAAGTTCTGGTGTCGTGCCGCTTGGCCGGCCCAGCGGACGGAAATCCCTCCGCGACCTCCGCGAACCCCCGCGGCCTCCGCGTGAGGGCGGTAAAGCTGTCCGCAGCACGTCAGCATGCGCGCTCACGATCACGCGTCAGGGATAGCGGCGCGCGACGGTGAAGTGGTAGACGGGCTGCTGGTCCTCGATCATCACGTGCAGCGCGCCCTCATCCCGCAGCTCCAGCAGCGCGCGTCCCAGCATGGCTTGGAGCGGCTTTGCGTTCTCCTTGCCAACTTCCTCCAGCACCCTGGCCCGCAGCCCGGCCGCCGCGTCTCCCGGACGCGGCACGGGGACGGCGAATCGCTCGTGCGATACGTCGATGGTGGTGCCGAACTCGTGCGCACTCACGATTCGCGACGCGTACGAGTTGATCCGGCGCAGGTCCGCCTGGCTCTCGTCCGTGCGGATGGCGGACGTGACCTTCATGCGGTAGTGCGGCAGCCCCGCGCTGTCCAGCCGCGCGTGAAAGCGGCGGCCCAGCTCCACCAGGTTGGCGCGCGCGTCGGGCGTGACGTACGGGCTGGAGTGGTCCATCCTGCGCAGCACCCAGAACTCCGTGCTGTCGCCCAGCGCCACCAGCCGCCCCGCGCGCACCAGTTCGCGGATCTGCGCCTCGCCCGACGCGCGCTGCCCCAGCCGCTGCGCCGTGGCGATCTGCTTCTTGTTCACGTCCTGCCGAAGCCGGCCCACCTCGCTGGCGCCCAGCACGCGCACCGTGAGCATGGCCGCACGCACGGAATCCGCCTGCGCCGCGACGCTCGCCTGCGCGGTGGCGGAATCGGCGGCGGTCAGCACCGGCGGCGCGGGCGGGGGAGCCACGGCCGGCGCGGCGGCGGTGGTTGGCCGGGCTTGCGGGTCCGTGTCGGGATTGGTGTAGCCCCGGTGTTCATCGCCGCCGCATGCCGCGGCCAGCACGGCCGCCGCGGCGATCGCCGGCAGGTGTCGCATTCCGTACATCCGTTCCCGTTGCCATCGTTGAAAGGAAGCGGGAGACAGGGGCCAGATGCATGCCATGTTTCCGGTCAGCCGCGCGGCCGCGTCCCGTCCCGGCGGCCCTCCGTCGGCGGAAAGTGGATGCCGGAGAGCGGATTCCGCCGCCGCAGGTGCGGAGGGTCCGAAGCCGCCACCGTCCGCGGTTGACAGCGGCGGCCGGCACCGGCACTCTGCTGTCTCCGCCCACACCCCGTTTCCGAGCCCTGAAAGATACCCGATGACGCACGTGACCGGCCCGTTCGAGGTCAAGATGACGCCCCAGGCGGACGAGGGATCGCCGCTGGGCCGCATGCTGCTTGACAAGCAGTACCACGGCGATCTGGAGGCCACCAGCATCGGCCAGATGCTCGCGGGGATGACCGCGGTGACGGGTTCCGCGGGGTACGTGGCGATGGAAAAGGTGATCGGCGCGCTGGACGGACGCGCGGGCACCTTCATCCTGATGCACATGGGTGTGATGGACCGCGGCGCCCAGAGCCTCACCATTTCCGTCATCCCCGACTCGGGGACGGGCGAGCTGGAGGGACTTTCCGGGACGATGAAGATCGTCATGCCTGACGGGAAGCATGCGTACGAATTCGACTACGAGCTTCCCGCCACGGCCTGAACCATCCGCGGGACGGCGCGCCGGCGACCTCCGTCCGGCGCGCCTCGTCCGTCCTCTCCCCGAAGGCAGACCCTCATGGCATCTCCCATCTGTCCCGACTGCCAGCGTCCGTTGGAAGGCGGGTTCATGCTGAGCAACGACGGCACCTCTCCCACGGTGGGGATGTGGGTTCAGGGCGCGCCGGAAAAGGGCCGGTGGACGGGCCTCAAGCTCAAGGGAAAGCGGCAGTTGCCCGTGTACGGGTGGCGCTGCCCGTCGTGCATGCAGGTGCGGCTGTACGCACCGGAATGAGCGTGTCCGCGCCCGCCGCACTCGCGATGCCGTCCGTGGGGGCATGCGAGAACTGCGGCGCCGCGCTGGCCGGCCGCTTCTGCCACGAGTGCGGGCAGGCCGCGGAGCCGCCGTCGTCCACGGTGGCGGGCGTGCTGCGGGCGCTGGCGGCGGACCTCACCAGCGTGGACTCGCGGGTGGCGCGAAGCGTGATCCGCCTGCTGGTGCGCCCGGGGGAGCTGACGGCGGAATACCTGGCCGGCCGGCGCGTGCGCTACGCCCAGCCGCTGCAGCTGTACCTGGGTGCCGCGACGGCGTTTTTCTTCGTCAACGCCTACCGCCCGTTCGTCACCTTCGATCCCGCCACGCGGCGGGTGGTGAGCTCGCTGAACGCGGCCGGCGTCAGCGGCGACATGGGCGCGTCCGTCCTGGATCAGCTTACGGCGCGGGGGATTTCACTCCCCGTATTCCAGGAGCGGTTCGAGGCCGCGGTGGCGGGCTACCTGCCGGTCTTTCTGGTGGGCTCGGTGCTGCTGTTCGGCCTGGTGGTGGCGGGATTTCACCGGCGCGCGCGGCGCGGATACCTGGCCCACGCGGTGTTCGCGCTGCACTGGAGCGCGTTCTATCTGCTGCTGATGATCGCGGACCGGCTACTTCCTGATCAGAAGCCGGGACGCGGGCCGTGGGGCGCCGTGCTGGCCGCCATCGCCCTGGCGTACCTCGCGATCGCCCTCCGGCGCGTGCACGCGGAATCGTGGCTGCGGACGGTGCCCAAGGCGATTGGCCTCTTTCTCGTCTACCAGATGCTGCTGACCGTGTGGATGATTTCCGCCATCGCGGTCGCATTCACGCTGCTGCTGTGATGGGCCGGGAGACGATCGGTTTCCGCCGCCGGTGTGAATCGCTTCCGAGGATGGAAACACTCCTGCTCCGTGGAGAACGGTTCCTGTCCACCCCACTCCTTCCGCGCCAGCGATGAGCGCCGCTGATCTCCCGGCCGACGCCGGTCCCCCGGCCGATCGCAACGCCCTAGACCGGGTGCGGGCGATCTGCCTGTCGCTCCCGGAAGCGTTCGAGCAGGCGGCGTGGGGCGAGCCGACGTTCCGCGTCCGCAAGAAGATCTTTGCCATGCACGCCAGCGCGGGAACGCACCACGGCCGCGGGCGCGACGGGTTGTGGTGCGCGGCGCCGGTGGGCGTGCAGCAGATGCTGGTGCGCGCGCGGCCGGACGCGTACTTCATTCCGCCGTACGTGGGCGTAAAAGGATGGATCGGCATTCACATCGACGCGGTGGACGACGCCGAGCTGCGCGGGCTCATCATCCAGTCGTACTGCCGGATCGCGCCCCGGAAGCTGCAGGCGCTGGTGGAAGATTGAGGGCGGGGAACGGGGAAAGCCGATGACGGACATGCAGGTGGCGCTGATCCGCGGGATCAACGTGGGCAAGTCCAAGCGCGTGCCCATGGCCGAGTTGCGCGACGGGGTAGAGGAGCTTGGGTTCACGAACGTCAAGACGCTGCTGAACAGCGGCAACGTCGTGTACTCCGCGACCGGCACCGCGCCGCAGGAGGCGGCGGCACGCATCGAGGGCGTGCTCGCCGGGCCGCGCATCGGGGTGCCGGCGCGGGTGATCGTCCTCACGGCGGCGGAAGTGGCGCAGATCGTGGCGGAGAACGGCATCGGCGCGGAGGTGGACAATCCCTCGCGGCTCTTTGTCGCCATCCCGCGCGATCCGGCGGAACTGCGGCTGCTGGACGGGCTGATGCGGGAGGACTGGGGGACGGAGAAACTGGCGATCAGCGGGCGCGCGGCGTACTTCTGGTGCCCGGACGGATCGCTGGATAGCCGCCTTCCGGAAGCCGTCGCCCGTGTGCTCAAGGACCGCGTGACGACGCGCAACTGGGGCACGATGCTCAAGCTGCGGGCCCTGACGTCGGCGGAGTGACGCTTCGGAAGCGGCGCGAGTCTGAAACGAGACGGACGTTTCGTGCGTAGCTGACCGCGCGGCGGGCCGTGGGCCCTCACCCCGCGTGCTGCGCACGACGACCCTCTCCCACGAACGGATGTGGGAGAGGGAGCACACCCCAGGATCGTACGTTCCGGATGGTTCGGCGCGGCGGCGGGCTCCCCCCTCCCCCCAGCCCCCTCGCCCCGCAAGCGGGGGAGGGGGAGCCGTTCGGCTGGGGAGCGGGCTTCGGCGCGCGTCCGCAGGTGTCGTCCGGCGGTTGAAACCGCGCCTCGCAAAACACGAAGTCCGCTTTCGCGGACTGGACTGCGTCCTTGTTGCGGGTTCCAAGACGCAGTTGAAGCCCCGAACCGGACGCGCCAGCGGCTGGTGTCGGGGGTTCCCGCTGTTTGAGCGGCGGATTCATTCGCTCAAGAGGAATTCTGCCGCGTACCGGGCCTGTGCGCGGCGGGCCGTGGGCCCTCACCCCGCGTGCTGCGCACGGCGATCCTCTCCCACGAACGGATGTGGGAGAGGGAGCACACACCAGTGTGGAGCGGGTCGGATGGATTCGCGTGGATGGCGGGCGGGCGGTGGGGGCGCACGGGTGATTATCCTCCCCGCGGGGCCCTCTTCCGCCAACGCGCGGAGGGGCCGGGTGTCATAAGGGACGCGCCCATTTCCACTGCCGTGCCCCTGACGTATGTTCCGCCGGGAACACGGTCTCCCTTTTTCCGCCGGCACCGGTGATCCAATCTTCGTCCTGGCGCGCGCCTTGGCTGGCGCCCGCCGCCCTGGCCGTCGCGCTGCTGTCGCTGGCGCTCAACGGCGTGCTGCTGTACCTGATCCGCCATCCCGAGCGCATGCTGGCCCCGGTGCTGGACCGCGTCATCACCCGGCTGGAAGAACAGGACGCCACCCTCAAGTACACGGTGCGCATCCCCGCCGGCACGCCGGTGCGGTTCGATGTCCCCATCGACCAGAGCTACCGCATCCGGCTGAATACCAACGTCCCCATCAACACCACTTTTCAGCTGCCGATCAACACGCCGTTCGGCAACCGCGTGGTGCGGGTTCCGGTCAAGACCACCATCCCCATCCGCCAGGACCTGCCCATTCACCTGCGCGACACCTTTCGCCTGCGCACGCAGACGCAGAGCGAACTGGTCGTGCCGCTGGAAGTACCCCTTCGCGATCTGCCGCTGGACGAGCTCCGGCGCTCCCTGACGCCCTAGTCACGCCATGCCACGCACGCCGCTTCCGCTGATTCTTCTGGCCCTCGCCGCCTGTGCCGGCGACGCGCCCGCCCGTAGGGAGGGCGGCGCGGACTCGCTCGTGCCCGGCGCTCCCGCCGCGCCTTCGCCGCCACCGGCCGGCGCGCAGGCCGCCTCCGCGTGGCGGGTGAACCCGCGCGAGGGGGTCACGCTGACGCCCGGCGCGGACGGGCTGCTGGTGGAAACGGGGCCGCACACGGTGCTGTGGCCGGCGGACGGGGCCGACCTGGCGCCGCCGTACACCGTGCGCGCCACCTTTCACAAGCGCACCGGGCGGCTGCACGAGGGATACGGGCTGGTGTTCGGCGGGGCGGGGCTGGACGCGCCGGAAGCGGGGCAGACGTACAGCTACTTCCTCCTCCGCGGCGACGGCAGCGTGCTGGTAAAGCGTCGCGCCGGGGCCGAGACGCCGCTGGTGCGCGACTGGACGCGCAGCCCGGCCGCCAACCGCGACGGCGAGGGCGTGGGGCGCGAAAACACGCTGGAGGCACGCGTGGGGGCAGACACCACCGTCTTTCTGGTGAACGAGGTGGAGGTGGCCCGCATTGCCAGCGGCGAGCTTTCGGTGCGCGGGCGCGCGGGACTGCGCGTGGCGCACGACCTGGCGCTGGACGTGCGCGGGTTCCGGGTGGACGCGGGCGGTGCGCAGTGAGCATGGCGCCGCGGGTGCTGGTGGCGGATGACGACGCCGGGGTGCGCGGCGTTCTGCGCGCCATGCTGCGCCGGGGCGACTACGAGGTGGTGGAGGTGGAGGATGGACGGGCCGCGCTGGACGCATTCGAGCGCGACGGCGCGGACCTGATCCTTTCCGACCTGCAGATGCCGCGGATGAGCGGGCTGGAGCTGCTGCGCCGCATCCGCGCGCTGGACGACACCACGGGCTTCATCATCCTCACCGGCGCGGGGACGGTGGAGAACGCGGTGGAGGCGCTGCGGCTGCAGGCGGACGACTACCTGGTAAAGCCCTTCAACGTGGACGAGGTGCTGTTCGCCGCCGAGCGGGCCCTCTCGTACCGCCGCCTGCTGCGCGAGAACCGCGCGCACCAGCAGCACCTGCGCGAGCGCGTGGCCGAGCAGGCCGCGCAGCTCAAGGTGCTGCTGCTGGACGCGCTGCGCTCCCTTGCCGCCGCCATCGAGACGCGGGACGACTACACGGGCGGCCACGTGGAGCGCGTGGCCCGCTACGCCGCCGCCACCGGGCGGGAGATGGGCCTTTCGGGCGAGGACCTGCGCGCGCTGTGGGTGGGCGCGCTGCTGCACGACGTGGGCAAGATCGGGGTGAGCGACGCGGTGCTGCGCAAGGCGGGGCCGCTGACGGACGAGGAGTACGCGGAGATGAAGCGGCATCCGGAGATCGGCGCGGCGATCATGGCGCGCAGCTCGTTCCTGGTGCCCGGCCTGCCCGCCGTCCTCCACCACCAGGAGCACTGGGACGGCACCGGCTACCCCGCCGGCCTGCGCGGGGAGGAAATCTCGCTGCAGGGCCGCATCATTTCCGTGGTGGACACGTACGACGCCATCATCACCCGCCGCCCGTACCGCGACGCACGCACGAGCGAAGAAGCGCTGGCGGAGCTGAGCCGCTGCGCGGGGACGCAGTTCGATCCGGGGGTGGTGGAGGCGTTTGTCCGCGCCGCGCGCAACGGCTTTCCCGTGGACCCCGACACCCCCGCCGGCTCCCTGGACTGATCCGCCCCACGGCAGCGAAGGGCCTCCCCCCGCGACGGCGCGACCGGACGAGAGCATCCGTCCGCGCCACCGCCCGTGGCGAGGCCCTTCATCTATCCCCCCATCTCCTCATCGCTCCACCGATCCTCGCCCGGCGCCCGATCCCCCCGCGCACCTCCGCGTACCCCCCGGCCTCCGCGTGAACTCCGGCGGATCCTTCCGCCCAACAACAATCCGGGTGCGCACCGAAGAAGGCGCGCACCCGGATTCCGTTCATCCATCCCGCCAGAGCGGCCCGGCGGATTCATCCGCCCAACAACAATCCGGGTGCGCGCCGAAGAAAGGCGCGCACCCGGATTCCGTTCATCCATCCCACCAGAGCGGCCCGGCGGACTGCACCCCGCCGGGCCGCTCTGGTGCGTTACTGCATGCGCGTCGTGCGGCCCGCGCGGTCCATGGTGAACTGCGGCAGCTTCAGCTCATCGTTGTGCAGCTTGAAGGTGCGCGGGATGAAGCTGGCCGATCCGCCCTGCTGGCCCTGCAGCGCCAGCGTGAGGAAGAAGTTGTCGGCCGCGCCCAGATCCACCTGGTAGCCCAGGTCCGCGAGCGATCGGACGGTCACCAGGCTCATGGGGTTGGCCCCGTTGGCCACGTAGCCCGTCATCAGCTCGTTGCGCAGCACGTTTTCGCGCCAGTGCCCGTTGGCCGTGCCGGCGCCGCCGGTGTTCTCCACCGGGACCTTCTGGCCGCCGGTGTAGGTGGTTCCGCCGATGGCGTCGAAGCCCGCGACGGCGCCCGGGCCGTTGAAGTAGGTGTCCAGCACGCTGCTGGTGCTGCTGGGGTTCTGCAGGAAGCCCATGCTGGTCCACAGCGACGAGCCCACACCGATCACGTGGCCCATCTCGTGGAGGAACACCGCGCCGAGCGTGCCGCTGGTCTCCAGGTCGTTCACGTCCGCGGCGTCAAAGCGCATCAGGCCGATGACGGGAAGCCCGTTCACGCGGCGGTAGCAGTAGCCCGCCTGGCCCAGAACCCGGCCGCTGCCGTCGATGGGCTCCACGATGGCGAAGATCAGCAGGTCGTCGTAGTCCATGTCCATGGACGGCGTGCCGGGGGCGCAGGCGCTGGCCGGAACGGCACCGGTCAGGTCCTGCAGGTCGCCCTTGATGACCTGCGCCCAGCGCGCGGCCGCGTCGCGGAACACCTGCGCCTGCGACGGCGTCATGGGCGAGGTGAAGCAGAGCGTGATGTTGTAGCCCGTGGTGCCCGGTCCGCCGCCCGCGCAGCCCACACCGCGGATGACTACGGGCGCCGCGTTCACGCCCGGAGCCGTCACCAGCACCTCCTGCGGCCCGGCACTGGGTCCCAGCGTCCAGCCGCCCAGCGCGGCGATGCCGTTGGCGTTGGTGACCGCGGTGGCGTTGGTGATGGTGCCGCCGCCGCTGCGCACGCTGAAGTTCACCGTCTGCCCGCCCAGCGCGGTGCCGCCGGCGTCCGCCACCAGCACCGTGGGGCCCACGGGAACCGCCGTGTTCACCATGGCCGCCTGGTTGTTGCCGGTGTTGAGCAGGATGGTGCCCTGCGCCGTCGCGCTCCCGGTGGCGGTAAAGGTCACCGACGCGATGGTGGTTCCGGGGAAGCTGGCCATGACGGTGTTGGCGCCCACCGCCGGTCCCAGCGTCCACGACGTGGAGGCGATGCCGTCCGTGTTGGTGGTGGCCGAGGCGGGCGACACCGATCCGTTGCCGCCGGTGACGGCGAAGTTCACGGTCTGGCCCACGATGGGCTGGTTGAGCCGGTCGCGCACCTGCACGCGCACCTGGCTGGTCAGCACGCGGCCGATCTGCCCGGTTTCGGCGTCGCCGCCCACCTTGAGCACGTTGGCCGCGGTCTGCGCCACCTGCACGGTGGTGGAGCCCGACGCGGTGCCGGAGGTGGCGGTCACGATGCCGGACCCGTTGGCCGCCGCGGTCACCACGGCGCTGTCGCCGCCGAGCCCCACCACGGAGACCGACGTGCCGCTGGCCGTCCAGGTGAGCGGGGCGGCGGTGATGGCGCGGCCCTTCTGGTCGCTCACGGTGGCGTGCACCACAGTGGTGGCCCCCAGCGCGTTCAGCGAGGGCGTGACCGCGGTTACCGCCACGGAGGTGGGCACGGACGGTTCGGTGCCGCCGTCGGAGCAGCCCGCCGCGAGCAGAACGGCGGCGGTGGTGAGCAGGACTTTGCGCATGCGGAGGGAAATCTCCTGGGGCGGCGGTGCACCCCGGACTGGGAGGAAAAAGGCACAACCCTGGCGGGTGGTGCCTGCGCGGCTCGCGAGAAGCGGCGGCGAACGATCCTGCGGGCGGCCGCGCCGGAGCACGGTGCCGGGCGGCGGGCCCTGCGCGGGCTGAACGCCCGGCCGGCGGCGCCGGAACCTGTCGAAACTTTGTCCGCCCACGCGGGAGGGCAGGCGCGGACCGGAGCCCGCACGCGTGCGCCCGCGGCGCGGGTGGATGCTGCAACCGGTCAACTATGCAGGAAAAAGCGGGATCGCGCAAGTCGGTTTGCGTGCTCCGCGCGTGGGTGGCGGATCCTGCAACCGAATGCGGCGCAACGGGATGCCGTTTCGGGCGGACCTTCGTGCGCCGCGGAATGAACGCGGTTCAGCGCGGGGAGCGGTCCCGGCCGGAGTTCGCGCCCGGCCGCTCGTCCGCGTCGTCGAAGAGGGGAGAACGGGCGGCGAGCACGGCCCATCCCGCGATCAGCGCGGATTCGGCGGCGGCGTCCAGCAGGTAGACGGGCGGGATGACGCGCCTGGCCGTGTAGTTGACGTCCACCGCGGTGAGCGCGGCGGCCGAGCCCGCGGCCAGCAGAGCGATTTCCGGCGTGACGCGGCGGCGCAGCCCGGCCATCATCATCGCCGCCCCGCCAGCGGCGATGAGCGCGCCGACGGTCTTCACCAGCCACTTGTCCGTCTTTTCCCCCGTGACGGCCTCAAAGCTGGGAAGGTGGACGATGGGCCACAGCCCCGTGGCCAGGTAGAAGGCGCCCTGGGTGACGGCGAGAGCGCCGGCGGCGCTGGCCCCGTCGCGCGCGCTCACGCCGCGCCCCCGGCGGCACCGCCTTCCATCAGCGCCTTGAAGGCGCGCAGATCGCTCCGCATGATCTCCTCCGGCGTCTGGTGCATCACGCTGGCGATGGCCTGTCCCACCACGCCGGCGGGCGGCTCGAACTCCAGCGTGGCGCGGACGATCGTTTCTCCCGCGCGGGCGCCGGGGGTGAACTCCACCGATCCGCGGTTGGGCAGATCCGACGCGGCCACGGATCGCCAGGCGATGCGCCGCCCCGGCACGTCTTCCGTCACCTCGGACGTCCATGTGAGGCTGCGGCCGCGCGCGCCCTCCGCCACCCAGCGCGACCGCGTGTCATCCACCACCTGGACGGAAACGATGCGCGCCTGGTAGCGCGGCGCCGTGCGGAAGTCGCGCCAGAAACGGTACAGTTCGTCCGCCGGGCGCTGGACGGTGATCGACGCCTCGCCGCGCATGCCGTCCGCGGTCGTGCCGGACGAGATCGCCTGCTCCCGCGCCGTGCCGGTGTCCGCCGCGGTGGTGTCGCGGCCCAAGGCGGAGTAGACGGCGCAGTGGCCGGTGACGCCGCGGTGGGCCAGCGCGGCGCCCGCCGCGGCCAGGAGGACGCCGGACGCGCCTCCCCGCCGCAGCCCCAGAATCGCGAGTACGCTCCCGCCCACGGTGGAGGCGATCCGCTCCGTCCGCCCCACGTTCACGTCGCCGCCCCGCAGCACGCTTCCCACCGTTTCCGCCACGTTCGACACAGACTCTCCCCGCTGTTGATCCACCCGCCGAAACCCGCGCCGCGGGGGTGCAATTCACATTCCGGGCGGGGATGGTGGAGCAAGGGAATAGGGAATAGGGAATAGGGAACAGCACATACGGCGGCAGATAAGCCATCTCTCGCCAATGATGTGCGGTGGTCCCCATCAGTCGTGCCGTTGGCGAGCCCGGTTGAGCGAATAAATCCGCCGCTCCAAAAGCGGAAAGCCCCGACACCGGCTGCTGGCGCATCCGCTTCGGGGCTTCAACTGCGTATGGGATCCGCGCCGGACTGGTGTGTGCTCCCTCTCCCACATCTGTTCGCTACCCATTACCCACAGACCTGTCCTATACTGGCGCGAAGGAGAAACCAGTAAAAGCGGGGTGAGAGATGGGAGCGGAGTGGGTTGGGGCGGAGATGGCGACACTGGAGTTGGGTGATCCGCGGCTGAAGCAGCGGGTGATCCGGATGATCGAGTTGTTTTCGGCGAATCCGGAAGCCTCGATCCCGAAGGCATGCGGGAACGCCGCGGACACGAAGGCGGCGTATCGCGCGCTCAGTTCAGAGGCCGTGTCCGCCGAGGAGATCCGGCTGGCGCACGCGCGTGCAGCGTCGGAGCGGGCCGCCGGGTTCAAGCGCGTGCTGGTGGAGCAGGACTCGACCGGGCTGAGCCTTGGAGACTCCGACAGCCGGATGCTGGGCCTGGGTCCGATGGGTGGCTCGGGAGGACAGCGGGGGCTGTTCGTCCATTCGGCGCTGATGAGCACGATCGAGGGGGTGCCGCTGGGGATCGTCAGCCAGCAGGTGTGGGCGCGGGAGGACGCGGCAGAGAAGCGGGGGACGCGGCGGAAGCGGCTCATCGAGGAGAAGGAGAGCTTTCGCTGGCTGGAGACCGTGGACGCGGTCGAGTCCCTGCTGCCGCACGAAGTGGAGGTCTGGATCAGCGGCGATCGCGAAGCGGACATCTTCGAGCTGTTCGCCATGCCGCGCAGGCCGGGCGTGGAGTTGGTGGTCCGCGCGACGCACGAGCGGAAGCTCGCGGGCGAAGGGTTCGGCTATCTGCACGCGGCCGTGGAAGCCGCCGCGGTGGTGGGTGAGATGCAGGTGCACGTGCCGCGCTCGCGCAAGCGGAAGGAGCGTACGGCGGCGCTGGAGGTGCGAGCCTGCACCGTGACGCTGGAGCCGCCGCGCAACCACCTGGGGCGGGGCGATCTGTCGCCCGTGTGCGTCAGCGTGGTACGGGTGCGGGAAACCCGGACGGTGCCCGAGGGCGAGGCACCGATCGAATGGATGATCATCACCACGGTCGCGGTGCACGGCCTGGAGGAAGCGATGGAGGTCGTCCACGCCTATGCACAGCGCTGGAAGGTGGAGCGCTACCACTACGTGCTGAAGAGCGGCTGCGGGATGGAGGACCTGCAGTTGGCGGACGCGGACCGGATCGAACGGGCGCTGGCCCTCTACAACGTCGTCGCGTGGAGGCTGCTGTACATGACCTATGTGGCGCGCGTGGCGCCCGAACTCCCCTGTACGGCCGTGCTGGAAGAAGACGAGTGGAAGGCGCTGTACGTGGTCGGCTCCACCCGGCCGCGCGCATTGCCGGAGAAGCCGCCGACCGTGAGAGAGGCGGTACGCATGATCGCGATGCTGGGCGGCTTCATGGGGCGCAAACGGGACGGAGAACCGGGCGTCCAGTCCCTATGGACCGGCTTCCGTCGGCTCATGGACTTTACGATCGCGCTTCGGCGTCTCCTGCTCTCCACTTCCTGTGGGTAATGGGTAGCATCTGTTCGTGGGAGAGGGTCGTCGTGCGCAGCACGCGGGGTGAGGGCCCACGGCGGCGGACGCGAGTCTCCGTCTGCCCTCACGCTGAAGTCTGCCTTTCACCTCGCGGAGCGGGGGAAGACTGGTCCCATGCACGGCACCCCCGTCGCCGCACAACAAAGCCCCTCGCCCGGAATGCGGACGAGGGGCTTTCGATCATCATCCACCCCAAACCGGGTCAGACCGCGGCGGGGCGGGGGGACGCGGGTTCGGGGAGCGGGGCGGCTTCGGCGCGGGGCTCGGCGGCCAGCACGGAGGCCGCGGTGAGGACGAGCGTGATCCACAGCGCGTCCGCCAGCAGCAGGTGAACCAGCTGCATCCACACGGGGACAAGGAGCACCACGTTCACCGTCCCCGCCATCACCTGCAGCCCGAACAGCGCCACCAGCGCCGTCGACAGCCGCTCCGTCTCGCGCCCCGGACGCAGCCGCCGCACCATCCGTCCGCTGAGCGCCACGAAGATCCCGGTTCCAATGGCCGCGATGGGGTGCACCACGCGCAGCCGCTCCAGAAAGTGCACCGCCGAAAGCTCGAATCCCATTGACGTCTTGGGGAACAGCGTATCGCCCAGCGCCGTCACCGCCCCCATCGCACCGACCAGAATCGTGAGCACGACGGCGGAAATCATCAGCGCGCCCGCCGCGCCCTGCCCGCGCAGCCGCACCGCCGGCCGGCCGCTGGCCCACCACCCCGTCAGCGCCAGCGCGCCCAGCAGCAGAAAGGTGTTGGTCAGGTGCACGGCCATGGCCGCGGCGCGCCAGACGGAGGCGTTGTGCGCCACCAGCTCCAGCTTCACCAGCGCCGCGCCGACCGCGCCTTCCGTCAGCGTCAGGATGAGGGACGCAACCGCGCCGGCGCGTGCCGGATGGCCCTTGGGAAAGCGCCGCCAGGCCATCCACACCATGGCGATCACCATGGGCCCCAGAATGCCGCTGGTGGCGCGATGGGTGAATTCGATGAGCGTTTCCAGCGACGGCGCGCGCAGCACCACCTGCCCGTTGCAGGCGGGCCAGTGGCTGCCGCATCCCGCGCCGGAGCCGGTGGCGCGCACCACCGCGCCCCACAGCACCACGGCCACGGTGTAGGCCAGCACCAGCCAGGTATACCGGGCAAAGCCCCTGCGGGCGGAAAGGTCTGCGGTCATGCGGAAACGGGCGCGCGGCGGACGTGGATTTCGGCGCACACGGTAAGCACCGGGGACGGCGGGGCGCAAGTGCTTGGGCGCGACCGGGTTGGCCGCGTGGGGCAATCTCCCTCCGCCGGGTCGGGAAAGCTCCGCGCGGCGCGCGGCCGAGGGTGGCGCTTCTGCCTGCGGCGCGTATATTTGGGCCACTCTGACCCGGAACCGAAGCGAGCTTGATGTCCGACGCGATCGCCACATTCCCCCCCGACGCCCCGCTCGCCCGCGCCGCGGGCACCCAGGGCGGCACGGACGGGGAGATGACCACCGCCACGCAGCGCGCGGGCATCGCCGCCGCGCGCACGGGCTCCGGCGGCGTCGCGCAGCGCCTGCGCGACTACGTGACGCTCACCAAGCCGCGCATCATCAGCCTGCTGCTGGTGACCACGGTGGCGCCCATGCTCATTGCGCTGGGCCGCATGCCGTCGTGGTCGTCGGTCATGTGGACCATGCTGGGCGGCTACCTGATGGCGGGCGGCGCCAACGCGATCAACATGTTCATCGATCGCGACATCGACGCGCACATGCCGCGGACGAAGCTGCGCCCCATCCCCAGCGGCCGCATGTCGCCGGCGCACGTGCTGGCGTTCGGGATCACGCTGGGGGCCGCCGCGTTTGCCGTGTTCGCGCTGTTCGTGAACCTGCTCAGCGGCGTTCTGGCGATGTCCGGGCTGCTGTACTACGTCTTCATCTACACCCGCTGGCTCAAGCGCACCTCGCCGCAGAACATCGTGGTCGGCGGCGCGGCGGGCGCGTTTCCGCCGCTGGTGGGCTGGGCGGCCGCCACGGGGCAGATCTCGCTGACCGCCGTCTACATGTTCCTCATCGTCTTCTTCTGGACGCCGCCGCACTTCTGGGCCCTGGCGCTGGTGAAGCAGAAGGACTACGGCCGCGTGGGCATTCCCATGGCGCCGAACGTGTGGGGCGAGCGCGAGACGATGAAGCAGATGCTGCTGTACACGCTCATCCTCATCCCCATTACCCTGGGCCCGGTGACGTACGGCGGACTGGGCGCGGTGTACGGCGTGTCGGCCGCGGTGCTGGGCGCGTGGTTCCTGCGCGACGTGGTGCGGGTGATGCGCGCGGCGGATTTCGTCCGCCCGGCGTGGACGCTGTACCGCAACTCGCTGCTGTACCTTGCGCTGCTGTTCGCGGCGATGGCGGTGGACGGGCTGGTTTCGCGTGGCGAGCCCTCGCCCGGCGTGGTGTTCGTGCGCTCGTCCCCGGTGGCCGTCACCCTTCCCGGGGAGCGGCCGTGAGCGGCGACAACATCGGCTTTCAGGCCGCCAGCCCGGACGGGCGCGAGCGGTTCGTGCTTCTCTGCTTTCGCCCGGACGCGGAGGGGCGCGTAGCCACCCGCGAGTGGTCAGGCGCGGAGCAGGGCGGACGCGAGCAGACGCAGGACGCGGCCGACGTGCTGCGGCGCATCGACGCGTGGGAAAAGGCCGGGTGGAAGTTCACCGAGTCGCCCATCCGCATCCGCGCGTGGCTGGGCGGCTGAAACCCGCCCCGCTTTCCTTCCGTTGATGGACGGGCCGTCCCCCGGCCCGGTTGCACCTCATCCCCTCACCCCGCACTCATCCGCCGATGGCCACCGCCACCGCGCCCCGCGCCGACGCCCGCTGGTCCGCCGCGCTGGAAGAGCACCAGGTCGCGCTCGCCGCGTACCTTGACGCCGGCCAGACCGTTTCCGACGCCGCGTGGACGCAGCCGTGGGCGCCGGGCAAGTGGTCGCCCGCGCAGATTACCGAGCACCTGGCCATGGTGTACCGCGTCTTCATCACCGAGATGACGGAGGGCGTGGGGATGCGGATGAAGCTCACGCCGTTCCGCCGGGGGGTGCTGCGGACGCTGATGCTGCCGCACATGCTTTTCCATCGCACATTCCCCAAGGCGGCCCCCGCGCCGCGCGAGGTGCGCCCCGTGGCGGAAAACCTGCCCTCGCGCACGGCCGCGCTGGCGGATCTCCGCGCGCTGGGCGAGCGCTTTGAGCACGAACTGTCCGTGGCGCGCGCGTCCGGCAGGCCGGGGCTGACGCATCCGTTCTTCGGGGTGATCGACTGGAACCGCGGCGTGCGTCTCGCCGCCGTGCACCTGGAGCACCACACGCGGCAGATTGCCTCGCTCGCGCGGCGCTGATTCCGATCGCGATGCTGGATGGAAGAAACCCCGCCTCGGTGTGCACCGGGCGGGGTTTTTCGCGTCTCCTGCTTTGGAACTGCCGTTTCACACGGAGGTCACGGAGGATGCACGGAGGTCACGGAGGAAAACGTTAGGATGGCATCGCACAGCAAGCCGGTCTCCGCGCTCAGCACAAACCGCCGCGCCAACCCATGGAGACGAAGGCCTGCCGTGAAGCTTTCCCCGGGCAAGATCCAGCCTGAACGAACCGGAGACTGCCTCCGTGCTGAGGTCTCCCTTTCTCCCGCGGAGCGGGGGAGAGGGCCGGGGAGAGGGGGCCTTTCCGACCGCGCAGCACCATCCGGGACCAAGCTGAGTTGCAGTTCTCCCCTCTCCGTGCGGCAGTTTGCACGGGGAGGGGCCGGGGGCGGGGCCTCCCGGCCAGCGCACCGTGCAAAAGAAGAGGAGCGAGAACCCGGTTCTCGCTCCTCCTTTTTTCTCATCCTGACCGAGACAAATCAGCGGACAATCACGTCGCCGTCCGTGACCAGCGGCAGCATCAGCGTGCGGATGGGGAGCGCGGGATCGTAGGGGGCAGGATAAACGGGGACGGGATTGCGGATGAAGTCCAGCGTGCGCTGCCTCCACCGCGCCAGCGCGCCCGGTGCCTGCCACTCGCCCTCCGGCCGCCCCGTCGCCAGCGTCACGTGCTGCACGCGCGCGAGGGTGCGCAACGCCGCGACTTCGGTGCCCGTTGCGGCATCCGTATCGGGAAGGTACACGTGGCCGGGATCGTTGCTGTCCGCCCCGTATCCCTCCATCCCGATGCGCTTGGCGATGTCGTGAAAGCGCGCCAGCTGCGAGGGCGCCACATCGTAGTCCGCCGCGCGTGCCGCCGGGCGCCCCAGCCGGTCCACGCGGCAGTGCCACGACGTCAGCGTGCTGGTGACGAACCCGCCCGGCCGCGACCGCCCCTGCTGAAACAGAAAGGCCTGCCGCTCCGCCGCCCGGTACGTCTCCCGCCGCCGCGCGCGCACGCCGGCCTGCGCCAGTTCGCGCTCGAAGCGGCGGATCATGGACATGAAGACGGGGTCCAGCTGCATCAGGTCGTTGTGAACGCGGCGCGCCTCCGGGCCGAACGAGGATCGCAGCACGCGCCACTCCCACTGCTCAAAGCTTTCTCCCGGCGCGGGATGCGGCATGCCGGGGATGCCCACCGTGTGCGTTCCCGGCAAGGGCGTGGCGGGCCGGTACACGGGGACGTCCAGGTATGAGAGCAGGCCGAACTTGCCCGGCCCGCGCGCGGCAAAGCGGCACCGCAGCTCGGCGGCGCTCGGGTTGCGGCGCAGTCCGTCCAGCTCCGTCAAGCCACAGTCCGCCCACGAGGTCGGCGGACGGAGCCCGGCTGGCGGGGGCGCCTGGGCGGCGGCGGAAGACGCGGCCAGGGCGGCTGCGGCAATCAGCAGAGGTGCGGTGAAGCGCATGTCAGTCGGGAAAGGATCAGAGCAGTCCCTGGACGAACCCGCCGTCCACCTGAATGGTCGTGCCGGTGATGTACGAAGCGCGGTCCGAGGCCAGAAAGGCGACCAGCGCGGCCAGCTCTTCCGGCTGGCCCATGCGGCCGATGGGGATGCGGGCGCTCATCTCGGCCAGCACCTCGTCGGGGCGGCGCTGCTCGTTTTCCGCCCGTTCCGCGGCCAGGTCTTCTACGCGGCCGGTGAGCATGTACCCGGGCGCCACCACGTTGCACGTCACGCCGAACGGCGCCAGCTCCGTCGCCATCGTCTTTACCCATCCCACGACGGCGGCGCGCGCGGTGTTGGAGAGGATGAGGCCGGGCAGCGGCTGCTTGACGGAGACGGAGGTGAGCGCGATGAAGCGGCCCCAGCGCCGCTGCTTCATGAAGGGCGTCACCTCCTGCGCCAGGCGCACGGTGCTCATGAGGTTGAGCTCCATGGCGCGTTCTACCTGCTCGGCGCTGGTGCTTTCGTAGCGCGTCCCCGGCGGGCCGCCTGCGTTGGCCAGCGCGATGTCCACGCCGCCCCACCGTTCGGCGGTCTTTTCCACCAGCGCGTGGATGTCGTCCGGGCGCGTCATGTCGGCGCGGATGGCGAACACCTGGCCGCCCGTTTCCCGCCTCAGCTCTTCCGCGGCCTTCTGCAGCCGCGCCTCGTTGCGTGCGGTGATGATGACGCGCGCCTTTTCCCGCGCGAGCTCGCGCGCCACGGCGCGGCCCAGCCCCATGCTGCCGCCCGCGACGATGGCGACGCGGTCCTTGAGCCCCAGTTCCATGCGGTGCCTGCGCTTGTGCGATGGATCGTTCCTGCCCGGCGCGCAATATGGCGCCGCGCCCCCGCACGAATCAATCGTGGGCCGAAGATCATTCGTGCGTCTGCTACGGGATCAGGATCGAAACTTCTACGATCCTCGATCATCCGTCAATGGAGAGCCGCCCGTTCCTTCCGCCGCGCACGTGCCGGCTCACTCGTCGCGCCGCGATCGACCGGTCTGGCAGTCTGAGGAGGCGCCGGACACTGCCGCCGACCCACCGAACCTTGGCGCCGCCGAAGGATCTGTTTTCTCCGCGAGAACGGGCGTGCCTGTCGCAGCGTTGGCTCGACGGATGGTAGATCCTTCGGTCGCGCATGACCTTGGCGGGACGGAGTGGCCGGCGCACGCTCCCTCAGGATGACATGGCTGCGCGTGGTAACTGGCCTTCCTGCAACAACATGTCATCCTGAGGAGGCGCCGGACGCTGCCGCCGTCCCGCCGAACCTTGGCGCCGACGAAGGATCTACTTTCCCCGCGAGAACGGGCGTGGGTGTCGCGACGTTGGCGCGGCGGATGGTTGATCCTTCGGTCGCGCATGACTCGGCGGATGGAGAGGCCGGCCCGCGCTCCCTCAGGATGACATGGCTGGCGTGGTAAGTAGCGTCCCCGCAACAACATGTCATCTTTGAGAGATGCCCCCTGGGATGGCGGAGCGAGACGTGTGAAGAGATTGACGGTTCCCGCAAAGTTTCCGAAGTATCCGATTGACCCGCCGGGCAGATCCATACAGATTCGGCCAGCACTCGTGTGATCGCCTGCACCCCTCCGCCTGTTCTCTCCCTTTCGCCGCGCCGCTCCGATGAACGAGCTTTCATCCGATCCTCCGCACGCTGTTTCCGCCGGCTTGGATGAGGTTGTGGCGGAAATGGTGGAGCAGTTTCGCCGGGGGGCTGTGGTCGCGAACGCGGGCGGGCTGGGACACACCTCGTTCGCCGACGTGCCCGACGTGTCGGAAATGGTGAACGCGATGCTCTCGCCGGCGGACGCGGAGGCGTTCGGCGCCGTTTCCATCTCGCGCGAAGACGGGCTGCGCGCCTCCCGCGGCGGCGATCAGGCGAAGGCGGCGGAGCGGATCGGGGAGGCGCGGCGCCTGCTTGACGGCGCGGATCTCACGCCGAGCGCGCGCCTGCTGGCGGAGTCGCTGTACAGTTCGGCGGCCGCGTATGTGCGCTACCGCCAAGGAGATCTGGCGGGGGCGCGGCGGGATCTGGACGAGGCGATCGCCAGCAGCAACGCGCTGTGGGATGAGCACGGGTTCCGGGGAGCGGAGGCGCGCCGCCTGCACCTGGCGCACCTGATCGTCCGCGTGGAAGCCCGGCTCGGCGGCGATCCATGGGACGTGGTGCAGACCGTCTGCCGGCTGTGGGATTACCTGGAGGGAAACACCGCGGCGTGGCCTTTTGCGCCATACGCGCGCGCCGGGGCGGAGGTGAATCGCCGGATGGCGATGCTGATGCTGAACGAGATCGTCACCGAGTTCGCGGTGCTGCTGGCGGAGCATCCGGAGGTGGAGACCGCCGCGCTCGACCTTCTCCACCGCGAGCAGCGCGCCCGCCATCCCGCCGATCCGTATCCGTTTTCGTACGCGCGCGCGTGGCTCACGGCCAGGCAGGCGCTGCACGGGGACGACCCCGCGGCCGCGCTGCAGAAGGCTGGGCCTTTTCTGGGCGTGGTGGATGGCCCCCGGCCGCTGCTGTGGCAGTCGGTGGTCCGCGACACCGTCAGGCTCTGCCGCACCCTGCCCGGCGCCGCGGGACGCGCGGCGGAAACCCTCGCCGCGGGCGCGCTGGCGGACCACACCGTTCCCGACTGCCTGCGCATTGATCGCTCTCCGCATCCCGCCTGAATCACCGTCCACGGGCGCAGCGGCCTGATCATCGCACAGTTCTCCGGACCGTGGCGGGAAGCAAAGAAACGGCCCGGGCGCGCAGTGCGCCCGGGCCGTTCTGGTCATCCGCGGAGCGTTCTGCTCCGCCCGCCGACTAGAAGCAGGCGTCGATGCAGGTGTACCCGAAACAGGTGCCCACCGCGGGATTGCAGGTAAACTGGTTCTTGGTGGCATGGGCGATGACGGTGCCCGGCTTGTCGGTGTCGACGGTGGCGGTCTGGAACGTCTCGATGGCCAGATCGTCGATCTGCAGCTTCATCTTCTTCATGGAAAATTCTCCAATTTACGCGTTCGGGGCTCGCTCGGCGCGAGCCGGATCAAATCGCCGCAAGCCGTGTGGAGGCAAGTACATCCACGGCAGGCCGCGTTCGGCTGGCGGGCGGCGTTCGTGCAATCAATTTCGCACAAATTATGTCGGATGGCAACCCGCGGAGAGTTCGCCGGCGCAAAGAGTACGGTGTGCACGCTGGCGTCTTCCCTCGTCGCGGAGTGCGCGAGATGGCGGATTCGGATGGTCGGGAGAGTGGGTCGAGCGCCGCAGGAGGGGCGGGCGGAGCACTGGTTGGGGAGGAGAACGGATCGGCGGCCGCGAGCGTGCGGCCGCCGATCCGCCGGCTGCGTCAGGCGCAGTTGCAGGTTTCGTTGCTGAAGCAGGGCGTCGCGCCGCTCTGCCCGATCATCAGCGCTTGCAATCCATTCACGCCAACGATGGGCTCCGCCGGGCAGATCTGCTGGCTGCACAGCCCGCGGCACGACTCGCCCGTACAGGGGATTCCGGCGGTGTCTTCCGTCGGCGTCACGTACATGTGGCCGAGCGCGGTGCCGCGGATCGCGTCGGACTCGGAGGTGGCGAACGATTCGACCGTGAGGTGTTCCAGGGAAAGCGCGAGCTTCTTCATGGCGGGCTCCTGCGTGCGTTGGAGAAGACGGGGTAATTCTGTTCCCGCCATCATATGCATGAATGATTGAGGCCGCAACGACGGGCGCGCCACGTTGCGCGGGGGTGGCGCGGTGTCTATCCTCAGGCCCCGCGACGCCGTCCCGCTCGCAGCTCTCGATGGATCATCGATGACCGAAACTGATTTGTCCGCCGCCGATCCGTTCCGCGCCCGCCGCGAGCGGTTCCTGGATTCAATCGGCAAGGGCGTGGCCGTGATCGCCGCCGCGCCGGAGCTGGTCAAGTCGCGCGACACCGACGTCCGCTATCGCCAGAACAGCGACTTCTTCTATCTGACGGGCTTTCTGGAGCCGGGCGCCGTGGCCGTGCTCACCCCGTTCGATCCGGAGCACCGGTTTACCCTCTTCGTGCGGCCGCGCGACCGTGAGCGCGAAACGTGGACCGGCGTGCGCGCCGGCGTGGAGGGCGCGCTGGAACGGTTCGGCGCCGACAAGGCGTATCCCGTTGAGGAGTTGGACAACCATCTGCGCGACCTGATCGAACCCGCGGACGCGCTTTGGTACGCGCTCTCGGCGGATGGAAGCGAGATGGACGCGAAGCTGATCCGGCTGCTGACCGGTTTTCGCGGAACGCGCCATCGCACGGGCAAGGGGCCGTGGGACATCCGCGATCCCGCCAGCGTGCTGGACCGCATGCGCGTGATCAAGGAGCCCGGTGAGCTGGAGCGCATCCGCGAAGCGGCGGCGCTTTCCGCGCGGGGGCACCTGGCCGCCATGCGCGCCGGCCGCGCGGGCGTGGGCGAGTGGGAACTGGAGGCGCTGCTGGACGGGACCTTTCGCGCCGCATCCGCCGATTCCGGCACCGCGTACCCCAGCATCGTGGGATCGGGCGCGAACGCGACGGTGCTGCACTACGTGACCAACGAGCGGCGCATCGGCGAAGGCGACCTGGTGCTGATGGACGCGGGTGCGGACGCGGGCTTCTACTGCGGCGACATCACCCGTGTGTTTCCCGCCAGCGGCCGGTTCACCGCGCCGCAGCGCCGCGTGTACGACATCGTGCATGCGGCGCTGGACGCGGGGATCGCGGCGGCGCGTCCGGGCGCGCCCATCACCGGCATTCACGAGGCCGCGCGGGCCGTGCTGGTGCAGGGGATGATCGATCTGGGCCTGCTGGAGGGCACCGTGGACGACCTGATCGAGTCCGAGGCGTTCAAGCGCTTCTTCATGCACAACACCGCGCACTACCTGGGGCTGGACGTGCACGACGCGGGTCCGTACCGCGAGCGCGATGGCACGCCCGTTCCTTTGCAGCCCGGGATGGTGCTCACGGTGGAGCCCGGCCTGTACATCCCCGCGGACGCGGAAGACGTGGCGGAGGAGCTGCGCGGCATCGGAATCCGCCTGGAGGACAACGTGATCATCACCGGGGATGGCTGCGAGGTGATTACGCGCGGGGTGCCCGTGGCGGCGGACGAGGTGGAGGCGGTCTGCGGAGGGGACAGGGAATAGGGAATGGGGAATAGGGAATAGGAACGGCGGGGGATGATGATGATCATCTCCCGCCGTCTCTGTTCCCCCCCCCCGCGACCTCCGCGACCTCCGCGCCCTCCGCGTGAACCGGGGTAGAAGCCTTCGCCGGAGCGGGGCAGGGGAACGCACGCGAACCGCCGCCGGACAGGCGTGTACAGGGAGCAGCCAGACTGCGCATGCACTTGCGCGATCGCGGGATGATGGTACATTGGACGCTGCACGCACCCGCGTGCCGAGGATGATTTGCGCGACCGCTTGCGACCTCGATAAAAAACGCTAAAGAGTCGGGATGGTCTGGCCTGTGGCCGCCTGCGTATCCCTGCACTCTCGTTTTGAGTCGCGGGGATTTTTTGCATACATGCACGGAACGGTACCGATGGAACGCTCGCCCTACCTTGCCGCACTGGATGAACGCGTCCTCGTCTTCGACGGGGCCATGGGCACCAGCGTGCAGCGGTACGACCTTACGGCGGACGACTTTGGCGGCGGCGCGCTGGAAGGGTGCAACGACTACCTGGTCATCACCCGCCCCGACGTCATCGGCGAAATTCACGCGTCGTTCATGGCCGCCGGCGCCGACGTGCTGGAGACGGACACCTTCCGCTCCAACCGCCTGACGCTGCGCGAGTACGCGCTGCAGGACCGCGTCCGCGAGATCAACGTGGCCGCCGCCAGCCTGGCCCGCGGCATCGCCGACCGCTTCGCGGCGGAAGACGGCAAGCCGCGCTTCGTGGCCGGCAGCATCGGCCCGTCGGGCTTTCTGCCCTCCGCGTCGGACCCCACGCTGGGCAACATCACCTTCGGCGAGCTGGTGCCCGTGTTCGCCGAGCAGGCGGCCGCGCTCATCGAGGGCGGCGCCGACGTGCTGCTGATCGAGACGTCGCAGGACATCCTTGAGGTGAAGGCGGCCGTGTTCGGCTGCCGTGAGGCCATCGTGGCTTCGGGTCGCCCTGTCGCGCTGCAGGTGCAGGTGACGCTCGATACGTCGGGCCGCATGCTGCTGGGGACGGACATCGGCGCGGCGATGGTGACGCTGGAGTCGCTGCGCGCTGACGTCATCGGCCTCAACTGCAGCACCGGGCCCGAGCACATGCGGCAGGCCATCCGCTTCCTGGGCGAGAACTCGCGGCTTCCCATCAGTTGCATTCCCAACGCGGGCATTCCGCACAACGAGGGCGGCTGCGCGGTCTATCCGCTGGAATCCGTTCCGTTCGCCGACCAGCTGGAGGAATTTGTCCGCGAGCACGGCGTGCGCGTCGTCGGTGGATGCTGCGGCACCACGCCGGAGCACATCCGCGAACTCGTCGGCCGCCTGTCCACGGTGGAGCTGAAGCCGCGCAACGTGGAGTATGTGCCCCGCCTGAGCAGCGGCATCCGCGCGACCGATCTGATCCAGATCCCCGCGCCCACGATGATCGGCGAGCGCGTCAACTCGCAGGGGAGCCGCAAGGTGAAGCGGCTGCTGCTGGCCGACGACTACGACGGCGTGCTGGAAGTGGCGCGCGAGCAGACGGAAAACGGCGCGCACGTGCTGGACGTCTGCGTGGCGCTCACCGAGCGGCAGGACGAGGGCGACCAGATGCGCAGCGTGGTCAAGCTGCTGTCGCAGGGCGTGGAAGCGCCGCTCTGCATCGACAGCACCGAGGCCGACGTAATCCGCGTTGCGCTGGAGCAGTCGCCGGGGCGCGCCGTGGTGAACTCCATCAACCTGGAGAACGGGCGCGAGCGCATCGACAGCGTGCTCCCCCTCGTTGCGGCGCACGGCGCGGCGGTGATCGCGCTGACCATCGACCGCGACCTGGGCGGGATGTGCAAGACGGCCGACACCAAGCTGCAGGCCGCGCGCAAGATCCACGACATCGCCATTCACGAGTACGGGCTGCAGCCGGACGCGCTGATCTTTGACGCGCTGACCTTTACGCTGGCGACGGGCGACGAGGAATTCCGCAATTCCGCGGCGGAAACGATCGAGGGCATCCGCGCCATCAAGCGCGAGCTGCCGGGCGTGCTCACCACGCTGGGCGTGAGCAACGTCAGCTTCGGTCTGTCGCCCGCCGCGCGCACGGTGCTGAACTCCGTGTTTCTGTACCACTGCGTGAACGCGGGGCTGGATACGGGGATCATCAACCCGTCGCACGTCACGCCCTACTTCGAGATTCCGGAAGAAGAGCGGCAGCTGGCGGACGACCTGATCTTTGACCGCCGCACGGCGGAAAAGGACCCGCTGGCCGAGTTCATCGCGCACTACGAGGGCCGTTCGGGCGAGGCGGAGAACACCTCCGTCGATCCCACGGCGACGATGACGCCGGAAGAGGCGCTGCACTGGAAGATCCTGCACCGCAAGAAGGAAGGGGTGGAGGACTGGATCGACCGCGCCGTGGAGAAGCTGGGCGCCGTCCCCGTGCTGAACGAGGTGCTGCTCCCCGCGATGAAGGAAGTGGGCGACAAGTTCGGCGCCGGCGAACTGATCCTCCCCTTCGTGCTCCAGAGCGCCGAGGTGATGAAGAAGGCCGTGGCGCGGCTGGAGCTGTACCTGGAAAAGGCCGAGGGGCAGACCAAGGGCAAGGTGGTGCTGGCGACCGTGTACGGCGACGTGCACGACATCGGCAAGTCGCTGGTGAACACCATCCTGACCAACAACGGCTACACGGTGTTCGACCTGGGCAAGCAGGTGCCGGTGAACACCATCCTGGAAAAGGCGGAGGAAGTGGGCGCCGACGCCATCGGTCTGAGCGCGCTCCTCGTCAGCACGTCCAAGCAGATGCCGCTGTGCGCGCAGGAGCTTCACCGGCGCGGGCTCAAGTACCCGATCCTCGTGGGCGGCGCGGCGATCAATCCCAGCTTCGTGCGCGGCGCGGCGATGATCAGCGAGACCGAGCCGTACGCCGCGGGGATGTTCTACTGCAAGGACGCGTTCGAGGGACTGTCGACCATGGACGCCCTGATGGCGGACGACGGGGCGCAGTTCATCGAGCGGCACAACGAGGAGATGCTGCGGCGCACGGCGGAGTACGAGGCGCGCAAGGCGTCCGCCAAGGGAATGCGTCCGGGATCGCGTGAAAACCCGGCCGTGCCGCTGGCGGAAGTTCCCACGCCGCCGTTCTGGGGATGGAAGGTGCTGGACCACATCCCCGTGGACGAGGTCGTGGAGTGCATTGACCGCAACACGCTGTACCGCATGCAGTGGGGCGCCCGCAACCTCAAGGGCGAGGAGTGGGACCGCATCGTCCGCGAGGACTTTGAGCCGCGGCTGGCGCGCTACACCCGCGAGGCGCGCACGCAGGCGTGGCTGCGGCCGCGGGGCATCTACGGCTACTTCCCGGCCGGGCGCGACGGCGACGACGTGGTGGTGTTCGATCCGTCGGACCGCAAAAAGGAGATCGGCCGCTTCAGCTTTCCGCGGCAGGAAGACCGCGAGCAGCTGTGCCTGGCGGACTACTTCCGCCCGCTGGGCGCGGACGGACCGCAGGACGTGCTGCCGCTGCAGGTGGTGACCAGCGGCGACAAGGCGGCGGAGTTCATCGACCGGCGCACCAAGGGCGGCGACTACTCGGAAGGGTACTTCCTGCACGGGTTCAGCGTGCAGACGGCGGAGGGCGCGGCGGAGTTCATCAACCGGCGCATCCGCAAGGAGCTGGGGATCGAGGAGCCGCGCGGGCTGCGGTACTCGTGGGGGTACCCTGCGTGTCCGGACGTGGAGCAGCATGAGGTGCTGTTCAACGTGATGCCCATCAAGCAGGCGATCGGCGTGGGGCTGACGGCCGGGTACCAATTGGACCCGGAGCAGTCGACGGCGGCGCTGGTGGTGCACCATCCGGCGGCGAAGTACTTCGCGACGTGAGGAAGGGAAGTGCGTGAGTGCGGGGTGCGTTAGTGCGTGAGTGCGAGGGATGAAGTACGAGAGTACGAGAGTACGAGAGTACGAGAGTACGAGAGTACGAGAGTACGAGAGTACGAGAGTGAGTAGCTCGCTCGGGTAGCGGGGTCTCGTGGGGCGGCAGGCTGTGGCCCTCACCCCGCGTGCTGCGCACGACGACCCTCTCCCACGAACGGATGTGGGAGAGGGAGCACACACCAGATCGGCGCGGCGGCAGGCGACGTCGGCGCGGGGCGGAGGTCCGTTCGGCGGTTGAAACCGCGCCTCGAAAAACACGAAGTCCGCCTTCGCGGACTGGTGTGGCGGCGACGCCGCTGTTCTCCCCTCTCCGTGCGGCTGTTTGCACGGGGAGGGGCCGGGGGAGGGGCCTCCAGGCTGGCGACCCGGGCCGATCTCCGCTCCCGCGCTCAGGTCTCCCCCTCTCCCGCTTGCGGGAGAGGGGGCCGGGGGGTGAGGGCTGCCCGCCGCCGCGCCTGGCTCGGCTGAAGCGCACGGACTTCGATCTGTCTCACGCTTCCGGCCGCGTTGACGCCGGCGACCCGGGCCGATCTCCGCCCCCGCGCTGAGGTCTCCCCCTCTCCCGCTTGCGGGAGAGGGGGCCGGGGGGTGAGGGCTGCCCGCCGCCGCGCCTGGCTCGGCCGAAGCAAACGACTTCCTGTCGCTTCTCTCTTCTGGTGACGAGAAGAAGCACATGCGCGAGCGGAACCGGACCCGCGGACCGCACTGCGGGGGCGGACCGGTGTAGCAGAATGGGAGCAGGCGCCGCGAGTGGGGGCGGCGGAACGCGGTGAACACCATCGCACTCACGCACCCCGCACTCACGCACTCGCCCTTCCGGCAGGAAACCTGCACACCGGCTCCCGTTTTTCCGTACGCATCGGTTCCCACGCCCCGCAGGGGCTCAGCCGCAGGAGGTCGCCATCGCTACCAGTTACGACGATCGGGTGGAAAACGCCATGCGCTCGCACAAGCGCAAATCGCGCATGGTGAGCGCCGCCATCGTAGGGGTAGGTCTGCTGGTCGTGCTGGCCGGACTGCTCTTCAACGGCGGGCGCAAGCAGGAAAAGGCCGCCGCGCAGGTCAGCATCGGCGACGACACCACCGAGGTCATGCGCCTGCTGGGCGATCCCGCCAACCGGTGCGACGCCAGCTCGCTCGCGCACCTTTCCACCCGCTTCGAGGCTGGCACGCCGCGCCCCGTCATCGACGAAACGCTCGCCGTTCTGCGCCCCGCCACCGCCGCCCGCTGGGTTTATCCCGAAGGCGCGGGCTGCATCACCGGCGACGGCGACACCGAAATCGGGCTGGACCGCACCGGACGCGTCCTGTGGATCGTTCCGGTCACCAACAAGCGCCCGCTGATCTATCAGGGCGCCCCGGGCTGATCCCCGGGCGTTCCCCTCAGGACACAACCGATGCGTGACTTTCGACAGCTGCTGGCGGACGGACGGCCCCATCTCTTTGACGGCGCGATGGGGACCATGCTGTACTCCCGCGGCGTCTACATCAACCGCTGCTACGACGAGCTCTCTCTCACCCAGCCGGACCTGGTGCGCGACATCCATCGCGCGTACGTAAAGGCCGGCGCGGAGATCCTGGAAACCAACACCTACGGCGCCAACCGCCCCAAGCTGGCGCGCCACGGGCTGGACGGGCAGCTGTACGAGATCAACGCCGCCGCCGCGGGAATCGCGCGCGCCGCGGCGGGGGAGCGCGTGTACGTGGCCGGCGCCATGGGGCCGCTGGGGGTGCGCATCGAGCCATACGGCCCCACCGCCCGCGAGGAGGCCCGCGGCTTCTTTCGCGAGCAGGCGGCCGCGCTGGCCGACGGCGGCGTCGATCTGTTCGTCCTGGAAACGTTCGCCGACCTGGAGGAGATCCACCAGGCCATCCTGGGCGTCCGCGACGCGTCGGACCTGCCCATCGTGGCGCAGATGGTGATCCGTGAGGACGGCACGACGGCGTTCGGCAGCGACGTGGCGCTCCTCGCCGAGCGGCTGGGCGAGTGGGGCGCGGAGGTCGTGGGCCTCAACTGCTCCGTCGGTCCCAACACCATGCTGAACGCGGCGGAACGCATCGTGGGCGCCACGGAGCGGCCCATCAGCATGCAGCCCAACGCGGGGCTGCCGCGCGAGGTGGACGGGCGCACGATGTACATGGCGTCGCCGGAGTACATGGCGAGCTACGCGGCGCGCCTCATCCGCAAGGGCGTGCGCTTCATCGGCGGGTGCTGCGGGACGACGCCGGAGCACGTGGCCGCCATGGCGGGCGCGGTGCGCATGCTGGCGCCGGACGCGGAGCCGCGCATCACCGTGGCGCACTCGGAGGAAAGCGCCACCGCCAAGGAGCCGGTGCCGCTGGCGGAGCGCAGCAATTGGGGGCGCAAGCTGGCCGCGGGCGAGTTCCTGACCACGGTGGAGATCGTGCCGCCGCGCGGCTCCAATCCCGAGCCCATGCTGGAGGGCGTCCGTCTGCTGAAGGCGGCGGGGGTGGATGGCGTGAACGTGCCGGACGGCCCCCGCGCGCAGTCGCGCATGGGCGCGCTGGCCACGGCCATCCTCCTGCAGCAGCGGGTGGGGATGGAGGCCGTGGTGCACTACTGCTGCCGCGACCGCAACCTGCTCGGCATGCTGAGCGACCTGCTGGGCGCGCAGGCGCTCGGTCTGCGCAACATGCTGCTCATCACCGGCGACCCGCCCAAGATGGGGCCGTATCCGGACGCGACCGCCGTGTTCGACATTGACGCCATCGGGTTGACCAACCTCGTTTCGCGCCTGAACCGCGGCCTGGACCCGGGTGGCAACGCGCTGGGCGAACCGACCAGCTTCGTCGTGGGCGTCGGGGTCAATCCGGGCGCGGAGGACTTCGAGCACGAGATGCGGCGCTTCTACTGGAAGGTGGAAGCGGGGGCGGAGTACGCCATCACGCAGCCGGTGTTCGATCTGCGGCAGCTGGAAAAGTTCGTGGAGCGCATCGACAGGGACGGGCTCAAGATCCCCATCATCGCGGGGATCTGGCCGCTGGTAAGCGCGCGCAACGCCGAGTTCCTGGCCAACGAGGTCCCCGGCGTCGTCGTCCCTGAGGAGGTGATGGAGCGCATGCGCGTGGCCAGCGCCATCGGCAAAGAAGCGGGGACGGATGAGGGGACGGCGATCGCCCGCGAGATGCTGGCCGCCGCCATGCCCATGATCCAGGGAGTGCAGGTGAGCGCCCCGTTCGGCAAGGTGCCGCTGGCGCTGCGCGTGTTCGAGGCCATCCCCGGCTGGTCGGGCGTGGTGATGCCCGAAGCCATCCCGGCCTGAGGTGGAGGTCCGCGTCCGCCGCCTCCGCTCCGGCGACGAGGAGGCCGCGCGGGCGCTGTTCGCCCTGATGGAGGAAGTGTTCGAGACTCCCGGCGAGCCGCTCGGCGATGTCTATCTTCAGCTGCTGCTGGAGGATGACCGCTTCTGGGCGATGGCGGCGTTCGACAGCGGGCGGATCGTCGGGGGAATGACGGCGCACACGCTGCGGATGACGCGATCCGAATCATCCGAAATCTTCATCTACGACCTGGCCGTGCGCGAGGACGTGCAGCGGCGCGGCGTGGGGCGGCGGTTGATGATGGAACTGCGCGATCAGGCCGCCGCGGCCGGCATCCGCGTTCTCTTCGTCCCCGCGGAGGACGAGGACGAGCACGCGCTGCACTTCTACCGCGCCGTGGGTGGCGTGCCGTCACCCGTGACGTTCTTCACTTTCGGGGATGATGACGAGGGCTTCGGGGACGACGGCCGGCCGCGGACGGATGACGGCGTGGGGTGACGGCGATCAGCGTTGTGGGTGGTGGAAAAACAAGAGCCAGTCCGGGTGTTCCCGGGCTGGCTTTCTGTTGATCCAATCCACTCCCGCCAACACTTGTGCATTGCGTGAAACTTCTCGCCCGCGCCTTCGTTCTCGTGGATCCGCCGGGCAACGCACACACCCGTGGCGCGGGCGGCGGCAAGGCTCTATCGTGTACGGCTGAGCGCGTATTTCTGGCGTGCGGCGCTCCCGCACGCCCGGTGCAACGCAGAAGGCAATCCGCATGAAGATGATTCCGAACTGGACCGGCGCGGCGCTCCTGGCGCTGGTGGCGGCCTCGCCCGCCGCCGCGCAGGGCACGCACGTGCATTCCGGCATGGCCGCCGCCGCCCCCACGGACTCCGCCCGGTGGACCCCGGCCGACGCGCGCTTCATGACCATGATGATCGGCCACCACGCGCAGGCCATCGAGATGGCGGTGCTGGCGCCCACGAACGGGGCCAGCCCCGGCGTGCTGCGGCTGGCGGAGCGCATCAAGGCCAGCCAGGAAGACGAGATCGCCACCATGCAGCGCTGGCTGGCCGCGCGCCGCCAGCCCGTCCCCGATCCCATGCACGGCGGGATGGCGGGAATGGACCACGGCGCCGGCCACGAGGGCCACGGCACGCTGATGGCCGGCATGCTGACGCCGGAGCAGATGGCGGAACTGCGCCAGGCGCGCGGAAGCGAGTTCGACGAGATGTTCCTGAACTCCATGATCCAGCACCACCGCGGCGCGGTGAGCATGGTGCGCGAGCTGTTCAGCACCTGGGGCGCCGGGCAGGACGAAACCGTCTTCAAGTTCGCGTCCGACGTCAACGTCGACCAGACCACCGAAATCAACCGGATGCAGCGGATGCTCGCCGGCATCCTCTTCGGCGCCACGGCGCCCTGACCCTTCCCACCCCCAGACCGAACGCATGCCCCACACCCGTCACCCATCCCAGGAAGCATCCATGAAACGAACGTTCCATCCGCGCCCTCTCCGGGCGCGTTCCGCCGCCGCCTTCGCGGCGCTGTCGCTTGCGCTGGGCGTGTCGTCCGCCGCGGCGGCGCAGGGCACCAGCACCGACCCGCGCGTGGGCCTGCGGGCCGGCCGGTACGACGCGGCGCAGGCCATCAGCAGCATGCGCCTGCTCAGCACCACGCCGTCGCCCGCGCCGTTCAACGAGAACACCAACTCGGACCTGGCGTTCAGCGGCAAGTACGCCATCCAGGGCAACTACGGCGGCTGGCAGATCTGGGACATCAGCAATCCCACCCGCCCGGTGATTGCCAACGCCTTCGTGTGCCCGGCCTCGCAGAGCGACGTTTCGGTCTACAAGAACCTGCTCTTCATCTCCGGCGAGGGCCTGTCCGGCCGCCTGGACTGCGGAACGCAGGGCGTGCAGGACACGGTGAGCACCGACCGCCTGCGCGGCGTGCGCATCTTTGACATCAGCGACGTCACCAGGCCGCGCAATGTGGGCAACGTGCAGACCTGCCGCGGCTCGCACACGCACACGGTGGTGGCCCCGGCGGGTGACCCCGAGAACATCTACATCTACATCTCCGGTTCGGCCGGCGTGCGCTCGCCCAGCGAGCTTGCCGGCTGCGTGGGCGCCAGCCCGGAAGAAAATCCCAACTCGTCGCTGTTCCGCATTGAGGTCATCAAGGTGCCGGTGGCGCACCCGGAGCGCGCGGCCATCGTAAGCTCGCCGCGCATCTTCAACGACCTGCCGGCGCCCCCGTCGCACCGCGAAGCGCCGGAAGACGTGGCCCGCGCCGCGCAGACCGCGGCGGCCGCCCGCGCCCGCGGCGCGTACACGGTGAACGTGTTCGGGCTGGAGCGCGTGGCGCCCAACCAGATCATCCGCCCGCTGCTGGACAGCATCGCGAAGACCAACGGCCGCACGGCCGCCAACGCGGCCGACAGCGCCGCGCTGCGCGGCTCGCTGCAGGGCATCGTGGACAAGATGTTCAGCGAGGACCGCACGGGCCCCACGCAGTGCCACGACATCACGGTGTATCCGGCGGTGAACCTGGCCGGCGGCGCCTGCGAGGGCTACGGCTTCCTGCTGGACATCACCAACCCCGAGGCGCCGGTGCGCATTGCGGCGGCGGCGGACAGCAACTTCTCGTACTGGCACTCGGCCACGTTCAGCAACGACGGCAGCAAGGTGCTGTTCAGCGACGAGTGGGGCGGCGGCGGACAGGCCAAGTGCCGCGCCACCGACCGTCCGGAGTGGGGCGCGGACGCGATCTTCACCATCAACAACCGCCGCGACCTGCGCTTCCAGAGCTACTACAAGCTCCCCGCGCCGCAGGGCGCCGGCGAAAACTGCGTGGCGCACAACGGCAACCTGATCCCCATTCCGGGGCGCGACGTGATGGTGCAGGCGTGGTACCAGGGCGGCCTGTCGGTGTTTGACTGGACGGACCCGGCCAAGCCCACTGAGATCGCGTACTTCGACCGCGGCCCCATGGCCGAGGACGGCTCCAGCTTCGGCGGATCGTGGTCGGCGTACTGGTACAACGGCGTGATCGTCAGCTCCGAGATCGGCCGCGGCCTGGACGTGCTGGAGCTCACGCCCGGCGCCATGCTGACGCAGAACGAGATCGATGCGGCCAAGACGGTGCGGATGGAGTACCTGAATCCGCAGGGCCAGCCGCAGTACACCTGGGCGCCCAGCTTCGTGGTGGCGCGCGCGTACGTGGACCAGCTGGAGCGCGGCAACGGCATGCCCGCGGCCCGCGTCACCTCGGTGCGCCAGGCGCTGGCGAACGCGGAGCGCGCGTCGGGCGCGGCCCGCCGCACCGCGCTGACCACGCTGGCCACCCAGCTGGACGGCCAGGCGACCGGCGCGCATGCCGCCAAGGTGCGCATGCTGGCCGGCACCGTGCGCGATCTGGCCCGCCGGTAAGATCGTTTTCGGCCGATGGCGGACCCGGCTCGTTCCGGGGCCGCCCTCCGGACCGGACCGCGGGATGAAACACAGCAGCCCTCCGATGGATTTCCATCGGAGGGCTGCTGTATTCCGGCGGGTCCGTGCCGCGGACGGACGGCGTTCAGCGCTCGGTCACGCCGCGGCGAAGTCGCGGATCACGTCGCGGACGGGCGCGGGCGCGGCCTCCCACCCGGGGTCCGGGCGGGCGCCGGCTTCCAGGAGCGCACGCGCGATGGCGGGATAGTCGTCCGCCGGGTGGCCGGAGTTCATCGCGCCATGCACGCACCAGCCCAGCGGGGTGGATCCGTGGGATGGATCGCGCGCGGCGATGAGGGCACGGCCGCGGGGATCGCGGAGCACCGCCCGCGTTGCGCCCAGGGAGCCCACCCACGCGGCGCAGTGCAGGGCGGTGCCGCCATCCTGCCCCGGCGTGGCGGGATCGAATCCCAGTTCCAGCATCAGTTCGACGATGGGGACGTCCGCGGCCCAGGCCGCGTCGGGAAGGGCGCGCCGCTCGTCCGGCGCCAGTTCCGCGACGAGCGTGGGGTGCTCCCGCAGAAGCTGCCGCGCCTCATCTGCCCGGGCGGCGGCACAGGCGGCCACGAAGCGCTGGCGCGGGCTGGCGAACGGGCGCATGGCCGCCAGCGCCTCCTCCTGCCCGAACTGCGCGGCCGTCTGGAGCGGGGAGCGGCCGGCGCCGATCGTCCACTGGTAGATGTGGGCGCTGGAGGGCGGGATCGCGCCATACTCCCCGCGGCCGGTGCGCAGGTCCAGGAGCGAGGGATCGTTCTCCAGCATCGTCCGGAGCGCATCCGCCATCCCCAGCGCGGCCGCCAGAAAGACATCCGCCGAGGCCCCGCGCGACACCAGGTGCCGGGCCAGGTCGTAGCGGGCGGCGCCCCGCGTTCGGTCGAGCATCCACTGCGCGGGGGTGGCGCGGTGGTCCACGTCGCGCGCGTCGATGTCGGCGCCGCGCGAGAGGAGCAGGTCGGCGACCTCCGTCGACCGGGCAAAGTGCAGCGGCGTCTGCCCGTCGCCGCCGCGCTCGTGCACGCGCGCGGGATCGGTGTCCAGCATGCGGGCGAGCAGGTCGGGGCGGTCCAGGTTGGCGGCCGCGCACGCATCGGGCGTGGCGCCGGCCCGCAGCAGCCGGTCGGCGACTTCGCCCGTGGCGACGTGCAGGGGATGGAATCCACCCGCCCACCACTCGCTGCGCCGGTCGGGATCCGCGCCCGCGTCCAGCAGCGCATCCACCACGGCAACGTCGCCCGTGCCCGCGAAGTGGACGAGCGCGGGCGCGTTGAACGGAAAGACGGGCGCGTTGATGCGGCCGCGCGCGGCGGGGTTCCGCAGCAGCGCGGTGCGGATGGCGCCGGCGTCGCGCGAGGCAAAGGCGCGGTGCACCGCAGCCAGCATGGCGGGTGTGACCTCGCCATCCGCCTGCTCGACGTGGGAATTTAGCGCGGCCCAGTTCGCGAAGCCGTGCTCGCGCGCCAGCACGAACTGCGCGTCGGCCAGGGTCAGGCGCGGCTTGTCGGGAAGGTGGCGGCGAAAGCGCGCGAGCGCGGCCGGGCTTCCGGCGCGAAGGTCGCGCAGGAGCTCCTTGGCCTGCTTGCGCTGCTGTTCGGGGGAAGGGTGGGGCGGGAGGGAACGTCCGGGATCGGGCATGCAACAGCCTCCTTCGGTAGCGGCCGTCGTCCGCGCACCCGGCCCGAAGAAGGGGTCACGTGCTCCGTGCACTGCCTGTCGGATGGGCGCAGCCCTTCCCGCGGACCGGAGGCGTTCCGCAACGCCGGGAAGGATGATACGGCGGCGTGCGCCCGGCGCCAAGTCCCCGTCCCGGACTCCGGAACCCGGGGACGGGTGATGCCGGTGCACGACCCGCGATCGCCGCTGCTCTCCCGCGGGATGGAGTGGCTGTTCGCCGCGCGCGCTACACGGTCGCGGTAGTCTCGGTGGGGGAACTGGCGGAGACGGCGGATTCAAAGGCCTGGCGCACCTCGGCCGCGCCCTGCCCGGCGATGCGCAGGAACTGCTCGGCGAGGTCGATGGCTTCGTGCTTGGACGCCACGTTCACCAGCGCGAAGCCGGCGATGAGCTCCTTGGCCTCGGCGAACGGCCCGTCGACCACGCTGGCTTTGCCGCCCTTCAGGTGCAGGCGCGCGCCGTGGGAGCTGGGGTACAGCCCCTCGTAGCCCACCAGCACGCCGTCGCGGCCCAACTGGTCCAGAAAGCGGCCCATCTCATCCAGGTCCATGCACGGAGGCACATCCACCTCCGAGTCCTGGTCGTTCTTAAACAGAATCGTAAAACGCATCGGAGATGATTGCCGGGTGGACGGATCGTGGAGTCATCGAGCGCACATACTACTCAAAAGTTGTGTGTGCGACGAGGCTCTGCGAACGTGAGTATGTTCTGGGGGCTGAACGGTCCGTCAAGAGGCTGGAAGATGTGCCGAAGTACCAGATGCATCAATGGTTTGCACACGCACTCCATTCTGCATAGCTTGAGGTACGATGTACCCGCCGCAGCGTATCTCTTTCCAAAGCCTCTTCTTCAACCAAATGACTGATATACTGGCAACGCTGGAAAGCCGGGAAATTCTAATCCGGGTGCGGATTGACTATGTTCGTGATTCTCCTGACCCCGCGCGCGTGTTTCGCGCGATGTCCCGGACCATCGAAGCAATCCGCCATCTTGAAGACGATCTCGCGAAATCAGTAGCGGTAAGCATCCAGCCTGTCGTACTTCTTCAGGATATCGAGGCCGGATCACTGGTCACGTGGATCAAAACGACTCTTGACGTCTTGGGTGATGATACCGGCCTGTCAACAGGATGGGAACTCCCGACGGCGAGGTACCTCAGGCGGGCGGTCATTGCGGTTTTGAGCTTCATTGAGGATCGGGAGACCATCTCGACTGAAGAAGAAGCTGTCACGCTTCAACGCAACCTTGTGGAGATCGCGAACGACAGCGGAGCTACTCTGCTGCAGTCTGGGCCAGTACCCATGCCCAACCTCTACAAAGATCTCAGAGAATTCGGGGCAGCTGCGGCTGAACTCGGCCCGGGCGATACCGCCTCGGTTTCATCGGCAGGAGAGTCGGTGTCGCTGAATCCGCGGTTTCGCCTTTCATCCGATGAGTCACAACGGCTCCTTACGCGCGCGGTCAGCACCAACAAGGCGGTTTTGAGTCTCGTCGTAAAGAAGCCCGACTATCTAGGTGCATCCATGTGGGAGGTGCGTTATGATGACCGAGTAGTTGATGCAAAGATTTTGGATGGTGACTGGTTGAATCAATTTCAGTCTGGATCGGTTCCGCTTGCCCCTGGTGATGGGCTTCGGGCTGAAACCGTGATTGAGATTCACAAAGGGGAAAACGGGACGACGGTCGCGGAGCACTACTACGTCACGAAAGTACTTCGCGTGCTTCCGGGTCTGTCCGATCTTCAGGGGGCACTTCCACTTGCTGGATAACTTTTAAAAGGTGTGCCCTATGACTACTTCGTCATTGGAGAAGCTGACGGCCGCTAGACGTGATGCTCTGATCAGCAAGAGCCTGATAAGCCTCAGCACAGAGTACCTCTTTGTACTGATGCCATTCATAGTCATTCTAGGATTTCATCTTCGGAAAGGAACTGGACTCGGACCCGTTCTAAGCGTTGCTGACTGGTCATTTGCCAGTGCGGTCTTATTTGGCCAGACCGTAACAAAATTAATCGCGGGATTCTCCGCTACGCGGAGGCGCAACTCGCCGGAAAAAGCAACACTCATTACCGCGCTCGTACTCGTAATGGGACTGGTCCCATCACTCCTGATCCTGTACCAAGTTCTTGACTCGACGAAACCAGGGTTTGCCTTGATCATTACCCAATTGTTCTATTTTGCGCTGGCCTCGCTGACCTTTTTCGTCCTCGGTTCTTCTGGGCAAGTGATCCTCGCCCAAGCAGATGAGTCCGCTGCTCGCGATGGCGCTCGGGAGAGCAGTCAGCGCTGATTCCAATTCTCGGAGATGGCGGGGAGACTGGTTTCGATCCAGTCGGCGAGGGCGCGGACTTTTTCGGCGGCTTCGCGGCCCAGCGGGGTGAGGCTGTACTCCACGTGCGGCGGCACCACCTCGTACGCCACGCGCTTCACCAGCCCGTCGCCCTCCAGCCACTGCAGGGTCTGCGCGAGCATCCGTTCGCTCACGCCGCTGATGCGCCGGCGCAGTTCGCTGAAGCGGTGCGTGCCGCCCTGCAGCGCCAGCAGCACCAGCACGCCCCACCGGCTGGTGACGTGCTTGAGCACCTCGCGCGACGGGCACTCGGCCATCAGGTCGCCGCGCTGCAGGCGCTCGGACAGCGGCACGGGGCCGCCCACGGATTCGGATTCAGTGTTTTTCATACTTACATTAATGTACGTACTTACGAATCGTTAGTGAAGGGTGGTACCTTCTCCCCGTCGAAGTTCTGCTCACGAAAAACACGGGGAGTCTGAATATGAGCATCGGAATCACGGGCGCCACGGGCCATCTGGGCCGCCTCGTCATCAACAGGCTGAAGGAGCAGGGAAGCGCGGGCGAAATCATCGCGCTGGCGCGGTCGCCGGAAAAGGCGGCCGACCTTGGGGTCACGGTCCGCGCGGCGGATTACGACCAGCCCGGCACGCTTCGGCCGGCGCTCGAAGGCGTCGATACGCTGCTGCTCATCTCCGGGAGCGAACTGGGCAAGCGCGCGGAGCAGCACGCCAACGTCATCCAGGCGGCCCGGGTGGCGGGAGTGAAGCGCATCGTCTACACGTCGCTGCTGCATGCAGATACGTCCACGCTGAGCCTGGCCGCCGAGCACCTGGCCACGGAAGCCGCGGTCAAGGCGTCGGGCATTCCGTACACCATTCTGCGCAACGGATGGTATACGGAGAACTACGCCGCCTCCATCGGCGGGGCGGTGGCGACGGGCGCGGTCGTCGGCAGCGCGGGCGAGGGGCGCATCTCGTCCGCGGCGCGCGCGGATTACGCGGACGCCGCCGTCGCGGCGGTGACGGGATCCGGGCATGAGGGAAAGACGTACGAGCTTGCCGGCGACGCGGCGTGGACCCTCAGCGATCTGGCCGCCGAGATCTCGCGGCAGACGGGCAAGACCATCTCGTACAACAACCTGCCGGAAGCCGAGTACGCCGCCGCGCTTGCGGGCCACGGGCTCTCTCAGCCGGTGGCGCAGGCGATCGCCGGGTTTGATGTCGCGGCCTCGCAGGGAGCGCTGTTCGATGACTCGCGCCAGCTCTCCACGCTCATCGGCCGGCCCACGACTCCGCTCGCCACGAGCGTCGCGGACGCGCTCAAGCAGGCTGCGTAACATCGTTCGATCAACGATGGACATCGACGGAGGGCGCGGCGCCGTGTGGCGCCGCGCCCTCCGTTCGTCCTGCACGCCCACCGCAATCCATCCACCGGCCCTCAACACCTGAGCGGGGGATGATCAGCATCCGCTCAATCATGACCGCACGCGTGGATGATCAGCATCCACGCGATCCGAACCGTTCCCGCCAATCGAGGTGGATGATCCACGTGATCGATACGCCGCGCGAAGAACACTGGGTGGCGGGGAACGAGTGTCATCCGCCTCCCCTTGCGCGGACGCTGCACTTCCGGCTTGATTCTCGCAATGAGAACGTTCACTGCCGGACCCGTGCACCTGGGAGGACAACCGTGAGCGCCACAACCCCCGTCAGCATCCCCGAGCCCGTTCCCGACTGGGCCGTCCGCTACAACGCGGGCGATTATCCGCCGCATGGCGTTACCGGCGACGCGGTTGCGCTCGCGCTGGCGTGGAACGGCGGCGAGTGCTCGCTGCAGGCGCTGCTCGTGGTGCGCGGCAAGGACCCGTTCGCGGGGCTGGACGCGTGGCCCGGCGGCTTCATGGAGTGGATGGACGACGAGGATTCGCTGCAGACGGCCATCCGCGAACTGCGCGAGGAAACCGGCGTCGCCGCTCCGGAGTTCGTGGAGGCGCTGGCCAGCTACAGCCGCAACGGCCGCGATCCGCGCCAGTTCGCCGGCTACCGCGACGAAAAGACGGGCCAGTGGATCGCCCGCGGCGCGCGCGTGACGACGAACGCGTACCTGATGCTCGTCCGGCGCGCGGAGGGCGACGCGCCGGCCCACGCGGATGACGCCAGCGACGCGCGCTGGGTGGACGTGTACTCGCACCTGCCGTGGGAGGACGTGCGCGAGGGCCGCACCGCCGCGCTGCACGCCTCCGAGGCGCTGGACGCGTGGGCCGCGAAGGGTTCTTCCGGCCGCGCGGGCCAGGTGGCCGACGCGTTCGGCCGCGACGAATGGAACGAGGAGCGCACCGCCGAGCGCTTCGCCCTGCTGATGGAATCCGGCCTGGTCCCCGAGTCGCGCCGCGACCTGTGGGGCCGCAGCGAGCCGCGCGAGGGAGATGCGCGCCTGGGGCGGGAAATGGCGTTCGACCACCGCCACATCCTGGCCGACGCGCTGGGGCGGCTGCGCGGCAAGATCAAGTACCTGCCCGCCGCGCTGATGGCGCTCACCGGCCCCGAACTGACGCTGGACGAGCTTCAGGCGGCGTGCGAGGCCATCGCCGGGCGGCCGCTGCACCGCGCCAACTTCCGCCGCGCCGTCGCGCAGCAGGGCACCGGCGAAACGCGCGCGCCGCGGCTCGTGGGCAAGACCGGCCGCACGCGCCAGCGCGAGGGACGCGGGCCGGGCGTGGCGCCGGAGATCTACCAGTTCCTTCCGGAATCCACCCGCGCGCGGCTGGAAAACTCCATCCGCTTTCCGTGGCTGCCGCTCGCGGAAGGCCGGTGATCCGTCGGCGCCAGTCGCCCGTGCCGGGTTGACGCAGCGGCCGAAGTATATTATTCTCGTTACGAGAACGTCAGTGCCGGGCAGGAGCTTGCCGGCGCTTCCTCACACTGACCGGGATCCGATGTCCTTTACCACAACGCCCTCCGCCGCCGCGGACCGCTCGCAGTCGCTGCAGGACGGCCTGCGCCAGTTCGGCGCCGAGGTCTTTCAGTTTGATCCGCGCATCGCGGGCGGATGGCTTTCGGACCGCTACTTCGTGCGCACGGCCAACACGCTGCGCCACGCGGGGCGCGATCCCGTCATCACCATGCAGGTGTTCGCCAAGCGCAAGGGCGTGCTGGCCGGCGTGTACGAGGCGCTGCGGCTGCTGCAGACGCAGCTGGCGCCGGGGTACGACTTCAACGAACTGGAGATCGACACGCTGCTGGAAGGCGACGAGATCAACCAGGGCGGGGAAGACGACTGGGAGCCGGTGATGCACGTCACCGGGCGGTACGGCGGATTCGCGCACCTGGAAACGCCGCTGCTGGGCGTACTTGCGAGGCGCTCGCTGGTGGCCAGCAATACGCGGCGGGTGGTGAGCGCGGCCGGCGGAAAGCCCATCATCTTCATGGCCCCGCGGCACGACGACTGGCGCGTGCAGACGCCGGACGGCTACGCGGCCGTGGTGGGTGGGGCGGAGAGCGTGTCGAGCGACGCGGCGGGGGCGTGGTGGGGCGCGCAGGGCGTGGGCACCATGCCGCACGCCATGATCGCGGCGTTCGGCGGAGACACGGTTGCCGCCACGCTCGCGTTCGCCCGCTACCTGCGCGACGAGGAGCCGCAGGTGCAGGTGATGTCGCTGGTGGATTACCAGAACGACGCCATCGGAACCTCGCTGGCCGTGGCGCGCGCCGTTCGCGAGGAGTTCGGCGACAACGTGCTGACGGGCGTGCGGGTGGATACCAGCGAGCGGCTGATCGATTCGTCGCTGATCGGCGACCCCGAGGTGTGGGGCCGCGCCAAGCTGACCGGCGTGAACGCCTACCTCGTGCACAAGCTGCGCGCGGCGCTGGACGCGGAGGGCTTCGGCTACGTGGGCATTGTGGTGAGCGGCGGGTTTACGCCGGACAAGATCAACTCGTTTGAAAAGGAAGGCGTACCGGTTTCCGCCTACGGCGTCGGCAGCAGCCTGCTGGGCCACAGCCGCGGCGAGTCCGGCCTGCTGACCGAGTTCGACTTTACCGCGGACCTGGTGAAGGTGGATGGAAAGGCGGAGGGCAAGGTGGGGCGCACGTATCGCGAGAACCCGCGGATGGTGCGGGTGCGCTGGTAGTTGCCCGACCGCCGGGTCGAGGGTCGCATCCAGCGGCGGATGATCGGGTGCGATGGGCGGCGTTCGCGGGCGGCCCCCACCCGGGCCGGCACCACCGGCCCACCCTCCCCCAAAAAAGACTGGGGGAGGGTTGGGGCGGGGGGAGAACTCGGTGTTACCGGGCGAAGTTGAGCGCGGCGGCGAGTGTCTGGAGCGAATGAATCCGCCGCTCAAACAGCGGGAACCCTCGACACGGCGCTATTCGCGCCCCGTTCGAGGCTTCAACCGCGCCGGATTTGGGGAGCGGTGCCGAGCGTCGCCTCCGCGCTGAGGTCTCCCCCTCCCCCGCTTGCGGGGCGAGGGGGCCGGGGGGAGGGGGGAGCCTGCGGCCGCGCCAATGCCGGCCAGAACGGCTCGAGTCGCAGTTCTCTCCGGCCACAGGGGGCGGGGGAGGGGCCAAAAGACGCGGCGCGTGTGACTCCGGACTGGTGCGTCCGGACTGATCAACCGAATTGACCGGGGAGATCCCATGACGGCGAATACAGGGCGCATCGGGTGGATCGTGGATGCGCAGAACGACTTCATGCTGCCGGCCGATCGCGGCGGGCGGCTGTACGTGCACGACCTGTTCGATGACGGGCGCGACCCTGGCGCGCAGCAGATCGTGCCCGCGCTCGTCCACACGGTCGAGTGGATGCGCGCCAACTGCGACGTCCTCGTCTACACCGGCGACTGGCACGCCTATGGTGACGCGGAGATCGATCCGCAGAGCCCCGACGCCACCAGGGGCACCTATCCGCCGCACTGCATGGGCCTCTCCGACGACGCGGATGAGCGGGAGGGGGCGCAGATCATCCCCGAAATCCGTCCCGAGAACCCCGTCGTCCTTGCGAGAGACGCCACCGCGGACGATGCGGAATCCGTCGTGCGCACGGCGGTGAGCGAGAAGCGGCCGATCTTCATCCACAAAAAGGTGTTCAGCGTCTTTGAGGGCAATGCCGCCACGGATCCGCTGCTGCATGCCCTGCGGGATCATTTCGGCGCGCTGGACGTGGTGATGATCGGCGTGGCGCGCGACGTGTGCGTAAAGGGCGCGCTCGAGGGGTTTCTGGAGCGCGGGCAACCGGTGACGCTCGTCACCGACGCCACGTGGGGCCTGGGCCTGGAGCCCGAAGCCGAAGCGCTGGCCCGGTGGATGAACGACGGCGCCGCCCTGATCACCACGCGCGGCCTGGACCTCCGCGCCGCGCAGACGCCGCAGAAGGGCTGAGCGCGAGGCGGCGGAGTCCAGGCCGGCCCCCACCCGGGCCGGCACCACCGGCCCACCCTCCCCCAAAAAAGACTGGGGAAGGGTTGGGTGGCGGATGGTTTGAGGCGCAGAGCGGAGTGCCGGCGCGGGCGGAGATCGTCGAGCGAATGAATCCGCCGCTCGAACAGCGGGAACCCCCGACACGACGCCCACAGGCGCCGTTCGGGGCTTCAACTGCGGCCGGACCAGGACAACACCGCAGGCGCAGTCTGCGGAGGCGAACATCGTGTGTTTCGAGGCGCGGTTTCAACCGCCGGGCCAGAGCCGGCGGCCCGCGCCGCACTCCGTCCGCGCGCTGAGGTCTCCCTTCCCCCAGGGTTTTTGGGGGAAGGGCCGGGGATGGTGTCCTCTCTCCGCCGAGCGGCACCCTCCGTAATCCACCGCGCCGTCCGCCCGTCCGCCCGTTCGCATCAACCATCAACCCAGCATCCGCACATGACGCTCGCGCTCCGTGACCGCATCGAAGTCGTTCAGGCTGATATCACCAAGCTGGACGTGGATGCCATCGTCAACGCGGCCAACACCTCGCTGCTGGGCGGCGGCGGCGTGGACGGCGCCATTCACCGCGCGGCCGGCCCGGAGCTGGTCGCCGAGTGCCGCATGCTGCACGGGTGCCGCGTGGGGCAGGCCAAGATCACCCGCGGATACCGCCTTCCCGCGCGGTGGGTGATCCATACCGTGGGGCCGGTATGGCAGGGCGGTGATCATGGCGAAGATTCACTGCTGGAAAGCTGCTATCGCGAATCGCTCATCATTGCACGCGGCAAGGAGTTGCATACCATCGCCATTCCCGCCATCAGCACCGGCGTGTACCGCTTTCCCATCCCCCGCGCGGCCCGCATCGCCGCCGCTTCCGTGGCGGACTTCCTCTCCTCCGGCACCCTTCCCGAGCGCGTCATGCTGGTGTGCTTTGGTCATGAGGCGTACACGGAATACTTGACGGCGGTGCAAGAACGCGTTTAAATGATGCCGTATCGGCAACATTGCGATCCACACCCCGCCCAGGAACACGCCGCACGGCGTCTTTTCACCCCGCCCCCGTGCCGGCGGTCCGTCCCCAGGAGAGACCGATGGAAGACCTCCGACAGGTCAAAGAACTGCTCGACGAGATCAACTCCGCCATTTCCAGCTACGACCCGGTTCTCAAGGAGCGCGCCCGCGACCTGCTGCTGGAGCGCGCCTTTGGCCGGGGCGGAGGCATGCTGCGCCCCCGCGCCGCCGCGCCGCAGGGCGAAGCCGAGTCCCAGGGCGAAGAGCCCGCCCGCCGCCGCCCCGGACGCCCCAAGGGAAGCGGCCTGGGCGTGCGCCGCGGCCCCCGCGCCGGCATGAGCATGGGCGCGCTGCTGGAGCAGTGGCAGCCGGAAACCATGGCGGAGCGCGCGCTTCTGGGCGCCTTTGCACTTTCGCGCGGCAAGCCCGACAAGACGGTCACCAGCCAGTCCATCAACGCCGAACTCAAGCGCGCGGGAATCCCCGTTCCCAACATCACCCGCGCCATTGAAAGCAACCTGCGCGGCCGCCCCGCGCTGATGGTGCAGAAAAAGAAGATGGGCACCACTCGCCAGGCCCGGAAGCAGTACGCCATCACCCCCGAGGGCGTGGCCTTCGTGGAGGGGCGCACCCAGGCGGCGTCCGCCGGCGGCGGCGAAGCCGAAGACTGACCCGCCCGGACTACTTTCCACCATCGGCGCCGTCCCTCAGATTGGGGCGGCGCCGATGCGCGTTCTGGCCCGTTCGGGCCCGGACGCCCGCGGCCCCGGCGCGGAGGTTGCTTCGGGCCGCATCAGCCTTGCCGAACCTTTCGCGGGGAACCCGTTTCCCGTCCCGGACACACCGTCGTGACTCGAGCCATCGACACCGCTACCCGCCGGCTGCTCACCGCCTTCGTTCTGCTGATCGCGGTCCTGCTGGGCGTGGGCACCCTGGCGCACTACACGTTCAGCCGCATGTCGGAAGCGAGCGCGTGGAGCGTCCACACCTACAAGGTGCTGCTGGAGGTGGACGGAATGCAGTCCGCCATCTCCGGCATGGAATCCGGCTTCCGCGGATACGCCCTGTCCGGCAATCCGGCGCTGGTGGGGCAGTGGCGCACCGGCCGCGACACCTTCGGCCAGCACCTGCAGGGCGCTCGCGCCCTGGTGCGCGACAACTCCGCCCAGGACCACCGCCTGGACCGGGCCGACAGCCTGTTCCGTGCGTGGATGGGAATGCAGATCGCGTCCGGGATTCTGGACCGCCCGCCGGGGGTCATCTATCCCGCGGGAGGAGATTCCGTGGCCACGGCGCGCCGCCTGGAAACGGTGGCCGGAGTGCGCGCCACCCTGCAGGACGTAGCCGGGCACGAGTCGCTGCTGCTGCGCACGCGGACGGAGCGCGCGGCCGTCCTGCAGCGGCGGGCGCGCCGCCTTCTGGCGCTGGGATCGCTGCTGGGGGTAGGGCTGGCCGTGGTCGCCACCGCCACCCTGCTGGGCCGCAGCCGCCGCCTGGTGGAGATGAACGAGACGCTGCAGGCCGAGGTGGCGGAGCGGGCCATTGCCCGCGACGCGCTGGCCCGCATCAGCCGGCAGAACGAGCTGATCCTGGAGGCGGCCGCGGAGGGGATCTACGGGATCGATCCGCACGGCTACTCCATGTTCATGAACCCCGCCGCCTGCCGCATGCTGGGGATGGCGACGCATGACGCCATCGGCCGCCCCTTCGAGGCGGTGCTGGGGCTGGGCGGGGGGAGCGCCGGGGGCGGGGTGAATCCCATCCGCGCCACGCTGAGCGCGGGCGTGGCCCGGACGGTGACGGCGTCGCAGTTCCGTCGCACGGACGGCTCGTCGTTCCCCGTGGAGTACGAGTGCACGCCCATGAAGGAGGGCGAGATGCTGACGGGCGCCGTCATCACCTTTCGCGACGTGACGGAGCGCCGCGAGGTGGAGCGGATGAAGGACGAGTTCGTTTCCATCGTCAGCCACGAACTGCGCACCCCGCTCACCTCCATCCGCGGGTCGCTGGGGCTGCTGGCGGCGGGCAAGCTGGGAGAGGTGCCGGAAAAGGGGCGGCGCATGCTGGACATCGCCGTGCAGAACACCGACCGGCTGGTGCGCCTCATCAACGACATCCTGGACATCGAGCGCATCGAGTCCGGGCGCGTGACCATGGAGGTGCGCTCCACGGACGCGGCGGAGCTGGCCCACCAGGCGGTGGAGGTCATGGCCGCCATGGCCGAGCGCGCCGGCATCCGCCTGTTCGCCTGGGCCGAGCGGCTGCCGCTGGCCGCGGACCCCGACCGCATCCTGCAGGTGCTGACCAACCTGCTGAGCAACGCGGTCAAGTTTTCCCCCCCCGGCGGCGAGGTCACCGTCACCACCGAGGCGCGCGAGGGCGAGGTGCTGTTCCGCGTGGTGGACCAGGGGCGCGGGATTCCCGAAGACCGGCTGGACGCCATCTTCGAGCGCTTTCAGCAGGTGGACTCGTCCGACGCGCGCGAAAAGGGCGGCACCGGGCTGGGCTTGGCCATCTGCCGCAGCATCGTTCAGCAGCACGGCGGGCGCATCTGGGTGGAAAGCGAGATGGGAAAGGGAAGCACCTTCCTGTTCACCCTTCCCACGCAGACGCCCGGGATCCCCGCCCCCCTTCCCGCGCCGGAGCCCGCGCCGGTTCAGGCCGCGGAGCCCGAGGACCAGGGCGAAGGGCCGCTGATTCTGGTGTGCGACGACGATCCCGCCTTTCTGGCGTCGGTGCGGGAGATCCTACACGGGTGGGGCTATCGTACTACGGGGGTGACGGACGGCGACGCGGCGGTACGCGAGGCGGCGCGGGTGCGCCCCCGCGCCATCCTGCTGGACATGATGATGCCGGGAATGAACGGCTCCGAAACGCTGCGGGCGCTGCGCTCGCGGCCGGAAACGGCCGACATTCCCGTGGTCATTCTGAGCGCGCTCAAGCCCATGCCGCGGGTGCGCGAGCACGCCGAGGTGGCGGGGTGGGTGGAGAAGCCGTTTGAGGACAGCGGGCTGCTTCATGCACTGGAGGAAGCCGTGGCGCGGCGGGCGCGTCCCCGCCGGGTGCTGCTGGTGGAGGACGACGCCGACCTGGCCGGCGTGCTGGTGGAGATGTTCGGCCGGCACGGCATCGAGGCGATGCACGCGTCCACCGGGGTGGAGGCGGTGTCGCTCAGCCGCACCCAGCCGCCCGACATGATCGTGCTGGACCTGGGGCTGCCGCACGGCGACGGCTTCTGGGTGGTGGAGCGGCTGCGCGACCAGGGTGGCCGGGGCGTACCCCTCGTCGTCTACTCCGCGCGCGAGCTGGATGAGGAGGAACGCGGCCGCCTTCGCCTGGGCCGCACCGAGTTCGTGACCAAGGGCCGCGTGGCGCCGGAAGAGTTCGAGCGCCGCGTGGTGACCCTGCTGAACCAGATCGCCCCCGTGGGGCGCGCCGAGGAAACCGATGAGCCACACCATACTGCTGGTTGACGACGAGGACGACATCCGCGAGGTGGCGCAGCTGTCGCTGGAAATGACCGCGGGGTGGGAGGTTCACGCCGCGGGCTCCGGGGCGGAGGGGATCCGCAAGGCGCGCGAGCTGCGCCCCGAGGCCATTCTGCTGGACGTGATGATGCCGGAGATGGACGGCCCCGACACGGTCCGCGCCCTGCGCGCGGATCCGGAAACGGCGGACATCCCCATCATTCTGCTGACCGCCAAGGTGCAGCAGGCCGACCGGCGCCGCTTTGACGACCTGGGCGTGTCGGGAGTGCTCAACAAGCCGTTCGATCCCATGACGCTGGCGGACCAGGTGGCCGCGGTCCTCGGATGGTGAGCCGCATTCCCCGATGACGTACCTTCTTGCCGCCGGTCTCCCGCCGGACGTTCCCGGCTGGCTGGCGCGCCGCCTTTCCGGCGCGTCCGTGCAGACCGCCGCCACCTCCGCCGAAACGGCGGAGGCGCTGGCGCACGACCGGCCCACGCTGCTGGCGGTGGATGCCGCGCTGCTGGACGACCTCCTGGTCACCACGCTCACGCGCGGGCCGGAGCCGCCGCCGCTGCTGGTGCTGCTGCCGCCCGGCGCGCCCCCCGCGCCGCTGGCGGAGGCGCTGTCGCGGCTGCGCCCCGCGCGCATCCTGTACCATCCGCTGGACCGTGAGGCGCTGGCCCGCGAGGCCGCCGCCCTCCTGGGCGTGGCCGCGGCGCCGCCCACCACCAGCGGCTCGCCGCGCGGGTCGCTGGGCGCAGCCGTCGCCGGGGTGTGGCAGCGCTTTCGCGAGCCGGTGCTGCGCCGGGTGGATTCGCTGGAAGAAGCGGCCATGGGGCTGCTGGAAGGGCGTCTGGACGCCGAGACCCGCCGCGCGGCGGAGCGGGAAGCGCACAAGCTGGCCGGATCGGTGGGCACCTTCGGCTTTGGCGAGGCGTCGCGGCTGTCGCGCGAGGCGGAGACGCTCCTGGCCGGCCCCGGCGTGCTGGGCCAGGCGGACGCGCTGCGGCTGGCGGACCTGGCCGTTTCCATCCGCCGCGAACTGATGGCGGAGCCCGCGACGCCGGGCGGTATGGAGGACCCTCGCGCGGGAGCTTCCCCGGAGGAGGCGCGCGGGCCGCTGCTGCTGATCGTGGACGAGGACCGGGAAATGGCGGAGCGGCTGGCCATGGAAGCGTCCGGCCGGGGGATGCGCACGCTGGTCGCCCACGGCGCGGCGGAGGCGCAGGCCTGCCTGCCGCGCCGCCCCGACGCCGCCGTGCTGGGGCTGCCCCCCTCGGACGGCACGCTCAACCTGCTGCGCGCGCTCAGCGAGCAGGAGCCCTCCGTACCCACCATCGTCCTCACCGGGAGCGACGACTTCGCCGACCGGGTGGAGGTGGCGCGCCACGGCGGACGCGGGTTCCTGCGCAAGCCGCAGCCGCCCGCGCGCGTGGTGGACGCGGTGGAGCCGCTGCTGCGCCGGGCGCGGGAGCGCGAAACGGTGCTGGCGGTGGATGACGATCCGTCCATCCTGGAAGGCGTGCGCCACGTGCTCTCCCCCGAGGCGGAGGTGCGCACGCTGCAGGACCCGCTGGGCTTCTGGGAGGCGCTGGAATCCGCCTCGCCGGACCTGGTGCTGCTGGACGTGGACATGCCGGCCGTGAGCGGGCTGGAGCTGTGCCGCGTGCTGCGCAACGACCCGCGCTGGCAGTCCGTCCCCATCGTCTTTCTCACGTCGCGGACGGACGCGGACACCGTGGCGCGCGTGTTCGCCGCCGGCGCGGACGACTTCGTGGCCAAGCCGTTCGTGGGGCCGGAACTGGCCGCGCGCATCCGCAACCGGCTGGAGCGCGTGCGCCTGCAGCGCAGCATGGCGGAAACCGATCCGCTGACCGGGGTGGCCAACCGCCGCGGATCGGAGGAAGTGCTGGAGCGCCTCCTTCGCCTGGCGGCCGCGCAGGACGAGCCGTTCGCGCTGGGGGTGGTGGACCTGGACCTGTTCAAGGCCGTCAACGACCAGCGCGGCCACGCCGCCGGCGACGAGGTCCTGGCACGCGTGGGCCGTCTGTTGCAGAAGCGCTTCCGCTCCGAGGACGTGGTGGCGCGCTGGGGGGGCGAGGAGTTCGTGGTGGGAATGTACGGAATGGACCGGGCGGACGGGGTGCAGCGGCTGGCCGAGGCGCTGGAGGTGCTGCGCGAAGAGCGCTTTCACGCGGGGGGGGAATCGTTCTCCATCACCATGAGCGGCGGGGTGGCGGACTTTCCCTCCGACGGGCGCGACCTGCCCACGCTGTACCGCGCGGCGGACGCGGCCATGTACCAGGCCAAGTCCGCGGGGCGCGACCGCATCGTGCCGTCCGGGTGGCGGCCGGAGCACGGCGAAGGTCCGCGCGCGGTGGACGTGCTGGTGGTGGAAGACGATCCGGCGATCGCGCGGCTGCTGCAGCACGCGCTGGAAACGCGCGGCTACCGGCACGAGTGGGTGGCCAGCGGCGAGCGGGCGGCGGCCATGCTGACCGGGGACAACCCGGAGCTGCGCGCCCGCGCCGTGCTGCTGGACGTGGACCTTCCCGGGCTGGACGGCCACGGCGTGCTGCGCCGGCTGGCGGAGGCGCGCCTGCTGGACCGCACGCGCGTCATCATGCTCACCGTGCGCACGCACGAGGCCGAGGTGGTGCGCGCGCTGGAACTGGGCGCGTGGGACCACGTGAGCAAGCCCTTCAGCGTCCCGGTGCTGCTTCAGCGCATCCGGCGCGCACTGCGGGCGTAGACCATGGCGCCGATCGACTGGGTGGAGTTCGCCCTGCTGGCGGAAGGGATCATCCTGGTGCTTTCGCTGGTGATCCTGTTCGGCCACGCGTGGCTGGGGCAGCGCCGGGAACGGAACTGGACGGTGCGGATGGAGCAGGCCCGCCGCGCGCTGCTGGACGTGGTGCGCTCGGGACGGACGAGCAAGGCGGGGAACGCGGCCATCGGGGCCATCCCCGTGCGGCTGCAGATCCGCCTGCTGACGGAGCTGGCGCCCAACCTCACGGGGCAGTCGCGGGCGCAGTTGGCCATGCTCGCGGAGCAGATCGGGCTGGTGGACGCCGCGCGGCGGATGGCCGCCAGCAAGGACTGGCGCGACCGGCTGCACGGCGTGCGGCTGCTGGCGGGGATCGGCGGCGGGGGCGAACTGGTCCCCGGGCTGATGGAAGACCCGCACCCCGCCGTGCGCGCCGAAGCGGTGGAGTGGGCGGGAACGCACCCCACGCCGGAGCGGGTGGACCGCCTGGTTTCGCTCCTGCCCGCCACGGACCGCTACGGCAGCTTCGTGGTGCGCGACGCGCTTCTCCGCGCCGGGGAGGGGGCCATCACCCCGCTGGCGCGCTACCTGGCGGATCACGACGGCGTGGCGGCGGAGGGCGCGCTGGAGGTGGCCACGGGGCTGGCGGACCCGCGCTTCGGCCCAGCGGCGCTGCGGCTGTGCGAGGACCCGCTCCCCGCGGTGCGGGCGCGTGCGGCGGCGCTGGCGGGCTCCATCGGCGGTGAGGAGGCGGTGGGCGTGCTGCAGCGCCTGGTGCACGACGGCGACGCCGAGGTGCGCGCCGCCGCGGCCGCCGCGCTGGGACGGCTGGGGCACTGGCCCTCCGCCCCGGTCATCGCCGCGCTGCTGCGGGACCGCGCCTGGTCCGTCCGCAGCCAGAGCGCGCTGGCGCTGCGCAGCCTGGGCAGCCCGGGCCTTCTGTATCTTCGGCGCGGCCTTTCGGATGAAGATCCGTTCGCCGCGGACATCGCCCGCCAGGTGCTGGACCTGCCGGCTTCTTCGGCGGAACGGGAACGGTGGGGATGACCTGGTACGAGATTACGTCGCTGGTGCTGGTGCGGCTGGAGTGGGTCATCCTGATCTACTTTGCCTTCGTGAACGGCTGGTACCTGCTGCTGCTGATCAGCGCCGGGTACGAGATGCGCGAGTACGTCCTTCTGACCCGCGGACGTGCCCGCTGGCGGCTGATGGGCTCCCGCGTGGCGCCGTCGATCAGCATGCTGGCGCCGGCGTACAACGAGGCGGCCACCATCTCCGAAAGCGTGCGCGGGCTGCTGGCGCTGTACTATCCCAACCTGCAGGTGGTGGTCGTCAACGACGGCAGCAAGGACGCCACCATGGAGGTGCTGCAGGACACCTTCGACCTGGCGCCCATCCACCCCATCTACCAGAAGCGGATTCCCTCGCAGGAGGTGATCGGCCTCTACCGGTCGCGCCTGCACCCCAACCTGATCGTCGTCGACAAGCGCAACGGCGGCAAGGCGGACGCGCTGAACGCGGGGCTGAACCTGACCACGAGCGAGCTGGTGTGCGCCATCGACGCCGACACGCTCATCGAGCCGGATTCGCTGCAGCGAATGGTGCGCCCGTTCCTGGAGCGGCGCGACGTGGTGGCCGCGGGGGGGACGATCCGCATCGCCAACGGATCCACGGTGGAGGCGGGGCGGGTGAGCCACGCGCGCGCCCCCCGGCGGCTGCTTCCTGGCTGCCAGGTGGTGGAGTACCTGCGGGCTTTCCTCTTCGGGCGCTTGGGATGGAACCGGCTGGGGGGCAACCTGATCATCTCCGGCGCCTTCGGGCTGTTCAGCCGCGATGCCATGCTGGCGGCGGGGGGTTACGAGCACGCCACGGTGGGCGAGGACATGGAACTGGCGCTTCGGCTGCGCCGCATCGGCTACGAGCGCAAGGGACCGCACCAGATCGCCTTTGTCCCCGATCCCGTCGCGTGGACGGAGGCGCCGGAAACCGCGGCGGTCCTGGGGCGGCAGCGCGACCGCTGGCACCGCGGGCTGGCGGACGTCCTGTGGCGGCATCGGGGCGTGATGTTCAACCCGCGCTACGGGGCGATGGGGCTCATCGTCTTTCCCTACTTTGTCCTGGTGGAGCTGCTGGCGCCCATCGTGGAGGCGGTGGGGCTGCTGGGGCTGGTGGCCGGGCTCACGCTGGGCGCCATCAACGTGCCCTTCGCCATCCTCTTCTTTCTGGCGGCCTACGGACTGGGCGCGGTGCTCACGGTGATGACGCTGGTGATGGAAGAAGCGTCCTTTCACCGCTACGAGGGCTTTCGCGACCGCATGCTGCTGGTGGGATGGGCGATGGTGGAAAACCTGGGCTACCGGCAGATGACCGTGTGGTGGCGGCTGCGGGGAATCTGGAAGTACCTGCGGGGGAGCAAGAGCTGGGGCTCCATGGAGCGCCGCGGCTTCGGCACCACGCCGCTGCCGCCCGTGAAGCCGGCTCCGTAACGGCAGGGCATCACGCAGAGCAGCAGAGCAGCAGAGAAAGAACAACAAAAAGGAGCATCGCACAGAGTCAACAGAGTCAACAGTAAAAAGATTCTGTACTCTGTTGACTCTGTTAACTCTGTGTGATTTCTATCTTTGTTTTTTCTCTGCGTCTCTGCTGCTCTGCGTGAGGTTCTCCCTCCGTGAAGCGGAGCCGGAGCACGCACGGCGGATGGATCTGGCGCGGCGGGATGAAACGTACCTTGGACGTTGGCGCCGATGATGCAAGTGTTTCCGCCGGATGACAGGTGGTGGTGGAGAATGAATTGGAGCACGGATAACGGAATGAAGAGCATTCGACTGCATGCGGCAGCCGCGCTGGCGGCCGTCTTTCTGGCGCTGCCCGCGCACGCGCAGGAGTGCCCGGCGGCGGGAAATCCGCGCGCCGAGGCGGGATGGACGGCGTACCGCGCGGGCGACGCGGCGGCGGCGCGGCGCGAGTTTACCGCGGCGCTGCGGGTGTGCCCCGCGCACGTGGGCGCCCGCACCGGCCTGGGCTACGCCGCCCTGCGCGAGAACGCGGCGGACGAGGCGCGGCGCCTGTTCCAGGGCGTCGTGGCGGAGTCGCCGGACAACGTGGACGCGCTCGTGGGGCTGGGCCTGTCTGCCTGGCGGCTGGGTGACCAGGAGACGTCGCGCACCGCCTTTACGCGCGCGCAGCGGATCGATCCGTCCAACGCGGACGCGCGCGACTTTCTGGCCCGGCTGGGCCCGGCGCCCGCCGCGCGCCCCGTGCGTGCGCCGCTCGTCCGCCCGGACACGCTCGTGTATCCCTCGCGGGCGCGTGGCGACCACTTCGAGGTGCGTACGGCGCGCGGGTGGCAGCCCTTCTATCTCAAGGGCGTAAACCTGGGCGCGGCGCTCCCCGGCAAGCATCCCAGCGAGTTTCCGGATTCCGCCGTCTACGTGCAGTGGATCCAGCAGATGGCGGCGATGGGCGCCAACAGCATCCGCGCGTACACCATCCATCCGCCCCACTTCTACTCCGCCCTGCGCGCGTGGAATCTGGCGCACCCGGACGCGCCGCTCTGGCTGGTGCACGGCGTGTGGGCGGAGCTTCCGCCGGAAGACGACTTCGCCAACCGGGAGTGGGAGGGCGAGTTCTTTCAGGAAATGCGCTACGTCGTGGACCTGCTGCACGGCCGCGCGGACGTCCCCGCGCGCCCGGGCCACGCCTCCGGCTACTACACGGCGGACGTGTCGCCCTGGGTGCTGGCGTACATCATCGGGCGCGAGTGGGAGCCGTTTTCCGTCGTCGCCTTCAACGAACTGCACCCCGAACTGCGCGGCTACCGCGGCCGCTTTCTGAACGTGGAGGGCGGCACGCCGATGGACGCGTGGCTGGGCAAGGCCAGCGAGTACATCGTCGCGTACGAGACGGACACGTACCACGCGCAGCGGCCCGTGGCCTACACCAACTGGCCCACGCTGGACCCGCTCACGCACCCGACCGAATCGACCGTGGCGGAGGAGATCGCCATCCGCGAGCGGCTGGGCGAGCGGGTGGAAAGCCGGCCGCTGGAGTACGACAACGACGCCACCGGGCTGGACGCCAACCTGGTGACGCCCACGGCGGCGCTCCCCGCCGGCTACTTCGCCAGCTACCACGCGTATCCGTACTACCCGGACTTCCTGGTGCTGGACCCCGGCTACAACCAGGCGCGGTCGCCGGAGGGGCGCTCCAACTACTTCGGCTACCTGACGGAACTGAAGCGGCACCACACGCACCTGCCCGTCGTCATTTCCGAGTACGGCGTGCCCACCAGCATCGGCAACGCGCACTTCCAGCCGCAGGGCTTTCACCACGGCGGGGTGACGGAGCAGCAGATGGCGGAGATCGACGCCCGGCTCACGCGAGAGATCGCCGAGGCGGGAATGGCGGGGGGGATGATCTTCGCCTGGATCGACGAGTGGTTCAAGAAGAACTGGATCGCCATCGAGTTCGAGATCCCGCTGGAGCGCAACCGCCTGTGGTTCAACCGGCTGGACGCGGAGCAGCACTACGGGATGTACGCCATGGACCCGGGCGAGGTGGTGCCCGGCGCCACGCTGGCGGCGCGCGCTGCGGGATGGCGCAACATCCGCCCGCTGTACACGGGGCAGGGCGGCACGCTGCGCGCCGCCTCGGACGAAGCGTACCTGTGGCTGCGGTTTGAGGGCGACGGCGGGCGCCTGCCGCCGGAGCTGTTCGTGGGGCTGGACATGCTGAAGCCGGCCGCGGGCGACTTCCGCTTTCCCGGCCGTGTCGGAAACCGGCTTCCCGTGGGCGTGGAGTTCGTCGTCAGCGCCACGGGGAATGAGGTGCGGGTGATGGCGGACCCGTCGTCCAACCCGTTCCGCGTGGAGCGCCGCGAAGGGATCGCGGGGCAGCCCAGCGCCGGGCCGAACATCGAATCGCCGCTCCCGGGCTTCTTTACGGGACGCTGGCAGATGCGGTTCAACCGGCCGTTCATCAGCCAGGCCAACGAGGACGGCGTGTACGATTCGCTGCGCGTGGTGCCCAACCGCCGCCGCTTTGCGCGCGACGGAACCGAGTTTCCCGCGCTGGGCTACGACCGCGGCCTGCTGCGCCGCGGCGCGCTGCCGGACGGGCTGTGGGAGCGGGACGAGGCGAACGGCGTGCTGGAGGTGCGCATTCCCTGGGGGCTGCTGAACGTGACGGACCCCAGCGAGCGCCGCGTGCTGCAGGACCCCGAGGGACAGGTGCCGGGCGACTTCGGCACCACCACGGTGGATGGTGTGCGCATCGTCGCCGCCGCGCGGGAAGGCTCGGCGTGGCGGCAGTGGCCGGCCTCGGGGCGCGCGGCGGACGTGGCGCTCTTTGCCTGGCCCACGTGGGAAGAGCCGAAGTGGCGCGCCCGCGAGCGTCCGGTCTATGGCGCCATGCGTGAGGTGTTCCGCACCCTGCGTCCGGCCGGGGAGGCGGGAGGCGGACGATGAAGCGCGCCCTCCTTCTCGCGGCGGCGCTGCTGGTGTGCGCCGTCCCCGCCCGCGCGCAGGACGAGGCGGACCGCGCCTGGGCCGCCGGCGACACCCGCGCCGCGCAGCCGCTGTACGAGGCGCGGCTGGCCGCGGACAGCACGGACGTGCGCGCGCTGCACCGCGTGGGCCTGCTGCGCGCCTGGGCGGAGCGCTACGACGAGGCGATGGCCTTGTTCGACCGTGCGCTGCGGCTGGAGCCGGGCAACCGCGACATCCAGATCGACCGGGCGCGCGTGCTCGCTTGGCGCGGCGATCCCTCCGCGGGAGCCGCGGCGCTGGAGCCGCTGCTGGCGGCGGAGCCGGGCTACCTGCCCGCGCTGCAGGCGAGGGCGCAGTTCTTTTCCTGGGCGGGGGACTACGACGAGGCGCTGTCCACGTACGGCCGCATCGCCGAGATCACGCCGGAGGACCGCTCCGTGGGGCTGGACCAGGCGCGGGTCCTGGCGTGGGCCTCCCGCTTCCGCGCCGCGGAGGCCGCGTACGATTCGCTTCTCCAGCGCAATCCGCGCGACGTGCCCACGCTGCTGGGGCTGGCGCAGGTCCTTTCCTGGGCGGCGCGGCTGGATTCGGCGGAGGTCGTCTACCAGAACGTGCTCCGCATCGCCCCGGATGAGGCCGAGGCGCTGCGCGGGCTGGCGCGCACGGCGGCGTGGCGCGGCAAGCTGGTGCTGGCGGAGGACCGCTGGCGGCAGGTCCTCGCCCGCAACGCGAACGATGCGTCCGCGTGGGTGGGCCTTTCGCAGACGCTGCGCTGGCAGGGGCGCGACGGGCCGGCGCTGGCTGCGGCGGAGCGCGCCGTGCGCATCGCCCCCACGGACCGCGACGCGCGCGAGGCGCTGCGGTGGGCGCGCATGCCCATCGCCCCGCGGGTGAGCGCCGCGCAGGTGTACGAGACAGATTCGGATGACAACCGCATCATGACCACCTCGGCGACCGCGGCGTATCGCCCGGTGGCCAGCGTGGAACTGCGGGCGGACGCCTACACGCGGCAGAGCGAGGTCGGCGAGGATAACGTCGGGGAAGGATTCTACATCGACACCCGCACCGTCGGCGGCGCGCTGACGCTGTGGACGCAGTTGGAGCCGGGGTGGAGCCTGTCCGGCACCGTGGGCGCCAGCGACCTGGACAACGCGGAGAATATCATCCCCACGCTGCGTGCCTCGCTGGGCACGCCGGCGCGCTACGCGGTGACCGGCGGACTGAACGTGGGCCGCTATCCCCTAGACGCCACCGCGGTGCTCATCGAAAACGAGGTGTACGTGGACGAGCTTTCCGCGTACAGCAGCTGGTCGCCAGCGCAGGGGTGGACGGTGTCGGGCGGGGCGGGGGGCGCGCGCTTCACCAGCCGCGAATCGGACGAGAGCAACGAGCGGTGGAACGGCAGCCTTGCGGTCGCGCGGCGGCTGTCGCGCCCGATCACGCTCGGGCTGGGCGTGCGCGCCTTCGGCTTCCGCCGCGACCTCACGGACGGCTACTTCGATCCGGACTTCTACGGCCTGGCGGAGATGACGGCGCGGTGGCTGCGCGAGACGCGGCACTGGTCGCTGAACGCCGAGGTGGCGCCGGGGCTGCAGAAGGTGCGCAGCGACGGCGACCCCAGCGGCTCGGTGCGCGGGGCGGGGAGCATCGCCTACGTCTTCGTCCCCGGCCGGCGGGTGGTGCTTTCCGGCAATTTCGCCAACACCGGCCTGTCGCAGCTTTCGGCGGGCGACGCGGGCAATTACCGCTATCGCTCCGTGAGCCTCGCCGGCGCCTGGACGTTCTAGGCCTTGGCGGATGAAGGTCTTTTTCCGCGCCGCGCATCCTCCGGGACGCGCGGCGCGGAGTGCGTTGCGCACGGTCCTCCGCGGGGCGGCCGGGTGACAATCCGCTTGCGCTCTGTTTCCGCCCTTGGATCGCGCCGTCCGGCCGCCGCGAGGCGGATCGGCGATCATCGCGCCGGGATGGAAGACGATGTAAACGACTGGTGGAGGGGAGCTTGCGCGCCGGGGGAGTTCACTTGGCGAGCCGCTGCCGCCGCGGAGCGGAACAGGCCGTTCCTCATCCGCCACGAATGCGGAAATCTCCAGTATTCCCGCGTGTCTCCGCCCCGGAACGTGGCATGTTGGTTGCCCGCCACCCCCATGTCTGCTACTGGACCGCGTACCACAATCCTCGTGTGGAGTGCGGCATCTTCCTGCCCCGGGACGTTCCCATGCGCGCTCCACGCTTACGCACGCTGCTGTATGCGGTCTGCCTGCTTCCGCTGTTCGCCGGCTGTTCGTCCGACGCGCCGTCGGGCATCGCGGCGCCGGACGGGGCCGTATACTCCAGCCAGAACGGCCAGCGCCTCACCCTTGTCAGCGGAAACGGCCAGGCCGGCGCGCCGGGGCAGGTGCTGCCGCAGCCCATCGTCATCCAGGTGACGGACACGCGCGGGCGGCCGGTCGCCAACGGCGTCATCAACTTTCTCGCAGGCGGCGATGCTTCGGCAGATCCGCGGCAGACGCGCACCGACGCCGCCGGCTACGCGCGGGCGTACTGGACGCTGAGCTCGGCGATGGGCGAGCAGACGCTGCGCGTGTCGGGCAACGGCGGCACCGTTCTGGTGACCGCCAACGCTCGCAAGCCCGCCGGCATCACGCTGGTGAAGGCGGGCGGCGACGGGCAGACCTCCGCCGCGGGAACGGTGCTCATTCAGCCCATCCAGCTGCGCGCCCTGCGGGACACCATCCCCGTGAGCGCCCTGCCCGTGACGTGGACGGTCACCGGCGGCGGCCGGGTGGACATCCCCGTCACGCCGACCAACGCCGGGGGCTACGCCATCGTCCGGTGGACGCTCGGCCCCAAGGCGGGCGCGCACACGCTCACCGCCCGCGCGCCCGGCGCCGATCCCGTGGTCTTCACGGCCACGGCGAGCGGCCCGGCTCGCGGCGCGGTGCTGCGCATCGCGCCAGACTCGCTGGTGCTGCAGGCGGGCACCACCGGCGCCTTCACGGCCACGCTGCGCGACGCGGCGGGCGCCGAGATCCCCAACCAAGTCATCGTGTGGACCTCGTCCAACGCGGCGGTGGCTGTGGTGGACTCCACGGGGCGCGTGCGTGCGCTCACGGCGGGGACGGTGATCATCACCGCCCGGCTGGGCGCTCTCTCCGCCTCCGCCACGGTGCGGGTGCGGTCCGGCCCGTCCACGCTGCGCATTTCGCCCGACTCGCTGGTGCTTGCGCTCGGATCGACCGGAACGCTCACCGCGGTAGTGCGCGATGCGGCGGGGAACGTGGTGACGGGGCAGACGCCGGTGTGGACGTCCGGGGCGCGCGTGGTGGCGTCGGTGGATGCGGCGGGTACGGTGACGGGAGCGGGAACCGGCACCACCTACGTGACCGCGACGGTGGGCACGCTCACCGCCTCTGCCAGGGTGCGCGTCGTTCCGGCTCCCGTCACCATTCCGCTGATCCAGAACCGGGTGAGTTCCACGGGCGGCTACATCGACGTGTCGAGCCGGGACGTGACGCTCAACTTCTGGATTCATGCCTCGGAGCGCGACGTCACCACCATGACCATGCGCGTCCGCAGTCCCAGGGGGCACGTGGAGGAGTGCGGCAACGTGGACGCGGAAAACTGGTTCCGCGACGAGTTCCGCTGCCAGGTCTACCTGTCCCGGGGAGCGGACCCGGGCCTGTGGCGCGTGGACCGCGTGACGGTGACCAAAAACGGGCAGACCGTGGCGTACAGCAGCGCGGACCTGGACCGGATGGGCACCGCGGGACGCGCGTTCAGCGTGCTGGGCACGGGAACGGACGTACAGGCGCCGGATGTTCGCAACGTGTGGCCGCACCAGGGCACGCGCTACGCGGACCGCTACTACATTCAGTTCGGGATCATCGACTACATCTCCGGCGTCCGCGCCGCCCAGGCCACCTTCCGCGGGCCGGGAGGCGTCACGCAGAGCTGCAACCTGACGTCCACGGACGGCGCGCTGCCTCGGGCGGCCGATTGGCTGTGCCTGATGCCGTGGCGCGCCGGGAGCGGCCCTTGGAACCTGGTGTCCGTCTCGGTGGAAGACGCGGCGGGCAACCGCGCCACGCACACGGCGCAGCAGATCGCGCAGTGGGGCGGCGTGTTTGAATCGACGTTCCAGCAGTTCGAGTTCCGGCCCTGACGCGGGACCGCCGGCCTCCACGCAAGGCCGGCGGTAGGGTCCGATGGGAAAACGGGCGGGCGATCTCCACGATCGCCCGCCCGTTTTCGTTCCTCATCCTCCATGCTGCGCGCCGGAGAACGTTCGTGCGAACGGCCTCGTGGCGGAAGCAAGTGGATTGCTCGCAACGCTGGCCGGACGTTTCCCGAACTGGTGACGATCGTACCCGCCGCACCAGAAAGCGGGTGCAAACCTGCTGAGATCCGCATGAATGCTTAGCGGACGGAGTGGAGGGCTGCGCTCGGACCGCTCGTTTCTGCCGATATATGACGATCCTTTCGAGAATTTTCTTGCTCGTGTGGAGGTCCGCGATTACCATGCGTCTGCCGCCCGCCGGACGGGTGCTCCCTCCTCGCAGATCATCATCCCGCGGAGCCGGATGAAAGCACGAACTGTCGCGCGGATTCTCGGAACTGCGGTGCTGGGACTCATCGCCGCGGCCGGCGGCTGCGCGGACCGCTCCACCGGCGCGCCCATCGCCAGCCCCGCGGCGGACCCGTCCGGGACGCTCGCCTGGTCTCCCGATCCGGAGATCGTGCCGGGGGACACGCACTACCTGCTGGACGTGGTGCAGGAGGGGAGCACCACGTACCAGACCACCACGCCCGTCATCGACCCGCTCACCGGTGCGTCCATGACGACGTGGACGGTGGCGCACGAGACGGAAACGCAGCGCGTGGAGGCGGGATATGATGCGCTCGGGCGCGCCATCCAGGTCCTGCAGGAGACCACGCCGCTGTACGATCCCATGGAGCGCGCGGTGAACCTCAGCCGGCGCACCCGTTCCGTGGAGAACGTCATCTCCAGCTACGGCCCGGACGGCGCGCTGCTGCAGACGGACCACGGCACCGTCCAGAGCGCGCGGGGGATCGTTCCTTCATACGCGCAGATCACGGACGGCGTGGTGCTGGACGCCGAGGCGCTGGACACCGTTTCCGTCCTCACCGCGGACGCCACCGCGCTGGCCCCCACCGCCGGGCCTCGCGCCCGCGCCCGTCGCGCCGCCGGCGACCGGATCGAGGTGGTGAACGAGCTCACGCCCGACGTGTTCGGGCCGCGGACGGCGCGCGGGGCCGCGATGCTGGGCACGCGGGGATCGTTTGTCCGGACGTGGCGCCGGCAGGGCGGATCGTATCTGCTGGAACGCACGGAGCTGGTTTCCGAGTGGGACGAGGAGCGCGGGGTGCGCAAGACGGAGCGGCAGGTGAACCAGATCCGCGTCGTGCGCCTGCACCGGAACCCCCGGCGCGACGCGGAGCGCCGCACGCGGCGTGGCGGGATGGGCACGGTGGACGATGTGCGTCTGCGTTCCATCGGCGAAACGCCCGGAGACAACTGTGTGGTGGGCCAGGAATGCCCGCCGGACGATCCTCCTCCTCCGCCTCCGCCGCCCGCGACGGAGTGCCTTCCGGTGCCCGGGGGCGCGCACCTGCTGTATCAGCATGGAATCAAGAGCGACGGCGGCTCGTTCTTTCAGATGCGGTCGTGGCTTGCCTGCGCGGTCTCGTGGGAGCGCATGCAGTCGCCCAGCATCGACTGGCGGCGGCGCATCACCCAGCAGCGCGACGAACTGCGGGCCGCGGTGGCGCCGGGGATGCGGGACATGGTTCTCATCGGGCACAGCAACGGCGGGCTAGTCACGCGGTCGCTGGCGCAGTGGGCGCAGGTGAACCAGCCGGGGCTGGTAAAGGGCGTCATCACCCTCGACAGCCCCAATCAGGGTGCACTGGTGGCCCACAACCTGGCCGTTGCGAGCCTGCTTCTGAGTCCCGCTGTCATTGGCGCGGCCACCCTGGGCATCATGGACTACAATCCGTACGTTGTGGATGACATGCCCAACAGCGCGTTTCTGCGGAACCTGAACGGTTTCAGCGAAACGTTCGTGAACGTCGGGATCCAGACGCACACGCCCAAGCGCTGGGTCGCATGGCGCATTCTGCTCACGGGCGAGTGCCTGCCGCGCAGCGCGTGCGAGGCCGAAGTCGCGCGCCGTGCCCAGAAGCGCTACGATGACATGCGGCACACTTCCAGGTTTCTGTACCGGCCGTGGCACGCCATCCCGGCGGCGGCGGAGGCGCGCGCCCTGAACGGCTTCGATGCCACCTGGAACAAGCTCACCGCGCCCGGCAACCACAAGAGCGACGGGTTCATCCACGACACCGGCCAGTACTATCCCCGTGCGCGGCAGAATCAGCTCATCCCGAACGGCGATTCCCATACAGGAACCACCACGAGTGACCTTGTACGGATCGAAGTCGTAAGAACTCTTGAAGATTCCAGAACCTTCGGCATCCGGCATCACCCATGAAGCGGTATATCCTGCCTCGCTGCTTCAGACCGCCTTGGACGCTCCTTGTTCTGGCGATCAATGCCGTCGCGTGCGCACCTGACGGAACGACGGCGCCCGCGGAGCCGCGGGACAAAATCGAGGTTGTCTGGCGTACGCCGATCACGGCCAGCGGTTCGGGCCGCGAGGATCTCGCCATTGACGACCATGCGTTCTACACGCTGGTCAATGGTGTTACCGCATACGATCTGAACAGTGGCGCACTGCTCTGGAACGTTCCAGAATCCAGACATCGGGCGCTGAACCTTGTCGTTTCCAGCGGGCGTCTGTTTGTTTCCTCGACCGACGTTCAGGCGATTGATGCCCGGACCGGGACTGCGTTGTGGCGGACCGCTGTCGACTCGCTTGCCCGGACGGAGACGACGGCCGACGATCGGGCGGTCTACGTGGGAACGGATACCCGCCGGGTCGTGGCGTTGGACGTGTCCACGGGCCGGCCGCTCTGGTCCGCGGAGGTCCTTGCCGACGGCGCGTACCGCGAAAGCGTAATCGGCATTGTCGCGCATGGGGATACCGTGTACGCCGCCATCATCCAGGAATTGAACCAGAGCGGTGGCGCAAAGCGTGGGTGGATGGTGGCGCTGGACCGCAATACGGGTCGCGTGCTCTGGCGATACGTCAACGAAAGGCTCAACGAGCCCCATGATGTGGGCGGGCACGCGGTTGCCGGCCGCATGCTGCTGATGAATGACCTGAACGGGGGCGCGATGATCGGCCTGGACCGGTTCACGGGGCAGGAAGTCTGGCGCAAGACAGGACCACGCGACCGCAGGGGGGCGTGGGACAGCTTCAAGGTGGTGGACGGGGTTGGCTACGTGGCCTCCAACGATACCCATCTGTACTCAGTTGATCCGGAAAGCGGCAGGACCATCTGGCAGACCGGGATTGACGCGAGCGCTTCGTCGTCCGCCGTTTGCGGCGACAAGGTGTTCGCCGATGCGTTTGGTCTCCACATGGTGCGCAGGTCAGATGGGCATGTGCTTGCCACGTTGTTTCTGGATGAAAATGGATCCGTGGGTTCCAGCTACGTGATCTCCCGGCTGCAGGCTCGCGGGAATCGAGTTTACTTCGTGGGCAACGATGCTGTGTATGCTGTGACCTGCAAGTGAGCAAAATCCCGTTTGCTCATCGGACTTCGCTCTGGATGTGCCAACGGCTCAAGCCTGTTTGCACGGGTTTGTTGATCTGCCTTCTGCCGGGTTGTGTACCGGGTGATTCAACGGAGCCCGTCGCCTCGGACGAGACCATCAGTGTCGTATGGCGCACGCCGATGACGGACGGCAACTCGGGCCGTGAGGATCTCGCCATCGATGACCACGCGTTCTACACACTGATCAGCGGCGTTTCTGCGTACGATCTGAACACGGGTGCGCTGCTGTGGCGAACCGCTCGCCCGGCTGGCAGGCCTCTGAACCTCGTCGTCGCGGCCGGCCGGGTCTTCGTGCCAGCGAGCGAAATCTTTGCGCTGGACGCCCGGACCGGCGCCGAGTTGTGGCGAGTTACGCCCGACTCGCTCGGCCGCGTGGAAGCCGCCGTGGATGATCGCGCGTTCTACGTAGGGACAGACTCCCGCAGGGTCATTGCGTACGATGTGGCCACGGGCCGGATGCTCTGGTCAGAGGAGGTTCTCGCCAGCGGCCCGTACTACGCGAGCGTCGACGCCATCATCACTCACGGGGACACGGTTTACGCTTCGGTGCTGGAGTACCTGAACCAGAGCGGGGGATTGAAGCGGGGCTGGATGATGGCGCTGGATCGGAACACGGGTCGTGTGCTCTGGCGTTATCTCAACGAGCGGGTGAACGAACCCCATGATGCCGGAAACCACGCGGTCGCCGGCCGCATGCTGCTGATCAACGACCTGAACGGCGGGGCGATGATCGGGGTGGACCGGTTTACGGGGCGGGAGGTGTGGCGCCGGGTCGGGCCGCTGGACCGGCTGGGGGCGTGGGACACCTTCAAGGTCGTGGATGGGATTGCGTACGTCGCATCCAACGACACTTTTCTGTATGCCCTGGATCCAGAAACCGGCCGGATCATCTGGCGGACGAGCGTGGACGCGAGCGCCTCGTCATCCGCCGTCTGCGGGGACAAGGTGTTCGCGGGCGCCCGCGGGCTGCACATGGCCAGCAGGGCGGACGGCCGCATTCTCGCGACGCTGTTCCTGGATGCGCAGGGATCACTCGGAAGCAGCTACATCACATCGCGCCTGCATTCACAGGGCAGCCGCGTCTACTTCGTGGGGAATGACGCCGTGTACGCCGTCTCGTGCGATTGATCACCAGAGTGCTGCCGGTTGCCGGCCGACGGCCCAAGCCTTTGTTCGCCGCGTGGCGGCTGTGGCTCGGCCTTGTGCTCTGCGCGCAGGCCGGGTGCATTCCGGACGCGACTCCCACCGAGCCGGAGAAGCCCGGCGGAACCATCGCGGTGGTCTGGCGGACACCGGTGACGCTCATCAACACGGGCCGCGAAGATCTCGCCGTCGATGAGCACGCGTTCTACACCCTGTACCGGGGAATCTCCGCGTACGATACGGACTCCGGAGCGCTCCTCTGGAACGTGCCGGAATCCGCGTACCGCGCGCTGAACCTGGTCGCTGTCTCCGGAAGGGTGTTTGTCGCCTCGGTTTCCGTCCGGGCGTACGACGCCCGGAGCGGAGCCGAACTCTGGCGATCCGCGGTCGACTCGCTCGCCCGGACAGAGATCGCGGCCGACGAGCGGGCGGTGTACGTGGGCACCGATACGCGCCGTGTTCTGGCTCTGGACGTGGCGACGGGACGAACTCTGTGGTCCGCGGACGCCGTCGTCCCGGACGGCGACTACCGCGAAAGCGTAATCGGGATCGTGACGCACGGAGACACGGTGTACGCCGCCGTCATCCAGGAACTGAACCAGAGCGGGGGCCGCAAGCGGGGGTGGATGGTGGCGCTGGACCGGAACACGGGGCGTGTGCTCTGGCGCTACGTGAACGAGCGGGAGAACGAGCCGCACGACCTTGGAAACCACGCGGTCGCCGGCCGCATGCTTCTGATGAATGACCTGAACGGCGGCGCGATGATCGGGGTGGACCGGTTTACGGGGCTGGAGGTGTGGCGCCGCATCGGGCCGCTGGACCGGTCCGGCGCGTCGGACGCGTTCGAGATCGTGGACGGGATCGCCTACCTCGCGTCGAACGATACGTTTCTCTACGCGCTGGACCCGGAAACCGGCCGCGCCATCTGGCAGACCAGCGTGGAAGGCAGTGCTTCGTCCTCCGCGGTCTGCGGGGACAAGGTGTTCGCGGGCGTACAGGGGGTGTACATGGCCAGCAGGGCGGATGGCCGCATCCTGGCAACGCTGTTCCTTGATGAGGCCGCCGGGCTGAAGGGCATCCATCTGGTCTCGCGCCTGCACACGTGGGGAAACCGCGTCTACTTCGTGGCCACCGACGCCGTATACGCTGTCTCCTGCGATCTTCCGTGAGCCGGTGAACGGAAACATCGGTTGACTGTGTGTTGAAGCCGCATGCAAACGCGCCCTCCCGATCCGGTCGGGAGGGCGCGTTTGCGTTTGCCGCGGAATGGCGCGCTTACGGAGTTCGGGCGATACGCGCGATGATCCGGTCGGTGACGGGCTTCAGCACGTCGGCCCGGTCTTCCCGGTAGGCGACGGCGACGGTAAAGGATTGCGCCGCGTCGAACACACGCACCAGCCGCACCCGGAACACGGTCGCGCCGGACTGGCGGCGGTACTCGCTCACCAGCGCGGTGAGCCCGTTCAGCGTCGTGCGCTGCGTGCCCGTCCAGCCGATCAGCGTTCCGTTGGTGGATTTCTCGATCCGGCCGCGCAGCAGCTTGTCGAGCGCGCTGATGTCGGCGTCGGATGCGTCGGCAACCTCTTTCTGCGTCACCTCTTCCGGATAGAAGCCCGCGTTCAGGATGCCGATGGGCTCGCTCTTCTCATCGTACCGGTTGGCGGCGTAGACGGTGTCGCGGCGCGCGTCGATGGTGTCCTGCGGCGGGGCGGCGGCCTTGGCCTTGTCTCCGTCGGAACGTCCGTCATCGTTGACCGTGATCCAGTCGTTCGGCACCTGCATGCTGATGTTGTGCGGCAGCAGAATGGTGACGTCCGCGCCGGAGGGCCGCGCGGCGACCGGGGCGGGGACGGCCGGGGCCGGCTTGTCGGGCTGCGTCACCCCGGCGCGCGCCAGAAGGCCGCCCGCGTACGGGTACGCCAGCCATCCCAGCCCCCCGATGATGATCAGCGCGGCGAGCACGTACCATCCCGCCTTGCTTTTCGGCCTCGCGACAGGCGCGGGGCTCGACTGACCGGAAACCACCTCCACGTCCAGATCGTCCGCCTGCGACGTTGGCAGTTCGCCCGCGTCCTCGACAGCCACCCCCTGGTTCGCGGCCGGGACGGAGCCCGCGGCGAACACATGGCGAGCGGGCACTGCCGGCTCGACGGTGGACACGTGCGTCGCGCTCGTGGCGGGTGCGACGGTCGCGACCCAGTCGGAATCGGCCGGGCGCTCGCGCGCGGCCTCATTCTCGGGGTGCGGGTTGATCTCGCCGTGCCGGCTGTGATCCGGATCGATGTGATCCGTTGCGGCGGGCGCGATGGCTTCCCCGTGATCCCCCGGCTTCGGGTGCGCGACGGTCTCGATGGGCTCCACGTACTCGGCGCGGAGGTCGCCGTGCGCATCCCGGACCGGCTCGTACGTGGGGACGCCGGCGGCGGGAACGACGGGCGCGTGATCCACCAGTCCCCGGGCGGACGGGACGCGCTCGGTCGTGTCTATCGGTTCGAACCGCGTGACGCGCTCGGCTCGCACGGCGGGACCCGCTGCGTCCGCGAGTTGATCCGGGGTGACGCGCGGTGCCGGTACGTCGTCCGGTACGGCGACGGCCGGCGGAGCGGAAGTCGGCCTCTCCGAACGAGATGAGTCGTTCTCTGCAACCGGCGCAGTCTGCGGATTCCGGTATCCGGCCTTGTCCACGGACGGCGGAGCAGGGAAGGCGGGATCGCGGGCTACGGCCGGCACGGGTGCGGCAGGCGGCGCCGCGGATGCTCCCTGCGCTGCCTCCGATGGACGGAGCGGGCGCGCGTCGGTAAGCGCGGCAGCCGGCGCAGTCCTGGGCTCCGCCGGAGCATCGGCTGGCGCAGGGCGCGGAGGCGCAGCTGGCGCGGCGGGCGCGGCCGCGGGAGGAACGTTCGCGGGCGCGGGCGATGGCGGGGCGGCGGGGCCGGAAGGCGCCGCGGGACGGTACTTGCCCCGCAACGGCTCCAATGCCACTCGCGCGGGCTGATAATCCGCCATTCCCGGATGCCGGATCGGCGTATCCGGCGGCAGAATCCTGCGCCGCAGCAGCCCCACCAGTTCGTCGAGCGTCGCCGGGCCGGATGGCGCGCCGTCGTGCCAGTAGAACCAGACCCTGCCTTCCGGTAACGGTCCCATGCTGCACCCGAAGTCGATGTGGAACTGACAGCTGAAAGCCGCCCCGCGATCACCGTCCACCATGTGAGCGGCGCGGGGCCCGGCACGCAAGCACCTGATCCGCTCATCCGCGAAGATCATCATTATCCGCGGGCTGCTACCCGGGACGGACGCACCCTGGATCGCAACAACGACCGGCTCCCGAGCGAAAGCCGGGCCGGAACCACAAACGCGAGGCCGTGAAAGACATTTTCATCGAACCGGAGACCCGCGAACCGGCGGCGGATACCGATCCGTCCGTGGCGGAAGCAGAGCGCCGCCGTCTGTTGGCGGAGCAGGTAGCCGACCGCATTCAGCGGGAATTGACGGGCGATCTGGAACTGCTGCGAGCGCGCCTGGGACTGGCCCCGCGGTCCACGCCGGACGACGGCGCGGGCGGCTGACCAGCGGTTGCCGGCACGCGGCGCCGGCCAGCGAAGATCATCGGTCGTGGCGGATGATGGATGGCGTGCTCTCCGCTGTCGCGGGCGGGCGCGATTGCTGCAGCATCTCTGGATCCGCCCACGGCCGGCAGCGGCCGCGGGCCGGCAGAGCGTACGATCAACCCCCCACATCGCAGATGATGCGCACTCTCTCACGGGCCGCGGTGCTTGCCGCGGCCGTCGCGGCGCTTCCGCTCGCGGCGCAGAACGCGCCCGAAGCCGGCGGCGACACCTCCATCTTCCGGCCGCTTTCCCTGGCCGCGCCCAACCAGTTCCGCTCGGCCTCCGGCATGCCGGGGCAGGCGTACTGGCAGCAGCGCGCCGACTACCGCATCACCGCGCAACTGGACACCGCCGCCGAAACCATCAGCGGCAGCCAGACGGTGCGCTACCGCAACAACTCGCCGGATACGCTGCGCTTCGTGTGGATGCAGGTGGACCAGAACCTGTACGCCGAAAACAGCGTCGGCTCGTTCATCAACCCCGCCGACAGCCGGTGGGGCGCCCGCAGCTTCGGCGGCGGGATGAACATGCGCGAGGTGAGCGTGAGCGGGCGGCCGGTGACGCCGCACATCGACGGAACCATGATGCGGCTGGACCTGCCGCGCCCGCTGGCGCCCGGCGAGTCGGTGGAGATGTCGATGGCGTGGTCGTTCATCATCCCCGAGTATGGCAGCGACCGCATGGCGCGCCAGGGCGACCTGTACCAGATCGCCCAGTGGCACCCGCGCATGGCCGTGTACGACGACGTGAGCGGATGGAACACGCTGCCGTACATCGGCCAGGGCGAGTTCTACCGCGAAATCGGCGACTACGACGTGTCCATCACCGTTCCCGCGGGCTTCACCGTGGGCGCCACGGGCACGCTGCAGAACCCGGGCGAGGTGCTGACCTCCGCGCAGGTGTCGCGCCTGGCCCGCGCCGCGCGCGATACGGCGCAGGTGGCCATCATCACCGCGGAAGAGGCGGGCACGGCGGCCGCTAGCCCGCGCCGCACGGGAACCAGCACCTGGCGCTTCCGGGCGCGCAACGTCATCGACTTCGCCTGGGCCGCGTCGCCGCGCTTCCGGTGGGATTCGGAATCGTGGAACGGCGTGCAGTGCCACTCGCTGTACCAGCCGGACGCCACCGCGTGGACCACCGCGGCCGACATGACGTGCTTCAGCATCCGCGAGTTCTCGCGCTGGTACCCGTATCCGTATCCGCAGGCCACCAGCGTGGCGGGGCCGGTAGGCGGCATGGAGTACCCCATGTTCGTCATGGTGCACGCGGGCGGCAGCGAGCAGAGCGTGTTCAGCACCATCGCGCACGAGCACGGGCACAACTGGTTTCCCATGATCGTGCAGAACAACGAGCGCATGTACGCCTGGATGGATGAGGGCTTCAACACCTTCATCGACACCTGGGCAAACGACCTGCGCTATCCGGGCATGGACAGCAAGGCCGCGTACCGCCAGCAGTACGAGACGTTTCAGCGCGCCGGCAACGATCCCATCCTCATGCTGCCGCCGGACCGCATTCCGCGCACGCAGCTGGGCATCGCCGCGTACCGCAAGCCCGCGCTGGCGCTGCACATGCTGCGCGACGAGGTGCTGGGCGAGGAAACGTTCGACCGCGCGTTCAAGGAGTACGCGCGCCGCTGGGCCTTCCGGCATCCGCAGCCCACGGACTTCTTCCGGACGATGGAAGACGTTTCCGGCCGCAAGCTGGACTGGTTCTGGCGCGGATGGTTCTTCACCAGCGGCACGCTGGACCAGTCGGTGGATGGCGTGACGAGCACGGCGGGCAACGGCGGATTCACCGCGGCGGTGCGGCTGGGCAACCGCGGCGGCGTGGTGATGCCGGTGCGGCTGCGGCTTACGCTGTCCAACGGCGAAACGCGCGACGTGCGCATCCCGGAGCAGGTGTGGTTCAACGGGCCGGCGTATACGTACACGGTGGGCGTTCCCGCGCAGGTGACGCGCGCGGAGATCGACCCCGACAACCGCCTTCCCGACACCAACCGCACCAACAACGTCTGGGGCCGGTAAGTCCCGGCGGACGCGCCCGCTTGCCGGGCGCGTTCCGGTTCGGTACAACACAACGGGGGAGGAGCCGCGGCGCTCTTCCCCCGTTTCCGTTTTCGCCTTTGAGGACACGCATGGCGCACGATCCCACGACCTTTGCCGCGGTGCAGCCGCTGGATGCGCACAACCGGCGGCTCCTGGAGACCGTCCATCCCCCGGCCTGGAAGGACCCGGTGCCGCCGCGGGACGGCTACCAGCTTGTCGTGATCGGCGCGGGGACGGCGGGGCTCGTCACGGCCGCCATCGCCGCGGGGGTGGGGGCGCGCGTGGCCCTGGTCGAGCGGGAACTGATGGGAGGCGACTGCCTGAACGTGGGCTGCGTCCCGTCCAAGGCGATGATCGCCGCGGCCCGCGCATCGCACGCCGCCTGGACGCAAGACGCCCCGGTCGATGGAGATGCGTCATTGTCCGACGAGGGCGAGGCGTTCCGCGCGGCGATGGAGCGCATGCGCCGCATCCGCGCGGATCTCAGTCCGGTGGATGGCGCCAAGCGGTTCCAGGACGACCTCGGCGTGGACGTCTACCTGGGCGACGCGCGATTCGTGGCGGACGACGCGGTGGAGGTCGGCGGTGCGCGGCTCAAGTTCCTGCGCGCGGTCATCGCCACCGGAGGGCGTGCGGCGGTTCCGGAAGTCCCGGGGCTGGCGGATTCCGGGTATTTGACGAACCAGACCTTCTACTCGCTGACGGAGCGGCCCGGGCACCTGGCCATCCTGGGCGGCGGGCCCATCGGGTGCGAGATGGCGCAGGCGGTGGCGCGGCTGGGCGGCCGCGTGACGATCATCGAAACCGGCGACCGCCTGCTCAAGAACGACGATCCCGACGCGGCCCGCATCGTCGCGGAAGCCCTGAAGCGGGACGGGGTCGAGGTGCTGACCGGGGCGCGCGTCGATTCCGTGTCCGGCCGCGCGGGATCGGCCTCGCTGCGCGTTACGCACGGCGGGGCGGGGCGGACGATTGACGCCACGCACGTGCTCGTCGCCACCGGCCGCGCGCCGAACGTGGAAGGGCTGGGGCTGGAGCAGGCCGCGGTGGAAGCGGACGAACACGGCATTACGGTCGATGACCGGATGCGTACGTCCAACCCGCGCATCTACGCCATCGGCGACGTCGCGTCGAAGTACAAGTTCACGCACATGGCCGATGCGTCCGCGCGGATGGTGGTGCGCAACGCGCTCTTTCGCGGGCGCGGCAGGGCGAGCAGCCTGGTGATTCCGTGGGCCACGTACACCTCGCCGGAGGTGGCGCACGTGGGCATCACCGCGGCGGAGGTGGAGGAGGCTGGCGACGAGGTGCAGACCATCACGGTGGAGATGGCGGACGTGGACCGCGCCCGGCTGGATGGCAGGACGGAAGGATTCGTCCGCGTGCACCTGAAGGCGGGATCCGATACGATCCTGGGCGCCACGATCGTAGCGGAGCGCGCGGGCGACCTCATCAGCCAGATCACGCAGGCGATGACGGCGGAGATCGGGCTGGGCAAGCTGGGCGACGTCATCTACCCGTATCCCACGACGGCGGAGGCCATTCGCAAGGCCGCTGACCAGTGGCGCCGCGCCAAGCTGACGCCTACGGCCAAGACCGCGCTTGGTCTGGCCCTGCGCCTGCTGCGCTGACGTGAAAAGGCGGCCCGGTGCATCGATCGCCGGGCCGCCTTTTATCCACGCGAGATCCAGATCGAGTCGACGCGGATCACCCTTTCCGGCCAGGGGTGATCCGCGTCGCTGCGTCAGTGGATGAACCAGACGTTCTGAATCCGCCCCGCCTTTACCTCATAGACGGCAGTCGCGAGCATCTCGCCCTCCGCGCCGGGCGCGCCGGTCACCACCTCGTGGTCGATCACGAAGTCGCCCTGCACGATGCGGTTGGCGATGCGGACGTTGAGCGCCGGTGCATTCGTGAACATCTGGCCGTACAGCGTGCGCATCGCGTCCGTCCCGCGCATCATCACCTGGTCCGGGTGGCGGTAGAGGACGACATCGGGCGCGTACGTGGCGACAAAGGCGTCGATGTCGTGACGGTTGTACGCGTCCACCTGCGCCTGCACGACGCGCTCGGCTTCCGAGACCGGGCCCGTCGGGGCGGGGGAGACGGCCGGGCCCGGCGCGGCACAGGCGGCCATCACGAGCGCGAGCGTGAGCAGGGCGGGGATGATGCGGAGCATGAGGATTTGGTCTGAAAGAGGCAGGGGGAAGACGATCTGCAGTCAGGATGCGGCAGGATGAATGCCGTCGCAAGGAGCCCTCACCCGCGCGCTGCGCGCGACGACACTCTCCCACGAACAGATGTGGGAGAGGGGGCACACACCAGTGCCGTTCGCCCGCGGACGGGCTGGCGCGGGCGGTCAGGGCTGCAACCGGGTACAGGGCTCGAACCACACTCCGGACGATCCGGCCCGCCGCGGCTGGCGACTGCGCACCGGACTTGCCGCCGCAGTCCGCGAAGGCGGACTTTGCGCCGTGGTTGCCGCGACTTCAGTCGCCCCGGTCTCCGCCGGGGTGAGCTCCGCCCAATGAAAAGAGCCCCGCGCCATCGGTGATGGCGCGGGGCTCTTTCGATCCATCGGGGCAAAAGCCGAGGCGGGAGACTACAGGTTCTGCAGAATCCAGTCGGTCATCATCGTGTACAGGTGCACGCTGGTGCGCCCGCCGGAGATGCTGTGCGTACGGTTGGGGTACGCCATGAACTGGAACTGCTTGCCCGCCCCCTGCAGCGCGTTCGCCAGCCGCACGCTGTTCTGAAAGTGCACGTTGTCGTCGCCCGTGCCGTGAATCAGCAGAAAGCGGCCGCGCAGGTTTGCCGCGTTGGCCACCGGCGAACTGCGGCGGTACCCTTCCGGATTTTCCTGCGGCGTGCGCATGAAGCGCTCGGTGTAGATGCTGTCGTACAGTCCCCAGTCCGCCACCGGCGCCACCGCCACGCCCGCGCGGAAGGGCGAGCCCGGCTGCATGAGCGTGAACGACGTCATGTATCCGCCGTAGCTCCACCCCCACAGTCCGATGCGCGCCGGATCCACGTACGACTGCGACGCCAGCCAGCGCGCGGCGGAAATCTGGTCCTGCGCCTCGTTGGTGCCCAGGTTCTCGTACGTCACCTTCTTGAAGTCGCGGCCGCGCGCGCCGGTGCCGCGGTTGTCCACGCTCACCACGATGTAGCCCTGCTGCGCCAGCATCTGGTGCCACAGGTAGCGCCCGCCCCCCCACGCGTCCGTCACCGTCTGCGAGCCCGGGCCGCCGTATACGTACATCAGCACGGGATACTTCCTGGACGGATCAAAGTCCGCCGGCTTGATCATCCACCCGTTCAGCTGCACGCCGTCATCCGTGCGGAACTGAAAGAACTCCGGCTTGCGCACCGCCAGCCGCTCCAGCGCCTGCCGCGCCTGCGCGTTGTCCGCCAGCGTGCGGACCATGGCGCCGTCCGGGCGGCGCAGCGAGATGACGGGCGGCACGCCGGCCCTCGAGTAGAAGTCCAGCCAGTAGGTGCCGGCCGGGCTGAGCGCGGCCACGTGCGTTCCCTCGTCGCGGCTCACCTGCTGCACGGTTCCGCGGCCGTCCAGGCGCGTGCGGTACACCTGCCGCTCCTCGGGCCCTTCCTCCGTGCCACCGAAGTAGACAAAGCCGTTGCGCTCGTCCACGCCCAGCACGCCGGTGGCTTCCCAGTCGCCGCGCGTAAGGCGCCGGGCGAGCGAGCCGTCGCGGTTGTACACGTACAGGTGGTTGTACCCGTCGCGCTCGCTGCTCCACAGAAACTGCCGGCCGTTGTTGAGCCAGCGGAAGTCCTCGCCCACGTCCACCCAGGCGCTGTCCGTCTCCGTGAACAGCGTGCGGACCGCGCCGGTGCCGGCGCTGGCCAGCATCACGTCCAGCCGGTTCTGGTGGCGGTTCAGCCGCTGGATCATCACCTCGTCGGACGAGGCGGCCCACTCCATCCGGGCCAGGTACACGCTGCTGTCGGCGCCGGTTTCCATCCACCGCGTCTGCCCCGTGGCCACGTCCGCCACGCCGATGCGCGCGATGGGGTTGGCCGCGCCGGCCTTGGGATAGCGCAGGCCCACCGGCTGCGAGTACAGGCTGTCCGTTTCCTGCACCATGTAGAAGGTGCGCACCGGCTCCTGGTTGATGCGCCAGTAGGCGATGCGCCGCCCGTCCGGGCTCCACCGCCAGCCGTCCTGCAGCCCCAGCTCTTCTTCGTACACCCAGTCAAAGGTGCCGTTGATGATGGTTTCGCTGCCGTCGCGCGTAAGCCGCGTTTCGGCGCCGCTGGCGAGGTCGGTGACGTAGATGTCGTTGTCGCGCACGAAGCCCACGCGGGTGCCGTCGGGCGACAGCTTGGCGAACTGCTGCCACCCCGGCGCGCGCGAGGCGGGCGTCAGGCGCTGGGCGTCCAGATCCCAGACGTAGTACTGGCCCTTGGTGTTGGAGCGCCAGACCGGCTGCGAGTTGGTGTAGATGAGCAGCCGGCGCTCGTTGCCGGACCAGCTGTAGTCTTCGATGTCGATGGCCTGCCCGCCGGCGGGGACGAGCAGCGACTTGGCGATCAGCACAGAGCGCTGGCCGGTGGCGGCGTTTTCCACCATCAGGTCGCCGTCGGGGCCGACGAAGGTGAAGCGCTGGCCGTCCTTCATCCACTGCACGGCGGGCAGGGACTGCAGGCGGAAGTCGCTGGAGGCAAAGATGCGCTCGATGGAAAGCCGCGACGGGTCCTGCGCCGCCGTGGTCTGCTGCGCGGCGCCGGCGTGCGGCGCGGCGGCGAGCGCCAGCGCCAGTCCGAGCACCGCGCGGCGGGGTGCGAACGTGTTGGTCATGGATCGGGATCGGATGACGGATTCACGCCGGGCCGCGGCATTCACGCGCCCGCGACGGGCATCGGCAAAGTGGGGATTGATACGGGATTTCGCCAGCGGGGTTCCGGGGAGGGAGGGGATGGGGAAGTGCGTGAGTGCGGGGTGCTGGGTGCGTGAGTGCGAGAAGAACCGGGGGGGACGGGACCGGAGGCGGGTGGCGGAGTCCAGGGCGGCCCCCACCCGGGCCGGCACCACCGGCCCACCCTCCCCCAAAACGGACTGGGGGAGGGTTGTCGGGGCGGCAGCCTCGGTGCGGGAAGCGGATTTCGTTGCGGGGCCTCGCGGTGTTGAGCGAATGAATCCGCAGCTCGGACAGCGGGAACCCCCGACACATGGCCGCGGTCGCGTCCACGTTCGGGGCTTCAACTGCAGAGGAACTGCGGATGTGAGCCGAGATGGGCGCCCGCGCCGAACGGCTCCCCCTCGCCCGCTTGCGGGAGAGGGGGCTGGGGGGTGAGGGCTGCCCGCCGCCGCGCCGAGCTCCGCCAAGCGCGTCTTCGCCGCGAATCACGCACCGCACCTGGCACTCTCGTACTTTCGTACTTTCGTACTCCCCGTCTTTCGCACTAACGCACCCAGCACCCCGCACTCACGCACTTCCCTTCGCACTTCCTGTCTCTCCCCGCCCGTCGTATGTTGCCAGCCAACCCGAATCAGCGCTCCCAGAGCCGCCTCCCGCGCCACATCCCGGTTCATGCGACCCACCGAATCTCCTGACGCCGTCGCCGCCAACCACCGGCCGGACGCCGCGCCCGACCGCCTGCCGCGCCGGCTGGGCGTGTGGACCGCCGCCGCCGTCCTGGTGGGCTCCACCATCGGCAGCGGCATCTTTCGCGTCCCCAGCGGCACCGCGGAACGGGTGCAGACGCTGGGCGCCTTCTCGCTCGTGTGGATCGTCGGCGCGCTGATCGCCCTCGTCGGCGCGCTGACCATCGCCGAACTCGCGGCCATGTACCCGCGCTCCGGCGGCATCTACGTCTTCCTGCGCGAGGCGTACGGGCCGCTCCCCGCCTTTCTGTTCGGATGGACGGAACTGATGGTCATCCGCCCCTCCGCGCTGGGTGCCATCGCGGTCATCTTCGCCGAATACTCGGCCCGCCTCTTCGGATTTTCCGAGGGATACGTGAAGTGGGTGGCGGCGGGCGCCATCGTGCTGCTCGCGGCGGCAAACGTCCGATCCGTGAACTGGGGCGGCATCGTGCAGAACCTGAGCACGGTCGCCAAGGTGGGCGCCATCCTGGGCCTGGCCCTGTTCGCTTTCGTGATGGGAAGCGGATCGACGGGCGCTCTGGCGGGGCCGCTGAGCTTTCAGCCCGCGTCGTGGGTGGGCTTCGGGCTGGCGCTCGTGTCCGTGATGTGGGCGTACGACGGATGGGCGGACCTCACCTTCATCGCCGGCGAGGTCAAGGATCCGTCCCGCACCATGCCGCGCGCCATCATCGGCGGGGTGCTGGCCGTGGCGGCCATCTACCTGGCCATCAACGCCGCCTATCTCTTTCTGCTGTCGATGGATGAGATGGCCGCCTCCAAGCTGGTGGCGTCCGACGCGGCGCAGAAGGTGTTCGGCGGCGGGGGCGCGGGCGTGGTGGCGGTCATGGTGATGCTCTCCACCTTCGGCGCCCTCAACGGCGCGATGATGACGGGCCCGCGCATCTTTTACGCGATGGCGGAAGACGGAAACTTCTTTCGCCCGATCGCGGCGGTGCATCCCACGTGGCGCACGCCGTACGCGGCCATCCTGCTGGCCGCGGGACTGGGCGTGTCGTACGTCCTGCTGCGCAGCTTTCAGGATCTGGCGGACGCCTTCGTGCTCGGCATCTGGCCCTTTTACGCGCTGGCCGTGGCGGGCGTGTACGTGCTGCGCCGCCGCCTGCCCAACGCCGAGCGGCCGTACCGCACTTGGGGCTACCCCGTGGTCCCCTTCATCTTTCTGGCCGCCGCGGTGGGCATGCTGGGCAACGCGGCGTGGAACAGCGGTGCGCGCAGCAACTTCTTCAGCTTCGGCATCATCCTGCTGGGCATTCCCGCCTACTACCTGTGGCGCGCGGTAAAGGGACGCTCTGCCGCGGCCTGACGGACACTCTGCCGCAGCCTAGCGTCAGAAGCCCGGACCGGAGCGCCGGTCCGGGCTTCTTCGTCATCCGCCGATCACCGTCATTCGGAAACGAGGCGCCGCGGAGGCGGGCCGGCCGGCAGGGGATGATAACTGCTCGCCGGGACGGGAGGTAAGTACAAGCTCTGTGCTGGGCGAAGCTTACGGCGCGGCCGGTGAATCGGGGTCCTGTATGAGCCGGATGAACGCCAAGGTTTGTCCAGTGTTCGCGTCCGAGAACTGAACACACGGCGCGCATCTTGCGGCCGCTCGGACGCGCCTTTCCGGGCCACATCCGGGGAACTTATTCGCCGTTGACGGCTATCAGAGCCAAGCATCCGCGCGGTACTCCGGTTTCGCGGGAAAGGTTTGACTTTGTACGCCAAGCCGTCTACATTAGCCGGTTATGACAGCTTTCCCGGACCAATCCAAAAACGCTCCGCGCGTGAATTGAGAGCGGCGGGCCTCGCACACCACCGAGGCTTGCTGCTCTCGTCATTTTACCATAGGACGAGCCGACATGTTCTTGAGCTCACGGGCCCTGGATTCGTTCGACCAGTACCTGCAGGACGTTGAGAAGTATCCGCTGATCGACGATCCCGCCGTGGAACGCGCCCTGGCCCATCGGGCGCGCGCCGGAGACAAGCAGGCCGCCGAGCGTCTGGTGACGGCCAACCTTCGTTTCGTGATCTCGTACGTGAAGAAGTACCAGGGCCGCGGCCTTGGCCTCGCCGAACTGGTGTGCATCGGCAACGAGGGACTGCTCAAGGCGGTCAAGAAGTTCGATCCGGACAAGGGCGTAAAGTTCATCTCCTACGCCGTGTGGTGGATCCGCCAGACGGTGCTGCAGGCGCTGGCCGAGCAGACGCGCTCCGTGCGCATTCCGCTCAACCAGAACTCCAATCTGGTCCGCCTCTCGCGCGTGGAAACGGCGCTGACCCAGCAGATGGGCCGCTCGCCGACCGACGAAGAGATCGCGGCCGACATGGGCGAGCCGGTGGACACCATCCGGGCCCTGCGCCGCGTGGCTGCCAGTGAACTCTCGCTCGACGCCCCGCTTGACCGCGGCGACCGCGACTCCGCCAGCTTTGGCGAGCGTTTCGCCGGCAGCGAGAGCGAGCAGATCGAGGAAGAGGTGGAATCGCAGGCCCGCCGCGAGTTCCTGGAAAAGATGTTCGAGAAGTACCTGACCGAGCGCGAGCGCAAGATTCTGTACCTGTACTACGGCCTGGACGAGGGCGAAGAGCGCACGCTGGAGGAGATCGGCTCCATGCTGGGCGTGACCCGCGAACGCATCCGCCAGATCCGCAACCGCGCTTTCGAAAAGCTTCGCGAAAGCCCGGACGGCGCGGCCCTGGAAGGCTTCTGGGCCCTGACATGAGACCGCCGGACCGGCCACGCCGGTCCGAACATCTCCCGAAAGAGAGGGGGAGCGACGCACAGCGTCGCTCCCCCTCTCTTTTTTCGCCTCAGCCGAGCAGATCACACCCGCCCTGGCCTCCAACGCGTCTTTCGCCCCCGCATTCGCCCCTCCCGGCACTCCGGCCGGGTGCGGGTGCATGCCCTTGACGGAATATGCAGTGGAGGTTATGATGGCGGAGTTCGAGGTGGAGTACACCGATGTTTACGACGCGTGGTGGGACGGCCTGTCCAAAAGCGAGAGGGAGGCGGTGAGCGGTTCGGTTGGGCTGTTGATGCAGCGCGGTCCGCACCTGCCGTTTCCGCACAGCAGCGGCGTGTACGGCTCGCGATACAGCCACATGCGCGAACTGCGGGTGCAGCACCGCGGGCGGCCGTACCGGGTTCTGTACGCCTTTGATCCGCGGCGCATCGCCATCCTGCTCATCGGCGGTGACAAGACGGGCGACGGGCGCTGGTACGACCGCTTTCTTCCCGTCGCTGACGCGCTCTACGACCAGCACCTCTTCTCGATCCGTGCGGCCGATGCCGCCCGGCAACCCTGACCGGAGTGTCGATCATGGCCAAGCCGTTCCGCATTCTTGAAGAAGCAATGAGTCCCGAGAGCCGCGCGCGCTCCGCCGCTCTGACGGCGCGGATGCTGGCGGAACTGCCGCTGCACGAGATGCGTCAGGCGCGCCGCATGACGCAGGAAGAGCTGGCGATTTCGCTGGGGACCTCGCAGGCCAGCGTGAGCAAGATGGAGCGCCGCACCGATCTTTACCTGAGCACTCTGCGCCGCTACATCGAGGCGATGGGCGGCGAACTCGTGCTGCTGGCGCGCTTTCGCGACGGCGACGTGCGGCTGAACCAGTTCGCCGACCTGGACGCGGGCGCGGAAGAGGCGGAGTCCGCGGCGGGATGACGGTTTCGGGCGCGGCGGCGGCGGCGTAGCTTGCTCGCCGAGCGCGGCGCCACGCCGCCGTCCATCACCCGCAGCCCGCGTGATTCCGATGTCCGATTCGTTCGCCGCCCGCGTCCGCGCCGACTTTCCCGTCTTTGAGCGGCGGGTGGGCGGCCGCCCCATCGCCTTCTTTGACGGGCCGGGCGGCAGCCAGGTGCCCCGGCAGGTGGGCGACGCCGTGCGCGACTACCTGCTGATGCACAACGCCAACACGCACGGCTTCTTTGCCACCAGCGAGGAAACCGACGCGGTCATCACCCGCGCGCGCGAGGCGATGGCCGCGTTCGTCAACGCGGGTTCGCCGCGGGAGATCGTGTTCGGGCAGAACATGACCACGCTCACCTTTGCCCTGTCGCGCGCGCTGGGCCGTGGGTGGGGCGAGGGCGACGAGATCATCGTAAGCCAGCTGGACCACCAGGCCAACGTGGCGCCGTGGCGGCTGCTGGCGGAGGACCGCGGGATGACGGTGCACGTCCTGCCTTTCAGCGAGCGCACGTACACGCTGGACTACGACGCGCTCGCCGGGCTGCTGTCCCCGCGCACGCGGCTGGTGGCGGTCGGCGCGGCGTCCAACGCGATCGGCACGGTGAACGACGTGGCGCGGGTGTGCGCGGCGGCGCGGGACGCCGGCGCGCTGTCGTTCGTGGACGCGGTGCACTACGCGCCGCACCGCCTGCCCGACGTGCAGGCGATCGGGTGCGACTTCCTGGCCTGCTCCGCCTACAAGTTCTTCGGTCCGCACATGGGCATCCTGTGGGGACGCGGCGAGCACCTGGAAGGGCTTACGCCGTACAAGGTGCCGCCCGCCAGCAACGCCGCCCCGGATCGGTGGGAGACAGGGACGTCCAACCACGAGGGCATGGCCGGGACGGCCGCAGCGGTGGAGTGGATCGCCAGCCTGGCCCCGTCCGCCGGCGCGGACCTGCGCGCGTCGCTCGAAGCCGCGTATGCCGCCATCGAAGAGCACGAGACGGCGCGGTTCGCCCGGCTGTACGCGGGGCTGAGCGCCATTCCGGGGGTGCACATCCACGGGCCGGCCGCGGACGGCATGCGCACGCCGACCGCCGGCTTCGTGATCGACGGCGTGTCGCCGGACCAGGCGGCGCGCACGCTGGGGCAGCAGGGCGTGTTCGTGTGGAACGGCGACTTCTACGCGACCACCGTGTGCGACGTGCTGGGCCTTTCCGACTGCGGCGGGCTGATCCGCGCGGGCGTGGCGCCGTACACGACGGACGAGGACGTGGACCGGCTGGTGGAAGGCGTCCGCGCCCTGGCCGCGAGCTGACCCGATGGGCGCTCCGCAGGGCGTGGTGCCGTTCCGGTGGAACGTGGCGCGGCGCGAGCAGCTGGGGCGCCTGCTGGACCGGGAGCCCGCCACGCCGGCCTACATGGCGGACGAGCCGTTCGAATCGCACTTTCCCGAGTTGCGGAGCCTGGTCGTGCGGACGGTGGCGCGGGCGGGAGATGCGCGGCTGCTGTTCGTCGGCCGTTCTCCCGAGGATCTGTTCGATTACCTGAGCGGCGCGCTGGCGGAAACGGCGTGGGCGGAGCGCATCGACCTGCTCAGCCTGTCGCTGGATCGTACATCGATGGATTACGCCTCCGCGGCGGCAAAGGAGGCGCTGCGGGAGCATTTCACGGCGCTGTCGCTGCATCCGGAGGAGATCGCGCGGGCTCCGCGGCCCATCGCCTTTGTGGACCTGGTCGCGTCCGGGCGCACGTTCGGCGCGCTTTCCGATCTGCTGGTGGCGTGGGCGCGTGAGGTCCGCGTGGATCCCGCCGCGGTGCGCCGCCGGCTGCGGTGGGTGGGCATCACCGCCGCGGGGCGGAACAGCCCCAACGCGTGGCGCTGGTTTCAGCGGGTGCCATGGGCGGCGGAGTATCCGCGGAGCGCGTTGCGGGGCGTGTCGGTTCCGTTCTGGATGTGGACGCATCTGGGTGATTCGCAGGCCAAGACTACGGCGTCGCACATGGTGTTTCGCTGGGGGGCTCAGGACGCTCTGCGGCCCAGCCACGACACGGAAGCGCTGTATGCACTGCGCCGCGCCGTGCGCATCTATGAGACGGCGCGCACGCCTGAAGAGCGGAAGCGGTTCGCCGCGGGGCTGGCCGCGCGGCCGGAGATGCGTGAGGGGTGGCTGAGGTCGCTCGTGCTGCAACTCCGCTGAACGGCCATCACGCGGAGGTCGCGGGGGTTCGCGGAGGTCGCGGGGGGATTCGCTGCGGGGTGCGCGGAATCCGCTGGGGCGATCATCATCATCACGGAAACAGAAAGGCGCCGCTCCGAAGCTCGGAGCGGCGCCTTTTTTCATCTACCCAAAGGACGATCAGCCGCGGGTCCAGACGTTGTTGGTGCGGTCGATGTCGGGAAACACGTTCTCGGCGTCGATCTCCACGCGGATCACCGGGGAGGTGGACGTCGTGGGCAGCGTCAGGGTGGCGGTGCGGCGGCCGGACAGCCACTCCTCCACCGGCACCTCCAGCGTCTGCGTCTGCCCGTTCTCGAACGTCAGCGTAACGCGGGCGGGCAGGGGGGCATCGCCGCGGTCCGCGATGACGATGGTGGTGCCGCCAGGGCCCTGCGTCACGCTCTGGACGGCCTGGTCCAGCGTCCACGTTTCGTAGAACCAGCTGCGCCAGAACCAGTCCAGGTTCTCGCCCGACACCTCGTTGAAGGTGTTGAAGAAGTCCCACGGATACGGGTGCTTCCACTTCCACCGGTCGAGGAACGTCGTCCACGCGCGGTTGAAGGTCTGCTCGCCCAGCAGCCCGCGCAGCGTGGCGAAGTTGGTGGCGGGCTTGCTGTACGACGCCACACCGCCAGCGGCCCCCGTGTACTGGAAGTCGGTGCGCCGCATCACTTCGCCCTCGCCGCCCGCGCGGGCCAGGCTCAGGTATCCGGCGCGGTCTTCCAGCTCCGGGTTGCTGCCGGGAAAGGTGTCGCGGCGCGCCTGGGCTTCGTGAAAGGTGGTCATCCCCTCATCCATCCACCCGTACCGCCGCTCGTCCACGCTCACGATCATGGGCACCCACATGTGGGCGAGCTCGTGCGCGATCACGCTGTACAGCGCCGTGTCGCTGGCCTGGTTGTATCCGCTGATCAGCGTCATCATGGGATACTCCATCCCGCCGCCGATGATGCCCTCGCCCTCCACCGACGTCATGTGCGGCCAGGGATACGACACGCCCGTGTAGCCGCTGAGGAAGCGGATGGACTGCGCGGCGTCGCGCGCGGCGCCGGCCCAGCGCGGGGCGCTCTGCCGCCAGAAGGCGTGGATGGCGGTGTACTCCGGCCGCCCGTCGCCGTTGCGGTCGCCCACCGGGGTGCGGGTGGCGTCCCAGTTGGACTGGCGGGTGACGCTGAACGCCGCGTCGCGCACGCTGTCCGCGCGAAAGCGCCAGGTGACCATGCCGCCGCGCCCGGCCGTCGTGGCGCGCCCGAAGTCCGCGCCCGTCAGGACGTGCACCACGCTGTCGCTCTCGATTCCCGCGCGGTAGCGGGCCAGCACGGCGGGGGCCAGCGCTTCCTGCGGGTTCTGCAGCGCGCCGGTGCCCATCACCACCCACTGCGGCGGCGCTTCCACCGTCAGGTCGTAGCTGCCGAAGTCCTGGTAGAACTCCGCCGTGCCGCGGAACGGGTCCGGCTGCCATCCCACCACGTCGTCGTACACCACCATGGTGGGATAGAAGTAGGCCAGAAAGAGGAGGTTGTCCTCGTCCCACCCCATGCGGCCGCCGCCGCCCTCCTTGGGAATGCGGAAATTCCACTCCATCTCCAGCCGCGTGGTGGCGCCCGGAAGCACCGGCGCGGCGGGGACGATGACCATCCGCGTACCCGTCACGGCGTAGCGCGCGCCCTGCGCGCCGCCCTGTCCGCCCGCCGCGGCCACCGGCTGCCCGCCCACGGTCACCCGCGTGATGTTGACGCCGCCGGTGACTTCCGCCGGCTCGTTGCGAACCACGCCGGGGGCGTGGTGGTTCATCGTCAGCTCCACCTGCAGCGAGCGCAGCGTGTCTGGCGAGTTGTTGGTGTAGGTGATGGTCTGCGAGCCTTCCAGCCGCTTGTCCGCGGGGATGACGCGGGCGCGGATGACGTAGTCGGCGCGGTTGCTCCAGTAGCGCGCGCCGGGAGCGCCCGTGGCGGTGCGCGTGCCGGTGCGGACGGCGCGCTGGTACCCGGCCGGCGGCGTGACGGGGTAGGGAATGGGCCGCTCCAGGCTGTCGGCCATCCTGGGCGCGGGGCCGCTCGCGGGCGGCTGCGAGGCGCACCCCGCGAGCGCGATCGCCGCCATGAGCGCCGGGGTCCAACGCGACATCGGCAATTCCTCCGGTTTGAGTGTGGCGGCAAGCTAGAGCCCGCCCCGCACGCGCCGCAACCGCTCGCTTGCCGGGCCGCCGCGGGGCGGGTTAGGTTGGGGGCTCCCAACGCCACACCCGCAGCCTCAGGCCATGCGCAGTTCCGTCGTTGCCGCCGCCGCGCTCGCGGCGGCGCTGATCACGCCCCGCGACGCACGCGCGCAGGCTTCGCCGCGCGACGAGATCGCCCGGCTTCTGGGCACTGCGTCGCGCGGGGCGTCGCAGGCCGGCTACCGCGCGGAACCGCGCGTCTTTGACGTGCGCTCCATGACGGGGATGCTCCCCAGCGGCGGGTCGGTGGTGGTGGACGCCACGCTGCGCGCCGGGGCCCGCTACATGGTGGTGGGCGTGTGCGACGGCGAGTGCCAGGACCTGGACCTGCGGGTGAACGCGCCGGACGGCGCCGAGGTGCTGGACGAGGACGTAAGCGACGACGACGTTCCCGTGCTGCGCTTTACCGCCACGGAAAACGGCGCGCATCCGCTGTCCGTCATCATGTCGGACTGCCGCGCGGAGCTGTGCCGGTTCGCGGTCAAGGTGCTGGCGCAGTAGCGTTCTGGGGATGTTTGGAATCAACGGCCCTCTTCCACCTGCGTGGGGAGGGCCGCGGCGCAGGCGGGCGGGATGGACTCAACCGGACAGAAAAGATGAAGCCGTTCCTCATCGGCATTGCGGGCGGAACCGGGTCGGGCAAGACCACGGTGGCGCGCCGCATCTACGATTCGCTGCACCTGGACGCGGCCGTGTTCCTGGACCACGACTCGTACTACAAGGACCTGCTTCACCTGTCGCTGGAAGAGCGCGCCGGGGTCAACTTCGACCATCCCGACTCGCTGGACAACGAACTGCTGATCCATCACCTGACGGAGCTGATGGACGGGCGGGAGATCGAGAAGCCCGTCTACGACTTTTCGCGCCACACGCGCGCTCCGGAAAAGATCCGCACCGTGCCGCGCGACGTGATCCTGGTGGATGGCATTCTGCTCTTTGCCGAGCCCCGCCTGCGCGAGATGTTCGACCTGCGCATCTTTGTGGATACGGATGCGGACGTGCGCTTCATCCGGCGCATGCGGCGCGACATCGAGGACCGCGGGCGCACGCTGGATTCGGTGATCGAGCAGTACCTTACCACGGTGCGGCCCATGCACTTCGAGTTCGTGGAGCCCACCAAGCGCTACGCGGACGTCATCATTCCCCGCGGCGGGCAGAACCGCGCGGGGATCGACGTGGTGGCGGCGCGCATCCGCGAGCGGCTGGCGGAAAAGGCTCGCATGGAGGTGCAGCCCCCGGCGTGAACGGCGCGCGGCGGGATTGCGCGATCCGGGGATCGTGATCAGATTTCCGGCGTCTGTTTCCCGCCACCGCTGCACCCGCCGTCTTCCCGCCGTCATGAAAGCTCCGCGCGTCATCTTTTCGCCCGTCGGTCTGGCGGGTCTCATTGCCAAGGTGGTGATCGCCGTGGCGCTGCTGGTGCTGATCGCGCCGCCGCTGCGGGCGCGCGCCGAGCCGTTCGTGCGGCCGCTGACCACGCCGGTGCACCGGGTGATGACGCGCGACCGCGTGAACAGCCTGGCGCGCTACCTGGCCGTCGAGGTGCGCGTTACCGGCCACGCGCCGCAGGACCGGGAGCTGCGCGCGGTGCTGCACCGCATGTTTCCCAAGCGCAAGGAGCAGGCGCTGGATCCGTGGGGCCAGCGCTACTACCTGCGCCGGCGGATGCAGAAGTTCCAGGTGGGCTCCGCCGGCCCGGACCAGCGCCGCGGCACCCGGGACGACATCCTGTCCAACGAACAGGAGATCGTCATCCCGCGGCACCCGACCGAGGAAATCCAGTAGTCCATCTCCGCCGCGATCCGCGGACGACATCAGGGCCGGCTCTCTCACGGGAGCCGGCCCTCGCTGTTTCCGCCATCGACGTTGATCGTTCTTGTTAAGGATGCCGTGTTCGGGGCGCTAACCTGATGAAGTGCAATATCTTGTCATCCTGAGGGAGCGTGTGCCGGACTTTCCATCACGCCGAGTCAAGCGCGACCGAAGGATCTACCATCCGCCGAGCCAACGTCGCGACACGCACGCCCGTTCTCGCGGGGAGAGTAGATCCTTCGTCGGCGCCAGGACTTGGCGCGGCAGACGCATCTGCCGGCGCCTCCTCAGGATGACGCCCGTGGGCGTAAATGCAGGCATTAGCACGGCTTCGCGCCGTGAGGCGCCATCCTGAGGGAGCGTGCGCCGGCTCTCCGTCAGGCCGATTCCTGCGCGACCGAAGGATCTACTGTCCGCCAGCCAACTTCGCGACACGCACGCTCGGTCTCGCGGAGAAAGGGATCATCCGCTTCCGCTAATCGTTCCTTCATCCATTCGCGTCCAACCGTTTTCCTCCCTCGTGCGTCGAAGTTTGCGGTTGTCGACAATCCCCCGTCCATCCAACCTGATCAAACTCACGGCCCATGATGATGAACAGCAGGCTCGCTCGTGCTTCTCTGATGACCTTCACGGCCGCATGCGCCGCGGGGAGCCCGGCATGCGCACAGGCGCCTGTTCCCGACGCGATCGCCGCGGGCACGTTCGCGTACGACTGGAACGCGCCGCTGAACCTGCGCGATTCGCTGGAGACGAGGGAGGGCGAGATGGAGGTGCACGCCGTCAGCTTCGACAGCCCGCGCGGCGGACGCGTGACCGGGCTGCTGTACGTTCCGGCCGGCGCGGGGCGGCGGGCGGCGATCGTGAACCTGCACGGCGCCCCGGGAAGCGCGCGGTCAATCGACGCGCACTCGCGCGGGCTGGCGCGGCACGACGCGGTGGTGCTGGCCATCGACGCGCCGTTCGCCCGCCGCGGCGACCCGCCGCTCACCTTCACCCCCGCGGACAGCGCGGACCAGGTGCAGCTTGTCGTCGATCTTCAGCGCGCGGTGGACGTGCTGCTGGCGCGGGCGGACGTGGACCCCGCGCGCATCGCGTTCGTGGGCGGCAGCTACGGCGGCGCCGTGGGGACGATGTACGCGGCGGTGGATCCCCGTCCCGCCACGTACGTGCTCTTGGTGCCCGATGGCGGGATGGCGCATCACTTTACGGCGGAGAACGGCGAGCGCGATCCGCAGATGCAGATTCCGGACGATGTCTGGAACCGGTGGGCGGCGGCGGTGCGGCCCGTGGAGGGACTCCGCTACATTAGCCGGGTGCGGCCGGGCACCATCCTGTTCCAGAACGGGCGGAACGACCAGGCCGTGAAGCCGTTCCTCGCCCGGGCGCTGCACCGCGCGGCGGGCCCTTCGCACACCGTGCGGTGGTACGACAGCGGCCACGCGCTCCCCAGGCAGGCGCGGGTGGATCGCTACCAGTGGCTGCACGAGCGCATCGGCACCGCCGCGCCCACACCCGAGGAGCGCGCCGAGGCCGCCGCGGAAACGCCCGTTCCACCCGCAGGCGGATGAGCATCGGAGCGCGACCTCGCACCGCACGAGGGTAACGGAGGCATTCCGCGAGATGAAAAAAGGCCGGCTCCCGCGCGGGAGCCGGCCTTTTCCGTCATCAACCGTACACCGTGGATCAGGCGGCGGAGGCCTCGATCGCGGCGATCTCTTCCTTGACCTTGCGGATCATCTCCAGCTTGGCCGGGCGGTGCAGGAACGAGCTCTCGAAGCCCATCAGCGCGATGTCCACCAGTTCATCCCAGGTAAAGCCCAGGTACTGGTGCGCGCGCCAGTATTCCTCCGTGACCGTGGTGGCGCTCATGAGCCGGTTGTCGGTGTTCAGGCTCAGCACCAGGCCCGCGTCGTAGTACTGCCGCAGCGGGTGCTCCTCAAAGCTGGGTACCGCGCGCGTCTGCACGTTGCTGGTCAGGCAGATCTCGATGGGGATGCGGAAGTCGTTCACGTACCGCATCAGGTCCGGATCCTCGTACAGGCGCGTGCCGTGGCCGATGCGGTTGGCCTTGCAGAAGTGCAGCGCCTGGTGGATGCTCTCCGGCCCGTACGCCTCGCCGGCGTGGATGGTGGCCGCCATGTTCTTGTTGATGACGGTGTAAAACGCGTCCTTGTGCTTCTTGGCGGGATAGTTGTACTCCGCGCCGGCAAGGTCGAACGCCACCACACCGTGGTCCTTGTACGCCACCGTAAGGTCCGCCAGGTCGCGCGAGGTGGCGGGTTCCATGTTGCGGATGCCGCAGATGATGACCCGCGTCTGAATGCCGAACTCCGCCTCCGCGCGCGCCAAGCCCCGCAGCGGCGCATCTACCACCGCCGTGAGCGGAAGGCCCTCGCGGCTGTTGAGGATGGGCGAGTAGCGGATTTCGGCGTAGCGCACGTTTTCCGCCGCCAGGTCCGCCGCCAGTTCGTACGCAATCCGCTCCAGCGCCGCGTCCTGCTGCATGATGCTGAGCGTGATGTCGAAGCGCTCCAGGTATTCCACCAGATTGCGCGCGTCCTTGACGTGCATGTAGTCGCGCAGCGTCTCGGCGTCGGAGGCCGGCATGGGCTTGCCGTATTCCGCCGCCAGTTCCAGCATGGTTTCCGGCCGCAGCGAGCCGTCCAGGTGCACGTGCAGCTCCGCCTTGGGCAGGCGATGCAGGAGTTCGCGGGTCACTTGCATGGGTGCTCTCGTCGTTGGATCGGGGCAGGAAAGTCCGGTCCGGGTACGCGAACGGGTGACGCGCCCGCTGGCGCGCCACCCGTGTCCACGACGGCGTGCGAACGCCGCGGGTCCCGGTGGAGCATTCTAGGCCGTCCCTGGCTCTCGCGCTACCCGGGGCGACGGTTTTCGCGGGTCCGTTACGCGGGAAACTGCATCTCACGCGGAGGCCGCGGGGGTTCGCGGAGGTCGCGGAACAGCGGGGCGGGGGACGGCTCCCAGCCGCCGCGGCGGATGGGGGTCCATCGGCGCTGATGGTACTCCTCACGCGAATCCAGGAAGGTTCGCGCAGGCACGAACTTCGTCGGGTCCGCCACGCCAATGAGAAAAGCCGCGGCTCCCGATGGGGAGCCGCGGCTTTCCTTCGATGATGATCGTCCGTCCTCAGTCCTCAGCCTTGCCCAGCGCCGCGGGGGAGACGGAGCGGCCGATGACGCCGGCCAGCGCCACGATTGTCAGAACGTACGGGATGATCGCCACGAACTGGCTGGGGACGATCTCAAAGGCCTGCAGCTGGATCTGCAGCGTTTCCGCCGCGGCGAACAGCAGGCAGGCGATGGCCGCGCGCACCGGGTGCCAGCGGCCGAAGATGACCGCCGCCAGCGCGATGAAGCCGCGGCCCGCCGTCATCTGGTCCGTGAACTGGTGCTGGTCCAGCGCCAGGTACACCCCGCCCAGCGCCGCCAGCATCCCCGAAATCGCCACCGCCGTGTAGCGCACCCGCGACACCGGCACGCCCACCGAAGCCGCCGCCAGCGGATGCTCGCCCACCGCGCGCACCCGCAGGCCGAACGCCGTGCGGAACATCAGCCACGCCATGGCCGGCACCAGCAGCAGCCCGATCCACACCAGCGGGTTGCTGGCCAGCGCGGCCAGCCCCGTACTGGCCCCCTCGCCGCCGAACCCCGGCACGCGCGGCGAGTTGCTGCTGCTGTCGAACGCCATGTGGAGGAAGAAGCGCGTCAGTCCCACCACCAGCAGGTTGATGGCCATTCCCACCACGATCTGGTCCGCCTTGTAGCGGATGCAGGCCACGGCGTGCACCAGCCCCATCAGCAGCCCGCCCAGGATGCCGCACAGCAGGCCGATCCACGGGTTTCCGCTGTAGTAGGCGCCCAGCGTGGCCGTGAACGCGCCGGAAAGCATGAAGCCCTCCAGCGTGAGCGAAACGACGCCCGCGCGCTCCGCGATCATCCCGCCGCTGGCGGCGAACAGATAGGGAATGGCGATGCGGATCGTCTGCAGAATGAAGGCGAGAACCACCATCAGCCGGCCCTCCGCTGCTGGCGAAGAAGGCGCCGCACCTCGGGGACCGAGACGGCCACGGCCAGAATCACCACGCCCTGCATGACCTCCACCATCTGCTTGGGAACCACGGCGTTGATGGCCAAGCCACCCTGCGACAGCGTGGCGAAGAAGAGCGCGGCCAGCACCACGCCCAGCGGATCATTCCGCCCGACGAGCGCCACCGCGATCCCCAGGAAGCCGGCGCCGCCCGCGAAGCCGTCCTCGTAGTAGTGCTTGTAGCCCAGCACGTAGTTCACGCCGCCCAGCCCGGCCAGCATTCCGCTTACCGTCATGGCGCGCACCCACACGCCGCCCACGCGGATGCCGGCGTACTCCGCCGCGTCCGGCTGCAATCCCACGGCGCGCAGCTCGTACCCGCGGCGGGTGCGGAACAGGTACCACCACACCGCGCCCGCCGCCGCCAGTCCAAGGAACAGCGACGCGTTGGCCGCCGAGCCGGTGAACGGCCCACGGAAGCGGGGAATGGCGCCGCCGTTGATCTCCGGCGTGTGCAGCGTCTCCGGCACGTTCAGGTGCGCGGCCACCACGTAGTTCAGCAGCGCCAGCACGATGAAGTTGGTCATGATGGTGACGATGACCTCGTGCGCGCCGAAGCGGGCCTTGAGCGTGCCGGGCACCGCGCCCACCACGCCGCCGCCCACCGCCGCCCCGATGATGCAGAGCGGCACCGCGATTACCCACGGCGTCCCCGCGGGCAGCAGCCATCCCGTCAGCGCGGCCACGAAGCCGCCGGCCGCCAGCTGTCCCTCGGCGCCCACGTTGAACATCCCCGCACGCAGCGCGAGCGCCACCGCCAGGCCCGTAAAGGTCAGCGTGGTGGCCTTGAACAGCACCTGGCCGAAGCCGTAGGCGTTGCCCCACGTCCCTTCCAGCAGCATTCCGTATACGGACGCCGGGGACTGGCCCATGGACAGAATCAGCAGGTCGCCCACCACCATGGCGGCCAGAATGGCCACCAGCGGCGGCAACAGGGCTTCCTCAAGCTGGGTGCGCCAGCGCGGCGGGCCGGCGGGCGGCCCCGGCGGCGCGGCGCGCGGGGGCGCTTCGGTGCTCGTCGTCACGCGGCCTCCTCGCGGTTGGCGCCCGTCATGTAGGGCCCAAGTACCTCTTCCGTCGCTTCGGCGCGCGGCAGCACCGCCGCGAACCGTCCCGCAAACATCACCGCTACGCGGTCCGCCAGCGCCAGCACCTCCTCCAGCTCGGCGCTCACCAGCAGCACGGCCTTCCCCGCGTCGCGCGCCTCGCGGATGCGGTCATGGATCTGCTCCACCGCGCCCACGTCCACGCCGCGCGTGGGCTGCGACGCCAGCAGCACGGTAAAGTCGCGCATCATCTCCCGCGCGATCACCACCTTCTGCTGGTTGCCGCCGGAGAGCGCGCGGGCGGGGAGCGACGCGTCCGTGGGGCGGATGTCGTACGTGCGCACCTGCTCCACCGCGTTCTGCTCGATGCGCGCGCGGTCCAGCGCCATCCCGCGCGAAAAGCGGTGCTGCTGGCCCAGGACCAGGTTTTCGGCCACCGAGTAGTCCAGCAGCAGTCCGCGGCGGTGCCGGTCCTCGGGCACGTGCGACAGGCCCGCGTCGCCGCGCTCGCGCACGGTGCTGCGCGTGATGTCCGTCGATCCGAGGACGATGGCGCCGGACACCACCGGCTCCAGCCCGGCGATCGCCTCGATCAGCTCCGTCTGCCCGTTCCCCTCCACGCCGGCGATCCCCAGGATCTCTCCCGGCATCAACTGAAAGGAGACGCCGTCCACCGCGCGCGGGCGGCCCGGCGCGGCCACCACCAGGTCGCGCACGGCGAGCGCCGGCGCGCCCGTCGTGGACACGTTGCGGGGCGGGGGCGTGCTTTCCCCCGTCAGCGCGAGCGCCAGCGCCACGTCGCGGCCCACCATCGCCCGGGCGATCCCCTCCGGCGTGGTTTCCGACGTCTTCAGCCAGCCGACGGTCGTCCCCGCGCGCATCACGGTGATGGCGTCGCTCACCTCCATCACCTCGTTCAGCCGGTGGGTGATGAGAATGAGCGTGGCGCCCTCCGCGCGCAGGCCGCGCAGCACCGTCCACAGCTCCACCACCTCCGGCGGGGACAGGACGGCCGTCGGCTCGTCCAGGATCAGCACCCGCGCGCCGCGGAACAGCGCCTTCAGGATCTCCACCCGCTGCGCCTCGCCCACGGAGAGCGCGCTCACGAGCCGGTCCACGTCCACGCGCAGCCCGGTGCGCTCGCTCAGCTCGCGCACTTCGCGGCGGGCGCGCTCGCGGTCCAGCTGCAGGCCACGCTTGGGCTCGGTGCCCAGCACCACGTTCTCCGCCACGGTGAGCGTGGGAACCAGCATGAAGTGCTGGTGCACCATCCCCACGCCGGCGTCGATGGCCTGCGCGGTGGACCAGCCCGTCACGTCGCGGCCGTTCACCTCCACGGTGCCCGCGTCGGGGGTGAACATCCCGCTCAGGATGCGCATGAGGGTGGATTTGCCGGCGCCGTTTTCGCCCACCAGGGCGTGGATCTCGCCGGCGCCCACCTCCAGGCTCGCGCCGCGGTTGGCGCGCACCGGACCGAACGCCTTGTCGATCCCGGTAATGCGCACCGCCGCGGCGGAGACGGCAGGGGTGTTGGATGCCACGGAGTTCTCGGAAAAGAGGGAAGAGCGTGTCAGCGCGTGGAGGGCACGCTGATGCGGCCGGCGATCACCTCGTCGCGCAGCTGCTCCAGGCGCGCGCGGACAGGGTCGGGAATCAGCCGGCGGTTGTTTTCGTCATACACGTAGCGTACGCCGCCTTCCTTGAGGCCGAACTCGAACACGCCGCCGTGAAAGGTGTTGTCCCGCGCGCGCTTGATGATGTCGAACACCGCGTTGTCGACGCCCTTGACCATGCTGGTGAGCACGTAGCCCGGCGCTTCCGGATACTGGTCGGCGTCCACGCCGATGGCCAGCTTGCCCGTCGCGCGCGCCGCCTCGAACACACCCAGCCCCGTGCTGCCGCTGGCGTGAAAGATCACGTCTACGCCGCTGTTGTACTGGCTGAGCGCCAGCTCCTTGCCGCGGCCGGGGTTGCGGAATGCCTCGGGGGTGACGCCCGCGTACTGCGCGGTCACCCGGCAGTCCGGGCACACGTGCAGCACGCCGGTGCGGAAGCCGACCTCGAACTTGTGAATCAGCGGGATGTCCATCCCCCCCACGAAACCGACGCGCTTCGTCTTGCTCGTCAGCGCGGCCAGCGCGCCGACCAGAAAGGAGCCCTGCTCCTCGCGGAACTTGAGGGCGGCCAGGTTGGCGGGGGGCGGCACCACGTTCCCCGCCTCGTCCGTCTTGAGGGAGAAGTCGACGCCGGCGAAGCGGGTGTTGGGATACTCGGTGGCCAGCCCGTTCAGGTCATCCGTGAAGATGAAGCCCACCCCGATGACCAGGTCCATTCCCTGTGCGGCCAGCAGGCGCAGCCCGGCCTCGCGGTCCGAGCCCTCGCCCGGCTCCACGAAGCGGATCTGCGCGCCCAGCTCGCGCGCGGCGCGCTCGGCGCCCAGGTAGGCGCCGTCGTTGAACGACTTGTCGCCCCGCCCGCCCACGTCAAACACGACGCCCACGCGCAGGCCTTCGCCCACGGTTCCGGTGTCGGCGCCGGACGGACGGACGAAAAGCAGGGCGGCGTGCGCCGCCAGGAGCACGCCGATGGCAATCAGAAGCTTACGCATGGCGGTAAGAATCGGGGAACGGGGAGCGCGCGTCAAGAACGCGCGGCCCCGCCCGCCTCAGGGTTTGCGGGAGTTTCGGCTGCCCGCGCGGGGCGCGGAGGGCCGGGAGCAGACACTTGTTCCGCCAGGATGTTCCGGGGCGGCGGCGGGCGCGCATTCTATCGCCTACCAGCGCAGGTCCGCCACCTCGTCGTGTGACAGGTGCACGCCGTCGCGCTTGGCCTGCACCAGCCGCGGCCGGTCGAACACGCGGATCAGCAGCAGCCCCGCCACGAATCCGCCCACGTGCGCCCACACCGCCACGCCGCCCTCGTCCTCCGTCATCCCCAGCGAAAGAAAGCCGGAAAGCAGCTGCATGACGAACCAGTACAGCAGAAACCAGAAGGCCCGCAGGTGAAAGACGAAGATGGGGGGCAGGTACGTGCGCACCCGGGCGCGCGGGTACAGGAGGATGTATGCCCCCATGATGCCGCTGATGGCGCCGCTCGCGCCCACCATGGGGATCTGGCTGGCCGGAGCGAAGAAGATCTGCGCCAGCGCCGCCGCCACGCCGCACACCAGGTAGAAGACCAGAAAGCGGAAGTGCCCCATGCTGTCTTCGATGTTGTTTCCGAACACCCACAGGAACAGCATGTTGCCGATCAGGTGCATCCAGCTGCCGTGCATGAAGATGGAGGTGAAGATCGCCTCCCAGCCCAGCCCCACCACGCGGCAGGTGGCCGTGATTTCGCAGGGCTGCGCCCCGAACACCGCCACCGAGGCCTCCAGCCGCGCCATCTCTCCGCCGCCCTGAAGAACGAGCCAGGCGGCCACGTTGGCCAGCAGGATGAGCACCGTCATCCAGGGCCGCAGCTCGGTGGGGTTCTCGTCGTTGATGGGAAACACGTTGTTCTCGTACGGCTGGTGGATGAACCGCGCTCGCGGCGCGGAACGATTGTAACCCGCGCGGGCGCCGCGGGCGAACCCCGTGCCGGGCCGCGTGTACGCTGGACTGCGGCGCGGGGCGGGCGCTACTTTGCCCGCCGCGCCGCCGGGACCGCCGCTTGCACGTGGCGCGGCGCACGAATCCGACTGACATCATCCATGCCGATCCGTCCGCTTCCGGACTCCGCCGCCGGCGCGCTGCGCCGCTTTGTTCTGCTCATCCCGGTGCTCGCCGCGCTGGGCGCCCTTGCCGCGCCCGCCGCCGCGCAGACGCCGGATTCCGTGCGCCCGCTGACCGTGCGCGACAGCGGCTCCGTGCGCCGCGCGGCACCCGACACCACCGAGAACTTCCGTGTCGCGCCGGGGCGCGCGTTTCTGCACTCGCTGGTGCTGCCGGGGTGGGGGCAGTCGGAGCTGGGCGCGCCGGGGCGGGGCGGGGTGTACTTCACGCTTGAGGCGGGAAGCCTGTGGATGTGGCTGACCGCGCATCAGAAGCTGCGCGAGGCGCGCGAGCAGCAGAGCCTGCTGCGGCGCACGGGGCAGATTGCCCCCGACGCCAAGACGGGGCTGGTGCGCAGCCGCGAGAACCAGCGCGAGGACTGGATCACGCTTTCCATCTTCTGGCTCTTCTTTTCCGGCGCGGACGCCTTTGTGGCCGCGCACCTGCAGGACTTTGACGTGCACGTGAACGCGATTCCGCGTCCCGGCGGCGCCACCGAACTGCGGGCCACGGTGCCGCTGCCGCGATGAACGCGCCGGTCGGCGTCTTTGATTCCGGGATCGGCGGGCTGAGCGTGGCCCGCGAGATCCGCGCGGCGCTCCCGGCCGAGCCGCTGCTGTACGTGGCGGACACCGCGTACGTGCCCTACGGCGACCGCTCCGAGGAGGAGGTGCGCGCGCGTTCGCTGGCCATCGGGCGGTGGATGCAGGCGCAGGGGGCCAAGGTGTTCGTGGTGGCGTGCAACACGGCGTCCGGCGCGGCGCTGGAGCAGCTGCGCGAGGAGCTGCGCATTCCGGTGATCGGGCTGGAGCCGGCGCTGAAGCCCGCCGTGCGCCAGTCACGCAACGGCCGCGTGGGGGTGATGGCCACCACGCGCACCTGCGGCTCGGCGCGCCTGCAGCGCCTGGTGGATGCGCACGGCCACGGCGTGGAGATTCTGCGCCAGCCGTGCCCTGGGCTGGTGGACCTGATCGAGGGTGGCGTGGTGCACGGGCCGCGGCTGGACGAGCGGATGGCGGAACTGGTCGCGCCGCTGCGCGCGGCGGGGGTGGACACCGTCGTGCTCGGGTGCACGCACTACGTGTTCGTGCGCGACGCGATCCAGGCGGCGCTGGGGCCGGACGTGCTGCTGGTGGACAGCGGCGAGGCCATCGCGCGGCGCACGGGGCAGATTCTGCGCGAGGCGGGCGCGCTGGCGGAGGGCGGCCCCGGCCCCGTTCGCATCGTCACTACGGGCGACCCGGCGGAGGCCGCGCCGGTGGTGGAGCGGCTGTGGGGCGAGCCGGTGCGGGTGGAGCGCGCGGACATCTGACGCGCGTCTTCGGTAGATGGAGGGGAACCCCGGACGGCGCGCGTGCCGTCCGGGGTTTTTGTTTTGGGATGATGGATGGTTGATGATGGATGGTGGGCGGCACGCTGCCGGGGGGGCCCTCACCGCGCGTGCTGCGCACGACGACCCTCTCCCACAAACAGACGTGGGAGAGGGCGCACACCCCAGATCGGTGTGGCGGATGTTCTGAGTGCGTGGCGCGCTCTCGTCCGGCGGTTGAAACCGCGCCTCGAAAGGCACGAAGTCCGCCTTCGCGGACTGCAATGCGGTTGAAGCCTCGATCGTGGACGCGACAGCGGCCATGAGTCGGGGCTTACCGCTGTTTGAGCGGCGGATTTATTCGCTCACCAGACTTCGCGCGGCACTATACTCTTGATCTCGCGACGGACGCTTCGCCCCATCAATCCCCCGAACCTTTGTTGATCTTCATTGGAAAGAGCGTGGGCGGATGGCACCGCGCGCTGGGATCATCGTGGAGTTCGCCTGCCGCGCAGGTAGGGGTTTTCCGGACTCCGCACGGGGATGGAGCGCGGTATATTGTTGCACGAGGGCGGGTTACATGCGGAGTAAACGGTCTGGACGGAGACGATGATGACGAGCACGATCGAACCAGCGGCGCCTCAGACGACGCCGGGAACGGATCCCGTCGAGCCGGGGCGGGGGATGAAGCTCGTCACGCGCGCGCTGCGGCTCCGGTGCCCGCACTGCGGACAGGGCTCGCTGCGCGGCCCGTCGTGGATGAAGCTGGCGCGCGTCTGCCCGTCGTGCGGGCTGCGCACAGAACGCGGCGAGGAAGACTTCTTTCTGGGCGCCATGATGTTCAACATCGCGCTCAGCGAAGGGCTTCTGGCGATCGCGATCGTGGGGACGATGGTCGTGTTCTGGGGCGCGATTCCGTGGACGGTGCTGGCCACCGCCGCGCTGGTGCTGATGGCGATCGCGCCGTTCGCGTTCTTTCCGTTCTCCAACAGCATCTGGCTCGCGGCGGACATCTGGATCCGGCCGGTGACGGCGGATGAAATGGCGTGGCACCGCACGCAGCCGCACAACACCCATCGCAACTTCCGCGACCGCTGACGGTCGCACCGCCGTCTGCCTGCGTCGAAAGCGCCGCCGATCCGGGTCCGGATCGGCGGCGCTTTTCTGTCGTTCTGGCGTGGTCCGCGAAGATGAGGACGCGCGGCGGAGTACGTCCGCACTCCACTCCTCATTTGATTGGACGGCGTTGGCGTCCTCCGCGGCTGCTCGCGATGAGGAGACGCTTCTCATTTGTCATCCTGAGCGAGCGGCGATGCCGTACCTTTCGCGGCACCGTTGACTGCAGCGAGTCGAAGGATCTTGCCACATCGCCGGCGTCGAGCACCGTGGTTCGAGTCTGATCCGTTTCCTGCCTGCCGCGCGCTCCGAGTCTGCCGTGGCAAGATCCTTCGACTTCGCGCCAGAGTGCGGAGCGGCGGACACACCGGCGCGGCGCTTCGCTCAGGATGACAGGTTGAGGTACTGCAAGTGGTTGGGAGCACATCGCACATGCTCGCGCCGCTGGCCGAGTTCGGGTCAGGCACGGTCTGGCGTTCGCGGCGAGGTGTGGCGCGGGATTCCTCAGTCGGCGCCGGAGTATGCGGCGGCGGACAGTGTGGCGCGCATCCTTCAGAATGACAGGTGGGGGGCTTTTCTGGAGGGGATGGCCGGTGATGGTCATCAACAGAAAAACGCGCCGTCGATCAGGTCGACGGCGCGTTCGATTTCAGGCAGCGGGGGGCCAGGCGCGCGGCTCCGGGGCGCCGCCGCCGGGGGGCAGCACGACGTAGTCGAACGTCCGCAGCCAATCCCCCGAGTTCACGTACCACCGCCCCGGCGCCACCTCCGTCCGCTGCGCCACGTGCGCATGCCCCGCCAGCACCAGGTCGATCTCCGGCCGCGCGCGAAGCTGCTCCATCGCCCACGACTCGATGAATGCCGCCCGCCCCCGCGCCGCCTGATCGCCCGTGTCCGCCTTGTGCTCCGTGGTGGACGCCAGCCCGGCGATGCGCCGCCCCCAGTCCGGGTGCAGCGCCCGGAACGCGCCTACGGTGACCGGGTTGCGGATCATGCGCTTGAGCGCGCGATACTTGAGGTCGCCCCGCCCCACGCCGTCCCCGTGCGCCACCAGCGTGCGGCGGCCGCCCAGGTCCATCTCCACCGGCCCGTCGTACAGCGTAATCCCCACCTCGTCCCGCAGAAACGGCCCGGCCCACGCGTCGTGGTTGCCGCCCACGAACGACACCGGCACCCCCGCCTCCACCACGTCCTTGAGCTTGGCGACCACGCGGTAGTGCTCCGCCAGAATCACGTGGCGGTACTCGAACCAGAAGTCGAACAGGTCTCCGTTGATGAGCAGCGACGACGCGTGAACCGCGGCGTGGTCCAGAAAGCCGCGGAACGCCCGTTCCGTGGCCGGCGGCACCGCGCCCAGGTGGATGTCGGAGACGACGTAGACAGGCTTGGTTTCCATGGCCGCCAAGCTATCCGGCCGCCGCGGGGCAGACAAGGAACGCGCCGCCCGTCATCCCCCGAAAGCCAAAGCCCGCCTCCATCCCGGGATCGGGAATGGAGGCGGGCTCTGGATCGATGAACCTCGACCGGTCAGACGGTCATCAGCGATTCCGCGGCTTCTTCGCGGTCGCGGAACTGGTGCGCGTACAGCCGCGCATACAGCCCGCCCGCCGCGATCAGCTCGTTGTGCGTTCCCGTTTCGGCGATGCCGCCGTTCTCCAGCACCAGAATGCGGTTGGCGCGGCGCACGGTGGAGAGGCGGTGGGCGATGATGAGCGTGGTGCGGTTCTGCAGCAGCGTGTTGAGCGCATCCTCGATCAGCGCTTCGCTTTCCGTGTCCAGGCTGCTCGTCGCCTCGTCCAGAATCAGCACCGCGGGGTCCTTGAGGATGGCGCGCGCCAGGGCGATGCGCTGCCGCTGCCCGCCGCTGAGCTTTACGCCGCGCTCGCCCACGCGCGTGTCGTAGCCCTCCGGCAGCAGCCGCACGAACTCGTGCGCGTGCGCGGCGCGGGCGGCGGCCAGGATCTGCTCTTCCGTGGCGTCCGGCCGCGCGTAGCTGATGTTGTCGCGCACCGAGCCGCTGAACAGCAGCGTTTCCTGCGGCACCAGCCCGATGGCGTCGCGGATCTGCGCCAGGCGCAGCTCCCGCACGTCGGTTCCTTCGATGGAAACGGCGCCCTTCTGCACGTCCCAGAAGCGCGGGATGAGCGCGGCGATGGTCGTCTTGCCCGCGCCGGAGGGGCCGACGAGCGCGACGGTTTCGCCCGGGTTGATGCGGAACGAGATGCCGCGCAGCGTCCAGTCCGGCACCGCCGCCGGCGTCGCGGCCGGCGAGCGGGCGCGTCCCTGGCCGGGAAGGGGAGGCCCGTCCAGCTTGGGAAGGTCGTCCGCCGGCTCGTAGCGGAACCACACGTCGCTGAACTCCACCGCGCCGGTAATCGGCTCCGCCAGCGTCACCGCGTTGTCGGCGTCGCGCAGCCGGGGAACCGAGCGCAGCAGCTGAAACACGCGCGCGGCGGCGCCCATGGATTCCTGGTACGCGCTCCACAGCGCGCCCAGCGCGCCCACGGAGTTGGCCGCCATCGCCGAGTAGAGCAGGAACGAGAAGAGCGTGCCCACCGTGAGCGTGCCGGCCAGCACCATCCGCCCGCCCACCCACAGCACCAGCACCGACGCGCTCATGCTCACGAAGCCGATGACGCTGTAGAAGAAGCCGCGCGTCACCGCCCGCCGCAGCGCCACGGACACCGCCGCGGTGATGCGTGCGCCGTAGCGCGCCTGCTCGTGCGGCTCGCCCACGAAGCTCTGCACCACGCGGATCTGCGAAAACGACTCTTCGGCGATGGCGCTGGCCTCGGCCACCTCGTCCATCACCCCCTGCGACGCCTTCTTGAGCCGCTCGCCAAAGAAGATGGCCGTTCCCACCACGATGGGAACCAGAAGCAGCGTGATGCCGGTGAGGTAGACGTGGGTGACGGTAAGCATCACCAGCGCGCCGATCAGCAGCAGCGTCTGCTTGAGCAGCTCCAGCGCGTTCATGGTCAGCACGCCCTGCAGCATGCTCACGTCCGTGCCCAGGCGGCTGGTGAGCTCGCCGGTGCGGCGGTCCGCGAAAAAGGCGGGAGGCAGCCGCAGCAGGTGCGCGAACAGGTCTTCGCGCAGCCGCGCGATGATGCGCTCGCCGCTGGCGCTGAGCAGGTACGCCTGGCAGAACGTCATCACCGCCTGCACGCTGAACAGGGCGAGCAGGAACAGGACGGTGCGGTCCAGCTGCTGCCGCCCGCCCGCGCCGAACGCCGTGTCCATGATGCGCCCCACCACGGTGGGAAACACCAGGCTCATGGCCGTGCTGGCCAGCAGCATGGCGGCGGCGATGGACAGCTTTCCGCTGTGCGGCTTGAGCCGCGGCACCAGGTAGCGCAGGTCGCCGCCCTGCAGCTTCTGCCAGAAGCTCAGCCGCTCGGGCGGGGTGATGGTGGGCGCCGGAGGGGCCTGAATGCGGCTCCGCTCATTTTGCGCCGTGTCTGGCGACGTAGTCGCGGGGGGGGCATTGTTGCTCATGACCGGCAAATCTAATCATCTGCTCCCGGATCAGGAACCGCCTGAGTGTCCGGTTGAAGAAGGTGGACGCCGGTTCCGGACAGAACCCGCATGAATTGGTCAACCGGGGACGCGCGGCGGGGCATCCGGCGCCGGAATCTCCGCGCGCACGCGGGTGCCGGCGCCGGGCTCGCTGCGCACCTCCACGCGGCCGCCCAGGTACGCCGCGCGCTCCGACATCCCGAACAGCCCCAGCCCGGTTCCGGCGGCCATGGTGTCAGCCACGGAGAATCCGCGCCCGTCGTCATCCACCGTCACCACCAGCCGGCCGGCTTCGCGGCGCACGGCCACGGCGGCGTGGGTGGCGGCGGAGTGGCGCAGCATGTTGCTGAGCGCTTCCTGAACGATGCGGTACACGGCGAGTTCCGCCTCGGGCGCCAGCCGCTCGTCGCGCGCCAGCTCCGCGTCCAGCGTGATGTGGACGGGGCTGATTTCACGCAGGGAGCGCAGGTGCGATTCGATGGCGGGTACCAGCCCCAGTTCGTCCAGCGCGGGGGGGCGAAGGCCGCGGGCAAAGCGGCGCACGCCCTCCAGCGCCTGGCCGATCTCGCGCCGCATGTCTTCCAGCAGCGTGGCGACGGCGTGGGGATCGCCAGCGTTGCGCACCACGCGGATGCGGATGAGGAGCGCGGCCAGCAGCTGCGCCGTCTCGTCGTGCAGTTCGCGGGCGATGCGCTTGCGCTCCTCTTCGGCCGCCGTGAGCGCGCGTGAGGCCACCTCGCGCAGCCGCTCGCGCGACGTTTCGGCCGCGTCGAGCATGCCGTTGAAGGTGTGGGTCAGCCGGTCCAGCTCGCGGTCGGCGACGGCGGAGTAGGGGACGCGGGCGTCCAGGCTGCCGCCCTGCACGCGGGCGGCGGTGCGCTCCAGTGCGTCCAGCGGCTCCAGCGCCAGCTTGAGGATCAGCGCGTTCACCAGCACGGTGGCGCAGATGCCGGCCACCGCGAGCGAGCTGACCAGTTCCTGCGTGCTAGCGGCGGGGTGGGCGCGTACGTAGCGGGACGTGACCATGCTGCCGAAGATCGTTCCCACCAGCACCAGCGCGGCGTTGGCGATGAGGATCTTGTAGAAGAGCGGAACGCGCAGCAGGGCCCGCACCACGCGCGGAACGCGGGTTTCGGGCTCGGGCGGCGGATCGGGATCGCGGTCAGGGGTCATGCGGGCGGCGGGCGGCGGGGATCTGGGAACCGCGGACAAGCTACATCCGTCCGCGCGGGGCGGCACGGGTGCGGGTGTTTCGGGATCGTGGGGAGCCGTTCAACTCGGGCGATGGATTCGGTGCGCGGCGGCGGGCAGTGGCCCTCACCCCGCGTGCTGCGCACGACGACCCTCTCCCACGAACAGATGTGGGAGAGGGAGCACACCCCAGTCTGGTGCACGCGCATAGTTCGGTGCGGGATGCGCGCCTCCGTCCGGCGGCGTCGCCCGGAAGCATCGATCCGGCGGGCATTCGTCCGGCGGTTGAAACCGCGCCTCGAAGCACACGAAGTCCGCCTCCGCGGACTGGTTCCACGGCTCTGGTGTGCATCGCCGTGCATTGTTGGCGCGGCGTGGAACGGTGCGCGAGGGGCCGCGAGCGTGGCCTGGTCCGGCCACCAACACCATGTCCAGCCCCCATCCCATCCTGAGGAGGCGCCGGCCGGAACCGGCATCCACGCCGAACCGTGGCGCCGACGAAGGATCTACCTTCCGCCGAGCCAACTACGCAACGCACACCGACGTTGACCCGCATGCTGTTGAAGCCCCGATCGTGGACGCGTCAGCGGCCACGAGTCGGGGCTTACCGCTTCTGGAGCGGCGGATTTATTCGCTCTCGCCGCGCCGGGCACGCGCTTTGGGACCAGGCATTCACATCCATCCACAGCTCGGCGGGATCATCATAGCCCCAACATCATCCCGGGATGACAAACGGAGATGGCGGAGGTACGCCGTCGTCCGCGCACCTCCGCCATCGCTGCGTTCCCCGCGAAAGGGCCGCTGGCCTTACTCGTCGCGCCCGTGCACGCTCGCGGGCGGATGCGTGGCCTCCACGGCGGTGAACGATTCCAGGATGCGGTAGGTGTGCTCGGCATCCTTGGGCACCGTCCACGAATCTCCGGGCTCCAGAATGACCTTCTGGCCTTCCAGATGAAGCTCCGCGCGGCCGGAAAGCACGTATCCCACAACCTCGTACGGACGGCGGCTCGTGGGCTTGGCGTCGCTGGGCTGCTCGTTTTCCCACAGCCGCATGCCCATGCTCACGCCGGTGGCCAGGTACTTCTGCCCGCTCGCGCCGCTGGGCGCGGAGGAGGAACTCACCTTGTGCACGCTCGTATCCGCCATCGTCTTCCGTCCCGTGTTTCGTGTTCGGGCTGATCCGGGAGGCCGAAACGCGCCGCCCCGGATGGATGCGGCGCGGCGGAGTCGCAGGGAGTGTGCCGTGTGCAGGGTTTGAAGAAGGACAGGCGGACGGAACCGGGTCACGTCCTTCGAGGCGAGTGGAGCCGGAGGAGGCCGCCGGAACCTGCCGAGCGCCTGACCGCCGCGCGTCGGTGCGGCGGAAAAGCAGGAAAGGCCTCACACAGAGCCGCGGAGACGCAGAGAAAGATCAAGAGGACTGGGGGATGGATTGCTCGTCCGCCGATACTCTGCCGTTCCCGCGACCGATTTCCGTTGCTGTTTTCTGTCTCGCTTCGCGGGAGTCCTGCTGGGGGCAAAAAGAAGGCGGCGCGGACCCCGAAGGGTGCCGCGCCGCTTTCTACGTTGCCGAAGGGGGTCTCGAACCCTGAGCGCGAGGATTTTTGTCGCCCGCACCCCTTACCATTGTCTCCAGCACCGAAAAGTGTAATCCGGTGCCGGGCCGCCGTCAAGGTTCTTCGAGCCAGTTCCCGTTGTCCACCACCGTCCACGGTTCGTCGCCCCGCACCTCTACGTCGGTGCGGCCGCGCGCCATATTTCCCGACACCACCCAGCGGCGCGACATGCGGTACTGGGACGCGTTGTTCAGGCTGCCCACGCTGATGCCGACGTCCGTGCCGAACGTCGTGTTGTCGCGCACCACCACGTGCGGCCCGTAGTAGCCGAACAGCTTGATCCCCTCGACGTTTTCCTGATTTTCGATGTCCACGAACGCCCGGTACACGATCACCCGGTTGTCGTGCACGCGCACATGGCGCGCGTTGCCCACGAAGATGCCGTGGCGCGCGTGCCGCACGCTGTGCGTCATCCGCAGGCTGATCTCGTTGTCCGCGATCAGCACGGAACCCGCCATCTCGCGCTCCCGCGTACGATCGTCGCTCACCGCGACGTGGATGCCGCGCAGGGCCCCATCCACCACGTTTCCCGTCACGCGAACGTCCCGCGCCGAGGAGCCGGCGACCACGATCCCCTGGTCCGCCACGTTGTGGAGCCAGCGGTACCACTCCACGAACCGGTACGGGTAATCTTCCCCCGGATCCACGGTCTCCACTGGCAGCGGCCGCTCCTGCACCTCGTCCGGGTCCGCCGCCGCCCGCACCGCGCCCCCGGTCTCCCCGGTGGCTCCCCGCGTGGGCACCCTCCCCGCGGCCGCCTTTGCCGCGATCTCTCTCGCCACGCGCTCCTTGGACACGCTTTCCTTGGACGCGATCTCCTTGGACGCGATCTCCTTGGATGCGATCTCCTTGGACGCGATCTCCTTGGAACCGCTTTCCTTGGACGCGCTCTCTTTGGACGCGATCTCCCCGGCCGCGAGTTCCTTGGGCGCGAGCCCGGCGTCCGCGCTTTCGTACGCACCCCCTTCCGCGCCGCCCGTCAGGGTGCGGCGCACGCTCCTGACCCCGTCAGCCAGCCGCCCGGCCAGCCCGCCGATGCGCCCGCCGCGCGTGACGAGCGGGCCGTCCGGCAGCCGTGGCCTGGGGGGGCTCGGCACCAAGCCCGGCGGAAGCGCCGCGGGATAGAACCACTCGCTCTCCGGGTCGTACGGCTGCGGCTCGACCAGATTCAACATGCTCTTGAGCCGGTCCGGCCACTCGTCGCGCAGCCTCTGCAGCTCGTCCGTCACGGGGTACTGGCCGGGATACTCATCCACCTGCAGCACGTTGTCGTGCACCATCGCCACGTCCACGTCGCGCAGCAGAAAGCCGATCTGCCGGTGCCCGATCCACGCCTGGCAGTCGCGGATGCGCACCACCGGCCGTGCGATGCGGTAGGGCCGCACGTCGCCGATGACAGCCAGGCAGCTCGCCCGCTTTCTGCGCCGCCCCGCGCACCGCAGCGTGCACGACGTGACATCCACCTCCGTGCAGTCCTGAAACTGCAGCGCGCCGTTCAATCCGCTTTCGTCCCGCACGCCGCGGCCCGCGTGCACGGAAAGCGAACTGACGCGCACGGAATCGCACTGCGCAAACAGGACGACCGTCTCCGCGCCCGCGCACACCAGCTCCGACTGCGGCCCGATGCCGGCCAGGGTGACGTGCCCCTTCTCCTCGATGTACAGCGGCTTGTCGAACTCGAACCGCCCCGCGCGAAAGCAGATGTCCAGGTTCTGAAAGGTGCCCACGTACGTGTCCAGCCGCTGGCGCCATCCGGGATCGTCCGCGGACAGGATCAGCGAGTACGGGCCGCCCTCCCCGGCCAGCACCGGTGCCACCGTCGCCCCGAAGCGCACGCGGTCCGGCGTTCCGGCGGGGAGCCCGTCATCCACCAGCACCACTTCCACTTCCTGGAACGGGGTGGCCAGGTCCGGCTGCCACAGCACCTCCGCCACGCCGTCCCCGTCCGTCCCTACCGTCACCTCGGTGGCGCCGCCCTCCAGCGTCCCCGCGCCGCTCACGACGGTGAAGCGCACCGCCTTGTCGCGCTTGGCCGCGGGGCCGCAGTCGCTGCTCACCAGCACGCGCAGGGGCTCCGGCGTGCGCCCCGCCGCCGCCTCCTGCCCATCCCCCGAAAGCCGGCTCAGCCGGGTGAGCGCGACCACGCGGTCCAGCGCGGCCTGCACCGTGGTGTACCCGTCCAGCGCGCCGCACTGTCCGGGGACGTACGCCACGTGGTCCGCCGTGGCGAGCGTGAAGGTGAAGCGCGTTGCGTACGGATGCTCCCGCACCTCCGTCTTGTCCTGGGGGATGAGGGTGGCGCTCACCTGCTGGCGGTGCGTGGCGCCATCCGGAATCCACCGCGCCTCCGCGATCCCGTCCTCGTCCGTCACCACGTCCGTGTGCGACGGGGCGGCTTCCATCTCCCCCTCGCCCTCCTGAACCTTGCCTTCGCCCTCCGCAAACGTCCCCTCGCCGTCCACCACCGCGAAGCGGACCAGGCGTCCCGCCAGCGGCCCGCAGCTGCTGGCCACGCGCACCCGCAGCGGCTGCATCCACTTCTCGATCTGCGCCGGCATCCACTCCTGCCCATCCCCGGAGACCGGAAAGAGGCGGGGGAGGGATGACAGATGGTCGAGCGCCCGCTGCACCGTGATCTGGCCGTGCATCCCCTCGCACGTGCCGGGATCGTACGCCACGCGCGCCGCCACGCTCAGGCTGGCGGTGAAGCCGATGGGGAGCTGCACTTCCACATCGTCCTCCAGCAGCACCGCTTCCACCGTCTGGTCCAGCGCGGGCTCGCCGCGGTTCCACAGCAGCCACCACCAGGCCGAAGCGCGGCCCGCGGCGTCCATCTCCACCTCGATCGCGTCTTTTTCGCTCTCCTTACCCGTCGGCGACAGCGTGCCGCCGCCGCCCGTGACGCGGAAGCGGACGCGCGTTCCCGCGCGGCACTGGCCGTTCGCCATCCCCACCACGAGCGGAAGGGGGACGCGCACGAGTTCCTTGTCCGCCGTGAGGTCGGGGAGCGCCTCCTGCCCGGTGCCGCTCACGTACGCCAGCGCGTTCACCTCCGTCAGCGGGGTGAACAGGCAGCGGCAGTCCGTCAGCGGGGTGACGGCCGCGTCCTCGCCCACCCGCACGATGCCCAGGCGCGCGTAGCGGTGCACGGGGCCCGCGGGCCGGCGCGCGGCGGGAAGATTTCCATCCCGCGGCCATTCCACCGTGCCGGACTGCTGCTCTCCGGTGGCGGTGCGCGCGGGGATCTGCCAGAACTCGCCGGTGTGCAGGCCGCCGCCATCCCAGGCGACCTGGATCCCCTGTTCCACCCCCATCCACGCCGCCGTCTCGCCCCCGGTGCGCACCGCCGCAAAGCCGTCCCACCGGCGCAGCCGCGGCGCGTTGGCCAGGTTGACGGTGAAGTCCGGCGCGGTGAGCAGGGTGAGCGTGCGCGACGCGGGGTTGGGCGCCTTGATCTGCGCCATCACGCCGGGGATGCCCTCCAGCTCGCGGGCGGCGTCCGTCAGCTCCACCCAGTCGCCCGCGCGAAAGTCCAGCACGTCGTCCAGCCCCAGCGCGTCCAGCGACACGTCCACCCCCTCCACCTTGCGCACGCGGGCCACGACGATGCCGTTGTCGCGCGACCACTTCCACGTGGCGCCCACCCTGCGCACCCGCAGCCCCCCGGCCCCGGCCAGGGCGGGAAAGGAGGTGGTCAGGTGCAGCGTCTTGTCCACCACCCGTGCCACGTGCGCGGTCACCGCGTTCGCCGGGGGTGCGGGGAGGGCGTCCGCCGCGGCGATAGAGGCGGCGTTCCACAGCTCCACCGCGTCGCCCACGGCCCACTCCCCGCCGTCCACCGCCACCGTCCCCAGCAGCGGCTCGGCGTGGGTGACGGCCATGCCTTCCTCCGCCTCCGGCGCGGGGACGCCCGCGCCGCCATCGTGGATCTCCACGCGGTACAGCTGGTTCTCCAGCCCGCGGTATCCCGCGCCGGCCGGGATCACGCACGGGTCCGAGGCGCGCTCCTCCGCCTGGGCGCGCGCCCGCAGCATCCCCGAGCCGGCGGCCGTCGCCGCGGCGAACGCCTGCTCCGCCCCGGTAGATCGGCACTCCCGGTCCGCCCCGTCGCCCGGGAGCGCCGCCGTGCGCACCTGCCAGACGGTGCGCGTCCGCGTTGCGGTGTCCGGCCCGCCCAGCGCGGTTTCTCGGATGGACGGGGCTTCCAACGCGGTCAGGTGGCGCTCCCACACGTCCAGATAGACCAGGTGGTCGCCCGCCGGCAGCGCGGGGGGACGCGGCCGGTCCGGCTGGGCGCGGTAGGCCACGGGGACCTCGCAACGGGCCAGCACGCCGTGCACGTAGTACGCGCCGGCGGAAAGGCGGAAGTCGCCGTCCGATCCCTCGCCCAGAGCGAAGCCTGCGTCGTGCAGGGGGGCGCCGCACCCGCCCAGCGTGTGCAGCGTTTCCGTCTCCACCCGGTGCCGGGCGATGTCGGCCTGCTCGTTCCAGTCCGCGTCCAGCTGAACGCGTCCCTGCTGCATGCGGACCCCGCTGAAGTGGCGCGCGGGATCAAAGGTAAGGCGGCTGAAGTCGCCCTTCATGGTGCCTCCGGGGGTGTGGCCGGTTGGGGTGGATCAGGGAGATGGAGGACGGGCGGGATCACAGGATCCACGAAACGCCCGCCTCCAGCCCGAAGCGCAGGTACTCGCCCAGCCGCTGGCGCAGGTGCGCCTCGCGGCGGGGAAGGTGAAGGTCGTGGTGCACGCCCATCTCCGATTCGTCGTCCGCGCCGCGGCGGATGGCGGATGGGGTGTCGGGGGGAAGCACGATGTACGCGGCGTCGGCGTAGCGGGTGCTCATGGGGGATGGACGGACGCGCACGTCGTCGGCGTCGCGCGCGGGGACGCACTGAAAGCGGCGGGGCGTGCGCGAGCCCGGGGGGACGTAGCTGAAGCGCACGCACCCCTCCTGCGTGCGGCGCGACATCACCGGGCCGTCCCACCCCGCGGGCCCGGGCTCGCCGATCCGCGCCAGCAGCAGGGAGTTGGAGACGAGGGGAAGGCTTTCCGCCCGCACCCGGCCCATGACGGTGCACTCGCGCAGGGTCAGGGGCGCGCCCCACGCGTCCGCCTCCACCGCGTCGTAGGCGACGGCGCCCTCGCTTCCCGCGTCCACGATGGACGACCGCATCTGCACCCGGGCGCCGGCGTGCACGCGGACGGGGCCGAGGATGCAGTGCTCCACCGTGACCTCCGTCCCCCCGGATTCCACCACCAGGCTGGGGAGGTCCGGGCGCTCCGGCACCCCGGCGGCGTCCATCGCGTGGCCGGGAACCAGGGTGCAGTGCCGCAGCCGCAGGCGCCCGAGTCCATCCGCCCCCGCGCCCGCCGCCTCCACCACCACGGCACCGCCGGCCAGCAGCAGCCCGTCCAGCGTCACCGCGCCGTCCGGCCCGCCGCGGACCGTCATCCGGTCGGGGATCCACAGGGTTGGGCGCGCGCCGTCCACCGCGCGGAGGGTGACGCGGCGGCCATAGGCGCCGAGCGTGGCGGGCGCGTCGTAGCGGCCGCTGTCGCCGATCTCCACCACGCCGTCCTCCCCGGCCGCCGCCAGCGCCCCGGCCAGCGCGCCGCCGCCGGTGACGCGGACCAGCGCGCCCACGTCGCCGGAGGGCGCGGGGCGGGCGTATTCGCCGCCGCCGACCTCCGCCGCGGCGCCGTAGTAGAAGCTCACCAGCGGCGGCCCGTCCGGCCTGCGCCCGAAGGCCAGCCGGCCCAGCGCCGGATCCACCGCGACCCGTCCTCTCCGGGGCAGCCGCCAGTCGGTGAGGTCGCACACGTCGACGCGGTCCAGCGGCACCAGCCGGGGCCCGTCATCCATCAGCACCTCCACGCGCAGGCTGGCGTCGGCGCCGTAGAATTCGCCCGGGCGGGCGTGCATCGCGCGGCGGCTGATGCGGCCGGGGACGTTGGCGGGGCCGGCCAGCTGCTCCGGCTCCTCCTCCGTCGCGGGAAGGCGGACCAGCGGCGTGTCGATCCCCAGCGGATGGAAGTGAAAGCAGCGGTGCTCCAGCCGCCGCCGTTCACCCAAGGTCTGCCCGGGAAGCGACTTGACCGCCGGGGAGCGGGTGAGCTGGTAGGCGCCCATCCGCCAGAGAAAGATGCCCACCTGGTGCAGGTTGTAGCGCCCGCGACGGCCGAAGCGGCGCACGTCCGCCGTGTGCGCCAGGTCCGGCGCGCCCTCCAGCCGCTCGAACGGGCCGCCCAGCGCCTCCAGCCGCAGCGCGTCGCGCACGTCCACCCAGGCGCGGTTGCGCGGGCGGGGATGGTTCACGTGCTGCGTGGCCGCGATCAACTCAAAGAACTCCACCGCGCGCGCCGGAACGCCGCTCACGTCGCGGGCAATGCGCTCCAGCACGTGCGCCGTCCCTTTGCCGCGCCGCCACGCCAGCGTGTTGGCCACCTCGGCGCGGGCGTCCAGCGGGTCGCCGGGCACGTTCTCCACCCCCAGCAGGTCGCCCAGGTAGGGGAGGGCCCACGGAGCGGCGGTCTCCACGAACAGGTCGTCGTACAGCTGCTCCAGGCTTTCCTCCAGCACCGCGTTCTGGTCGGCGATCACCTCCAGCAGCGCGCGCAGGGGGCCGCCCTGCTCCGCGTCGCGGATGCGGTAGACGGCCGGGAGCAGGCCGAGCAGGCGGTCGGCGTCGTAGGTCGTCATGCGGTCACCGTCAGGTCGCCGGGGCGGAGGGCCAGCGTGAGGAGTTCGGCGGGGCAGGCGGCGCCGGCCTGGCCGCCCTCGGGCGGGGTGTAGGCGCCGATCTCGTGATTCAGCAGCGGCATCTTCGCATCCGCCGCGTGCAGGGTGTTGAGGTCCACCGCGCGCACGCCGGGCACGCCCTGCATCGCGGCGACGACCTCGCTCAGGTGCACGGACTGCCCGAACTCGCGCGCCTGAAAGCGGAAGCGGTCGCGCAGCGCGGCCTCCACCGCGGCGCGCACGTCGTCGTCCAGCCGGTCCGCGTCGCGGCGGAGGAGGGCGGTGAGGTGAAAGGGGATGGGCGTGTACGGCAGCACGCGCACGGGAACGTGCGGATCGCCAGCGGCGGCGAGCGCGGCGGCGAGGCCCGTGGCCACGGCGCCGTCCGAGGGCGGCACCTCGCCCGACGCCCCGGCGATGGTGAGCACCACACCGCGCCGTCCGCCGTGCCAGCTCCACACGGCGTGCGCGCGCCCCACGCCGCCGTAGTTGCGGGCGAACTCACGGTAGTCGGCCAGCGATACCACGCGGTCCAGCGTCACCACGGTCCGCGGCGCGCTTCCCCGGGCGGCGTCCATCGTTTCCGGATCCACCCCGCCGGACGCGGGGAGCGGGTTGTCCACCGCGCGCACGCCCAGCGGACGGGTGAGCAGCTGCGAAAGCTGCCGCGCGCGCACGTTGCCGTCGCGCCCGATCCCCTTGCGGTACACGGCGTCCACGTTCTCCCGTCCCGTCGGCAGGCGCGCGCCGGAGCGTCCGTCGCCGAACTGCACGACAGTCTCGCCCGCCTCGCGCCGACGGGTGACGTACACGCGGTCGCGCGGACCCTGGCCGTGCAGCGTGGGCACTTCGCGCCACAGCAGCCCGTTCACCCGCACCTCCAGCGTCGTCTCCGCGCCCGCGGCGGTGGGGCGGGGGACGTAGGTGACGGGCGCCTGCTTGAGCAGAAAGCGCTGGTACTCCAGCCCCGCGTCGCCGCCGCCCAAGCGCTCGCGCACCTCCTCCCCGTGCGTGGCCAGGAGAACGTTGGCGTGGATGCGCACCGTGCCGCGGACGTAGCGGTTGCGCAGTCTCTGCTCAAAGACGACCACGGGATGGGCGGGATCGTTCTCCGCGCGGAAGTCGTGGACGGTCGCGATCTCCCCCGCCTCCTCGCCGGATGTGTCGGGGATCCCGGGCGCGTCCGCGGCGGCCACCGATGCCCGTCCCCCCGCGCCGAAGACCGGCTGGCCCTCCATCATGAACTCGCCCGTCATCCCCTCGTCCCGGCCGAAGGGGCGCTCGCCCTGCCACGCCGGCTCTCCGTCCGAAAGCTCCTGGCAGCGCTTAGTGCCGTCCGGGCCGAGGATTCTCCGCGACGGGAGGGCGATGCCCGTGACGAGCACGCGGCGGGTGCGGTCCAGCCGGGCCAGCGGCGCGCCGAGTTCCACCTCCGCTCCCTGGATGGGGGCCGTGATCTCCTCCTCCGCCAGCGCCAGCTCTTCGCTCCCCATCAGCACGGCCGTTTCGCGCAGCGGAAACAGCTTCTCGGGCTCCACCCTCGGCTCGTCCAGCCGGGGTCCCACCACGCCGCCGCCGATGGGGACGGGCGATGTGCCGCCGCTCACGGGACGGATGGCGCCGGGGATCAGCGACGGCGCGGGGCCGTCCAGGTGCGCGTCGTGATCCAGCCGCACCCGCGTGACCCGCGCGCTGATGCCGAAGTCCGCGCGGCCGACGGCCTCCGCCCCATCCGCCCGGTAGAGCGCCTCCTGCCCGCCGCCCTGCATCCACACCCACGACGGCGTCACCAGCGTGGGATAAAGGGCGTCCAGCTCCACCCCGCCGTCCGCGGAGGTGCGGGGATGGAAGAACGGCCACTCCGGGCCGCCGCGGAAGGGAGTCTGCAGGCGGATTTCCTCCGGCGTGCGGTCATCCGCCAGAAAGCGCGCCTGCAGTTCCGCGGGCATCATCCGCCAGTCCGGGGCGCCGGCTCCGAACAGCGCCGCCCGCTGGCGGAAGACGAACAGGCGCGTGGACTCGCCATCCACCCTGTCCAGCGGCGCCGTCCATCCCACCACGGTGCGCCCCGCCGCCGCGTCCGCATCCACCGAGACGACCTGCCGCACCTCCCACCCGTCGTGAGTGGGCTCCACCTCGCGCTTGGGGCCGACGAAGAGGAGCACGTCGCCGGGCACCAGCCGCGTCGCCACGCCGGCCAGCGTCGCGCTCACGGCGCCCGGGGACAGCGTGCCGGGGCGGCGCATGCGCGGGCGCAGCGCGTTCCACTCCGGGCGCGCGGCCACCGTCTCCACCGTCTCGAACGTCTGCGGCCGCTCGCCGGGGCCGGGCACGCTCTGCACGCGCGTCCCCGGCGTGAGCGTGATTTCCGCCGGGGCGCCGGGCACGTCTTCCAGCGTAAAGGCCAGGTGCGTGCTGGCGGCCACCCCCGGTGCCATCTCGTATCCCACCGCGCGCGCCAGTTCAATGACGGACAGCCGCTCCGTCGCCGTGCGCAGGTAGCTTTCGTTGGCGATGCGCTCCTGGTAGAAGGTGACCACGTCGCCCACCGTGGCCCACGCATCCACCAGCGCCGCGGCGAAGTCGTTTTCCCGCGCGGTCAGGGCGGCGAGCGCGGGGCGGCTGGCGCTGGAAAGCCCCGCGCGCATGCTGGCGCTGAAGGTGGAATGCGTCCCCACGCGGTAGTGCAGGGCGGGGAGCCCCGGGCGGTTGTGGATGCGCAGCGGGGTCTGCGCGCCCGTGCCGCCGCAGCAGCCGCAGCCGGCGTCGTGATCGCTCATCGGCCGCCCTCCATGCGCAGGCGCAGCGACCCGCGCTCCGGGTGATTGGGATCGTCGTCCATGCGCGCCACCTCCAGCCGGTTCAGCGGCAGTTCGCCCGTGTCCATGGCCTCCGTCTCCGGCGCGTCCTGACGCCGGAAGCGGAGCACGCGCGCCCAGCGCACGCCGGGAATGGCCTGCACGGCGGCGTAGAGCGGGCTCAGGAACACGCTCTGCCCAAAGGTGAAGTTGTCGGGATGAAAGAGGCCGCGGCGGCCGTCCGGCAGCACGCGCCGCCCCATGACCGCGCGGATGTCGCGCTCCACGTCGCCGCGAAAGTGGGTGCCGTCCACGCACACCTGGATGTCGAGCTCCACGGGGACGTAGCGCGGCGCGTCGATCTCCAGGTCGTGCCCGGCCATGCGGAACGGTTCCAGGTGGGCGCGCATCGCGGACTCGAACCCCGCGTCCACGTCGCGGCCGCCCACGCGGTCCACGGTCAGAAAGACCGTCCGCCAGCTTCCCGTCCACCGCAGCGTGGCCTGCGCGCGCTGCACCTCCGGGTGCGCCTCCGCCGCGCGGGCGTAGTCCTCCGCCGTCACCGCGCGGCGGCGGTCGCGGAACGAGGCGGGCGCCGTCTGCCGCACGTGCTCCATCGTCTCCGGCTCCGTGCCGCCGCTGGCGGGAAGCGGATTGCGGACGTGGAGGATCTGCCCCAGCACGGCGGGATCGTGCGTCACCACGTGCGCCAGCGCGTCCGCACCCACGTTGCCGGCCACACCGTTCCCCACGCGATAGACGGCGCGCAGCGCGACGCCGGGGGAGGGGCGCTGGCCGTGGCGGTCGTCGCCGAAGCGCAGCCACGAGCGCCCGTCGTTTTCCGTTTCCACCACGAACTCGCGGGAGAAGGGGCCGCTTCCCAGCAGGTCGCGCTGCGGCAGCCACCGCTCGCCCATGGCGTCGTGCACGGTGATGACGGGGAGCACGCGCCGCATCTCCCACCGCAGGGCCGAGGTGGCGGAGGCGGAGGGATCAAAGAAGGGCCGCTCGTCCGCCTCGGACGATCCCGCCGGGCGGTGGATGCGCGCGGCCTGCGTCACCGGCCCCGCCTGCAGCCGCGGGCGAAAGCGGGGCGGGGGCGCGGGCTCCTCGTCGCAGTCGCAGCCGCCCGCGTCCACCGGGGCCAGCCGGCGGTCCGCCTGTCCCGGCGCGCCCAGCCACTCCGGCTCGTCCAGCAGGCGCACCCCCGCGGCCGCGGCCTCCGCGTCCGTCGGCAGCGCCTCGCCGCGCGCACGCCGGTCCTCCACCCGCAGTCCGACGGTCCTTCCGTGATCGGCGAGGACGATGTTCCCCAAGGCGACGGACACGTCCGGCACGTGTCGGCTTCCGTGCTCCGCGTCCGTCGTGGCGGAGATGCACAGGTCGAACGGGAGCGCGTCGCCGTCGTGCCAGGTGACTTCGGTGACGAGCGGATTGACCCGCTCCACCGCGTCCGCGGCGGCAACGAGAGATCCGGCGAGCCCGTCCGCCGCGCGCACGCTCCACCGCCGCGCTGAACCCTCCGCCTCGCCGTCGTACGGGCCCGTCAGTTCCAACTCGTCGCCCGGACGCAGGTGGCGCAGCGGCACGCCGTCGCGGTCGGTGATGCGCAGCCCCGTCTGGTGGATGCGCATCATCCAGACGCCGGGATCGGAGCCGGCCGCGTCCACCGAAGTCAGGCGCACGGCGTGGCGGTGCGCCGGGTCCGCGTCGCCCGGCTCCCCCGTCCGCGGTCCGCGCACCTCCTGAAAGACGAGGACGTCGCCCGCTTTCAACTCGGGATAGGCGCCGCGCAGGGTGGCCGCGGTGGCGCCTTCCGGGAGGCGGCAGTCGCGTGCGCCCCAAGTGTAGAACGGGAGCGTGTTGTGGGCGGGAAAGAGCAGCCCGTCATGCAGCGTCTCGAACACTTCCGGTCCGCCCGCCAGCGCCTGGTCGTGGTCCGCGCTGTCCGGCCGCACCTCCACATCCACCTCCGCCAGACGGGTGAGGAGCGGCGTTCCGCGGGACAGGCGCAGGCCCTCCGCGGGGGCGCCCGGGCGCAGCGCCACCTGCACCCACGCGCGGGCGTTGCAGCCGTCGTGCATCGCGTAATCCAGCAGGCGCGCATGGCGGCGCACGCTCACGCGGCGGCGCGCGGTGCCCAGGTACGCTTCCGTGGCCACGGCGTCCTGCTGGTAGCTCAGGCGGTCGCCCACGTACGCCAGCAGTTCGACGAGCGCCACGCCCAGGTCCGCGGGATTGCGCTCGCGCCAGTCGGGAAGGACGAGGGACATGCGGTCCAGCATGAGCTGGCGAAAGCTGCCGTAGTCGCGGGCCAGGTAGTCGATCTCCGGCTCGGGCCCGGCGGGAGGCGCGCCGCTGTCCGGCGCCACGCAGTCCGCGTTGGTGGGGCACAGCGCCTTGAAGCTGAACTCCACCTCCGACAGCCGCGGATCCATCCCCGCCAGCGGACCGCCGTCGCGCGCGTGCAGCCGCAGCGTGTAGGTGCTGAAGTCGCCCCGCTGGTCCACCTCCACGCGCAGGTTGCCGGAACCCGGCGCCCCGGAGGCGGAGGTGACCTCGATCCCCCGCACGCGGTCGCCGCCGCGGATGGAGACGTTCTCCGCCACCAGCGGCTGCGACGGCGCCGCCAGCAGAACGACGCGCAGCAGACGCTGCTCGCCGCCAGGGCCGGGCTGGTCATCCACCTCCAGAAAGTCGATGCCGTTGAGCCCGGCGTTGCGGGCCAGCGCGCGGCGGCGGTCGTCGCCGCAGTGGAACGCCCCGGCGCTCACCGCGACACCTGCCGCAGAAAGGACTCGACGGTGCGCTGCTGCGAGCGGCGGATCACGTACTGCACCGTCACGTGCAGCTCCGCATCAACCGCCTGCACCTGCACCGCCTCCACCTGGATCAGGTCGCCCAGCCACTGCTGCAGCGCGCCCTGCACGGTGAACTCGGTGGCGGCCGCCAGCGCGTCGCCGCCGGGGGCGAACACCAGGTCCAGCAGCCCGCTGCCGAAGGTGGGCCGGTTGACGCGCTCTCCCGGCGCGGTGAACAGCACCTGTTCAACGAGGTCGCGCACGTGGTCGTCGTCGCTGGTGCCGGCGGTGCGGCCGCGGCCGTCCACGCGCAGCGGATAGTCCAGGTTCATGTCACATCCCCTTCACGCGAAGCTGCGCCATCACCACGTTGACCCCCGTTCCGTTGGGCACGCACACCGCCTGGCTGTCCTGCAGCAGCACCGGCTGCCCGCCCGCCTTAACCCGCATCGCGCCCATCACCCACTGCGCGGTCACGCAGGGCATGGGCGTGGTTCCGGCGACGAACGGGCACGCGGCGATGGTCCACGGCGCGCTCTGCAGCGTCACCGGCTGGCCGCCCACCTTCACCCGGGGAAAAGGCGCCGTGGCCTGCGCCTGCCCGCCGTGCATGCACATCACCTGGGCGCCCGCCTGCAGCAGGTATCCGGGCATCAGATCACCTCCAGCGCACCGTTGTTCACCTGCACCTGCGGTCCCTGCATCTTGAGCGAGGCGCCCTGTCCGTTGTCGATCTCAATCCCCTGCGCGGTGATGGAGATCTTTGCCCCGGTCGACGTCTCCAGCGTGATGCCGCCCGCGCCGGGGGTGTCGTCGAGCTTGACCTTGTGCCCGCCCTTGGTTTCCAGCGTCAGGTGGCCGATTCCGGGCGTGTCGTCCAGCGTGACCTTGTGGCCGCCCTCCGTCACGATCATCAGCTTCTTGTACGGCGGCGCGAGGATGTCGGACGGCATTTCCGCCATCGAACCCCACCAGCACCCCGCCCACACCGGGTAGTCCGGGTCCCCGTGCTCGAACTCGATCCACACCCCCGCGCCGCTCTTGGGGATGGAAAAGAAGCCGGTCTGGTCGCCGCCGAACGGGGCGCAGGGCATGGCCCATCCGCTCTGGATGTCGCCCAGCACGTCGGGCACCTTGGCGCGGATGCGGCCCATCATCAGCGGATCGTTCACGTCGCTCACGATGCCGCGGTACTTGCCCCAGAACGGCGCGCTCACGGCAGCACCGCGGGAAGCAGCGAGACCGTGCCCTCGCGCGAAAGCGAAAAGCTCTGGGTGTACGCGCCGGCCGCGGGGCGCAGCGTGTGGGTCACGCGGCGCACGTAGTACATCCCCCCGTAGGAGAGGCCGACGCCGCGCACGCCCACGATGCCGCGGGCACGCAGCACGTGGCCGTAGCGCGCGGTATCGACCTCGCCCTCCGCCGTCACCGGGTCCGGCGCATTGGTGGCGGCGGCAAGCACGCTGAGCGCCGCGCGGGCGGGGCTTTCCTGCCCGCTTCCGCGGGACATGCGGGTGCGGCGCGGCATCACGGGCTTGGCGGCCAGCGGCGGCAGCTTGAGCGCGGGCAGCTGGGGAATGGGGATGGCCGTGCGGGAGATGGGCTCCACGAAGGCGCCGGACGCCGCCACGGGCGCCAGTCCGTCCTGGCTGAAGTGGATGCCCGTCAGGTTGTCCGCCGAGCCCATCCCCGTGGTGAGCGCGGGCTGCGGCGGGGCCACGCGCGTCTGCGGCCCCCAGTACGCCGTGTTGACGCCGAACGTCACCGGCTCCACGTAAAAGACGTAGCCGTTGCGCTCCGCCATCCGCTTCAGAAAGGCCAGGTCCGTTTCCGCCTGCCGGGGCACGCGCTGCAGCATGATGGGCACGTCCGCGGTGGGAGTGGGCATGGGCACCAGCCCGTACTGCGCGTACCGGCCGATGACCGTGGTGGCGATCACGAAGTCGGGCTGGTTGGGGTACTCCTCGTTGGCTTCTTCCAGGTCCATCATCACGCTCACGTCGCGGCCGGTGACGGTAAGGGTGCTTTCGCCGGGGCCGGAGCCGGGGGTGAGCTGCTGGTGCGTGACGATGCCGTCGATCAGCACCTGCGGCACGGCGCCCAGCATGACGCCCACGATCACGCGCTTGAACGGGTCGACGGCGCCGGACAGAAGGAGCGGATAGTCCACCAGCCCGCGCGACAGGCGGAAGGTGAGCTGAAAGCCGTCGCCGCCGGCGGCGTCGCTGGTCACCTGCACCTGCTCCAGCGCGGATACCAGCTCGCCCGAGGCGGGCAGCGGAACGGTGTCGCCCACCAGCAGCATCAGGCGGATGCCCAGTTCTCCGGTCAGCACGGCGTCAGCGGCGGGGCAAGGTTACGCGGATGCGGCGGCCGGGCTCGTCGGTGAGCTCGTCGGGGCGCAGCACGGCGTTGGCGTCGGCGATGCGCCAGAACTGCAGCGGATCGCCCAGGTAGCGCGCGGTCACGTTGTCCAGCCGGTCGCCCTCGGTCACGGCGTGCTCCAGCAGCGTTTCGCCCTCCTCCGCGGGAAGAAAGCGGCGGCGCAGGTGGCGCACCTCGCGCGGCTCCCCGCCCGGGCCGGTGGTCTGGTGCACGCGGGTTTCGATGGCGGCGTAGCGGGATGTGGAATCGAACATGGGAGGGCGGGGAAGTGCGTGAGTGCTGGGTGCGTGAGTGCGTCAGTGCGAAAAGACGAAGTGCTCAGTGCGCAGGGCCAGGTGCCCAGGTGCGTCGCGGGTCTCGCTTCGATTGATGGCGATGATCCGCCGTTCGGCGTGGCCCGCCTCCGGTCGTCGGCGGCGCGGCCGGCACGTTGCCGCCGAACACGCGCGTCGCGCGTTTTGCCCGCGAACGGCACCCCTCGACTGTCATCCTGAGCGAGCGGCCAAGGCGCCCTCTCCGCCACGCCGATGCCGGCAGCGAGTCGAAGGATCTTGCCACATCGCCCGCCTCGAGCACCGCTGTCCGAGTCTGTGCCGCGCTCTGTCTGCCGGTAACCCGGCGGACTGCCGTGGCAAGATCCTTCGACTACGCGCCACAATCCGGTGCCGCTGAGGGTCTGGCGCGGCGCTCCGCTCAGGATGACAGCCCGGGTGCGCTCGGTAGAATGCCGCCGCCGCGCATCCGTCTCGCGTACGGTGACTCGATTCCCGGGCGCCCATCCATCAGCCGATGGAAAAGGAGGCGCCGACGGACACGCCGCCGGTGATCGCGCCCACGCCGCCGATCGTGGCCATCACCTCCTTGGCCACCTGGTGCGCCATGAACAGCGCCCCGCCCGCGGATACCAGGCCCAGGTCCTGGTAGGTCAGCACGCTCATGCTCAGCTCCACCTTGGCCTGGATCGGGTTCAGGTCCGGGTCGAACGCCTGCTCCGTGATGCTCAGGCTGGTGATGCGCACCGGCACCACCCGCTTGAGCCCCCACACGAAAAGCGTCAGCGGCGCGTCGTGCGGAACCACGCTCAGCACCCCCGCCTGCGACAGCGCGTAGTTCAGAATCATGTCCGCCGCCTTGGGATACAGCAGCATTTCCAGCGACGACAGCGTGGGATACAGCCCCAGCAGCGAGGCCATGGCGTCGCCCCGCTCCAGCTGGTCCGCCAGGTCGATCTCCATCGTCAGCGAGATGGTTTCGCGCGGCGGGCCGTTGAAGCGCATGGGCTCCACGCGCGGCGCCGTGGGCGATTCCGGCTGCCCCGTGTTCGCCTGCACCCGCCGGGTCAGCGTGTCGGGGTTGTACTGGAACACCACCACGCTCGCGAGCGGGTTGAACTTGTCGACGCCGATGATGGCGCCCTTCATCAACCGCGGCGATCCGGGAAATGCACTCATCTCGTGGCTGCGGGCGCGGGGTGCGAAAAGGAAAAGCGCATCTGGATCACAGGTCGATCAGCGTTCTGGTCGATGGTCATCACCCGCCAGCGGTCATCATCAACACAAGCCGATCGGCGTCCCTGTCGATGGTCATCGCACGCCGACGATCATCCTCAACGGTGGCCAATGCCGGTCTGTGGATGCGCGTCACTGGTCGATGTCGCAGCGGAACGGGCGCCACGTCACCCGCGGCTCAATCAGCCCGTCCACCAGTTCGGCCACGTGCCGGTTGTTGAACACCCACTCCAGCTCGTATCCGCACTCGTCCGCCACCATCTGCTGGCGCGACGCCTGGTCGATGAACCGGTTCAGCGCCGCCATGCGGATCAGTTCGTTGGAGGGAGCCGTGTTCAGCACGAAGCCGAAGCCGGTCTTGATCTCGTACAGCCGCCGGCCGGTGCCCAGTCCGTCGAAGTCCGCCGAGAGCCCCCACGGCGTGGTGACGCGCACCTCGCGTCCCATTCCGCTCACCCGCCGCGCGAAATCGTTGTGGCAGTTGTTGCCGCCCGCCTGCCCGATGACGCGCACCTGGCACCCGCGCTCGTCCTCATCGTCATCGATGTCCACGTCCACGTCCGGACCCAGTGGCGGCCGCGGGCGGGGCTGCGTCTCCGGCTCGGGGCGGGGCCGCGGAGCCGGCCGCGGCGCGGGCGGTCTGGGCGCCGGGCGGGGCGCCGGTGCCGGCCGGGGCACCGGAACCGGAACCGGAACCGGAACCGGAACGGGAGCCGGGACGGGCACGGGGACCGGCGGAGCGGGCACGGGAACCGGAACGGGCGGATTGCGATGCCGCGCCACGATCTCGCGGATCAGGTTCATGGCGCGCTGCACGGCCTGCACGGCCCGGCTCACGGCGGCGGACATCTCCGCGGCGGAGGGCGCCAGGTACCACGCCGCGATCCCCATCCCGATCGCGCCCGCGACGACGAACGGAATCGCCCAATCGTCCGCCACGCCCACCACGGTTACGTCGTCCGCCGCGAGCGCCACGGCGGCGGTGGTGGCCGCCCTCGCCCCGGTGGCCATCGTCGCTCCCGCCGCCGCGAGTTCCGCGGTCGCCGCCAGCGCCACCTCCGCCTCCGCCACCGCCCCGGCCACCACGGCGGTTTCCTCCGCCAGCAGAACCCCCTCCGCCGCCAGCGCCTGGTACGCGGCGATCTGCGCCCGGAAGGCCGCGATGGTCGCGGGGTCCAGCCCCGGCCCGGCAAACCGCCGCACCGCGGGACCGGCCGCCGTCAGCGCTCCCGCCCCCACGCCCGAGCCCGCCATCACCCGGTAGGCGGCGGCTTCCGCCTCGCGCTCCGCCGGATCGTCCACCGCGCCGATCTCCAGTTGATGCTGGATGGCGGGCGAGGAACCGCGCTGCTGTACGACGTGCGCCAGTTCGTGCGCGATCAGCCGGTCGCCGGCCGCCGTGCCCGGCGCGTACCGCCCCGTGCCGAACGCGATGTGCGGCCCCACCGTGTACGCGTGCGCCGCCACCGCCCGCGCCGACTCCGCCGCCGCGCCATCCGCGTGCACCCGCACGTCCGCGAAGCTGTGCCCGAAGCGGGGCTCCATCGCCGCGCGCACTCCGGCGTCCAGCGGCGCCCCCGATGCCCCGAGCACGTCGTTGACGATGGGCGGCGCCACGGCCGGCCCGATCGCGGACGCGCTCCGCCGCAACTCCTTTCGCCTGCGGCACGACTCGCACTCCCCGCCGCCGGACGACCGCCCGCAGCCGCAGCGGCGCAGCACGGCCGCGGGGCGCGAGGCGGGCGCCGGTGCCAGGGGCGCGGGCGCGGCGGGAGCGCGGGACGTCACGGCGCGGTCGCCGGGGTGGGTGTGCCGTTGATCATCCCCCGCAGGCGGACGAGCCGGGCGGAATCCAGCGCGTCCCACAGGTCGTCGTCCGTCACCGTCCATCCCTCGATCCAGTCGCCCGTCCAGGGGTGCCCCTCCACCGCCTCGTACAGGCGCCGCCGGTCCGCCAGGGGTGCGGTCTCAAAGATCCGCATCACCATCGCCTCCTCGTCGTCCCCCACGCTGCCGCTGATCAGCTCGCGCACGTAGCCCGCGCGGGCAGGCATCGTCATCCCCTCCAGCCGCGACGGCGATCCCGCGGGTACGGTGTCCAGCTCCCCGGCCGTGTCCATGGAGATGTCGTCCGTGTCGGTGCTGTGCAGGCCGTAGTTGGGGACCCAGTGGATGATGCCGCGCACGCCGGCGAGCGGGTTGGCTACCAGCGGACCCACGAACCCTCCCAGATACGCCGCACGCGGATTCATCCCGAAGCTGGACGTGGGAAACCGCAGGGCCAGGTCGTCCAGCGCGCGGCGCATCTCGCCTCCCGGCACCAGCCCGGCGGAGATCGCCTGTCCCACCGTGGTGGTGCTTCCCGCGACGATGGGAAGCGTCCACAGCGTCTCCAGGTCCGCCGCGTGCCAGTTGTGCGCGGGCTGCGTGGAGGCCGGCGTGAGGATCATGGTCTCCGGCGCGTACTGCGTTCCCGTCGCGCCCGTCCCCGAGCGCACCGCGGCGAACAGCGCCGGCCGGTCCACCGCCGTGCCGCCCGCGGCGCCCAGCGTGTACGCCTGCCGCACGTCCGTGATGCCCGCCCGCATGGCCGCTTGGGCCAGCCCGCGCGTGGCGTTGGACGGGGCCGGGTTGTCCAGCTGGTTGTCGCCGAATACGGTGCGCCCGCCGCCCACGTCCACGCCGTGCTCGTTGTCCCAGTCGTGGAACACGCGCGCGACCATGTCGCCCAGGGTGATGGGCGGCAGCGAAGCGGCCATGGCGTTGATGTCGCCCATGATCCTCCCGTACAGAAAAGACACGCTCAGCACGTTGGTGATGGCTGCGCTCTGCGCGTTCATGGCCGTCGCCGTGTCCAGCCCGATCTTGTGCAGCAGGTTGTACCAGAACAGCGGGTACCGCCCCCCCCAGTACGCGCGGATGGAGGTGATGGCCGTGAGCAGGTGCCCCGCCGAGAACGCGTCGGACAGGTAGTGCTGCGCCGCGGCCTCCCGCGCCAGCGCCCGGGCCAGGGGCGTCCCGGCCCGCCCGGAGTCGTACGCCATCTCCAGCGCCGCCTCGTGCAGCGCCCGGTAGTTCCCCCCGGCGCTCGCGGGCGGAGTGCCGGGGGGAACGGCGCCCCCCGCCACCGGAGACACGAAGTGGGGGTCGTTGGCCGCGCCGCGGCGGTTGTACCGCTCCTGCACGGCCGCGACGACGTCCGCCCCGGCCTGAAACGACGCCCACTGCCCGCCCGCGGCGAACCGCGCGTCACGCTGATGGGGGTTCTTGGCGTTGACCCACGCCATCGCGTACACGATCTCGTCCCGGGTGCCCCGCCCGTTTCCCCCGGTTCCCGGCCTGGACGCGAAATCCGACAGTTCCTCGGGGGAGAAGTAGTCGCCGCTCAGCATCACCATGTCGCCAAAGGTCAGCAGAAACTCCGTCCCGGGCTGGTCGCCGCCCGCGTTGACCAGGGCGCCGCCGTACGCCGTGTCGCCCAGCGACTTGTGCTCGTGCTCCTCAAAACGGCGCAGGGCGGGGGCGCCGCCTCCCGCGGCCACCCGCGCCGCTCCCCCGGCCGTCACCGTCCGGGCCGCCCGCTCCGCCTCCACCTCCGCGGGATCGGTGGATGAGCCGACCTCCAGCCGGGGACGCAGCGGCGCCGGCCCGGGCCCTGCCTGCACCACGTGGGCGAGTTCATGGGCCAGCAGGTGCTGTCCGCCCGGCGTGTGCGGCGCGTACCGGCCCGCTCCGAACACCACGTGCGGGCCCACCGCGTACGCCTGCGCCCCCACCTGCGCGGCGGAGTGGGCCGCGTCGCCGTCCGCGTGCACCCGCACGTCCGCGAAGCTGTGGCCAAAGCGCGGCTCCATCGCCGCGCGCACCCCGGCGTCCAGCGGCTGCCCCGGCGTGCGCAGCGTCCGGTGGACGGCGGGCGGTGCCGCGGCCGGTGCGCGCGGCGCGGCCGGAACCGGCGCGGGAAGGGCGGCGCGTTCGCTCACCTGGCGCTCCCGGTCATGGTTGAAGTCCCGCCGCCAGCCCGCCCAGCCCCTGCCGCAGCTGGTCGGCGGCAAAGGCCCGCCCCCAGCGCGCGCCGGACAGCGTGAGCGTGCACCCGGTGGCGTCGGTCCCCAGGTGCACCACCTGGCCGCGCAGCCACTGGCGGTACGGCGCCGGCCCGTCCACGCCCCACGTCGCCGCCACCGTGCGCCGCACGTCGTCGCACGCGGACGCGGGATACTCCAGCTGCATTCCCGCTACCCGCTTTCCCCACCGGATCACCCGCGGGCGCGCCGGGGCGCCGAACGCGCCGACGCGGACCGCAGCATCGTCGCAGACCTCGAACGCCGGGTCGCCGCGCCACGCAAGCCACGGCCGCCCCGCCAGGCCCAGCGTCTCCGCGGCGAGCTCCGCGTCCGTGCCCCAGCGCACGCCCAGCGCTCCACCCGGCGCGCGCGTCACCGCCACTCCGGGGACGGGGCGATCAGCCGCAGGCCGGCCAGGTACCGCTGCGGCACCCGGCGCGAGCGGCCGGTCTGCACATCCAGCAGAAAGAAGTCGGTGCGCTTCCCCACCAGCCCGGCGGTGCGCCCCCAGCTGACCTCGCGCCCGTCGGGCGACCAGCTGAGGACGCGCGCCAGCGTGGGCCGGCCCAGCGTGCGCGGAAGCGGCCATTCGCGCTCGGCGCCGTCCGCGCCGCGCACCACCACGGCGCGCCCGCGCAGGTACGCCAGCCGCCCGGTTCCGTCCGCCGCGGGCGAGCGCCCGGCGGCCACGCGCACCGGCTCGCCCTCGCCAGGGCCCGCCACCCGGATCCACCCATCCGTGCCGTGAAAGGCGACGCGTCCGTCCGGCATCCACACCAGCGGACTGTCCACCGCGCAGCCGCCCCACGCCCGGCGCGGCTCTCCGCCGTCGAGATCCACCGTCCACACCTCCGCGCTCCCGTCCAGCCCGTGCGCCACCGTGTACCATCCGGTCGTCCCCGCCGCGTCGGCCGCCGCGGCCAGAATGCCGCGTCCGCGCGCCACCGTCCGCGCGGGCGCGCGGGCACGCAGCAGGAGCAGCGCATCCTCCCCCGTTCCTTCCGCCGCCACGAGTACGGCACTGGCAGCGGGAGCACAGTCGCGGGGGTGCATCCCCGGCCCGGGATCCAGCCGCACCGCGCCATCGGCGTCCATCACGGAAGGGCCGATGCGCACCTCGGCGGGGTTCCATCCCAGGTACCCGCTGGCGATCACCACTTGGCGCCTCCCAGCCCCACGCGCACGATGCCGTCCGGCCCCACGGTTTCGCCGTAGCCGATGTACTGCGAGGGCGTCTCCGGCCGGGGCGCGGGGCAGGGCGGGGCGGGCGGTTTGCCCCATCCCGGCACCCATCCCAGTCCGCTGTCGCTGGCGTCGGCGCAGCAGGCGGAGGCCAGGGTGTACGCAAAGGTGTTGCTGTTGGGCCCGTTGGGATTGGAGTACAGGCCGGGGCTGTTGTACGCCGCGTACGCCGCGGCCAGGCAGGCCGACACGTCCGTCACCCCGGGCTTGGGCGTGCACGGCTTGCGGTTGGGGGTAAAGCTCTGCGGATCGGTGGACGTGCTGGTCTTGGCGGCGCATCCCGTGTAGAAGTTGCCGCTGGTGAGGGTCTGGACGGCGTAGTTGCCGGGCATGCCGCTGCCCAGGCAGTCGTTGCGCCCGGTGTCGTCGATGTAGGCGTGGTTGGCGAACCATCCCGCGACCGGCGCTTCCAGCCGCTTGGAGCAGATCATGGCGCGGCGCACGGCGCCGGGCGCCGCGGAAAGCGCCCCCACCGGGCGCCCTTCCATGACGCGGTCGGCGGCGCGGGCGGCCTCGCCCTCCCACGCGTCCGCGGGGCCGTGATCCATCGCCAGCCGCTGCGGCGCCGCGCCCGCCGTGCCCCGCTGCTGAACCACGTGGGCCAGCTCGTGCGCAAGCAGCCCCGTGCCGTGTCGCGTTTCCGGCGCGAACCGCCCGGAGCCGAACACGATCTGGTCGCCCACCGTGTAGGCGTGCGCGTCCACCGCGCGGGCGGACTCCGCGGCGCGGGCGTCGTCGTGCACGCGCACGCGGGCGAACGAGTGGCCGAAGCTGGGCTCCATGCGGGCGCGCACCGCCGGGTCCAGCGGGCGGCCCGCGCCGCGCAGCACGTCGTGGACGATGGGCGGCGCCGTCGCGGGACCGGCCGCGGCGGCCCGCCGCTGCAGTGCGCGCTGGCGGCACTGGTCACACATGCCGTCCGCGCCGATGGCGCCTCCGCACGCACAGCGCGACCCCGTGGCGGAGCGCCGCAGCATGGGGGAGGAAGAGGGACGGCTCCCGGTCATCGCGCTCATCATGGGCGGGTGCCTTCCATGAGCGCCCGCGCGATCCCCGCGCCCATCTGCGACGGCGGCGTTCCCTCGGTGACGGTGAACCGTGCGCCGTCCAGCCGCAGCGTTCCCGCGTCGCCGGTGAGCGACGCGGGCAGGCCGCGCTCGGCGATCAACCGCCCGAGTTCCGCGCGCAGCGCCTCGCCCACGGCCTGGCCGTCGCGCGCCGCCACACCGTGCAGAACGAGTTCATCCAGCCGCAGGTCGATGGTCATGGTTCGCTCCGATGAAAGCCAGGGAAGTGCGTGAGTGCGGGGTGCGTGAGTGCGTGAGTGCGCGGATTTGGAGCGCCCGACCGGCATCTCCGCCTCACGCCGAGTCCCGCATCGACGCACATCGCCCATCCCGATCACCCGACGCGCTTTCCCCCGAAACAACAGCACTCACGCACCCCGCACTCACGCACCTTCTCCAGCACTAACGCACTCACGCACCCCGCACTCACGCACTGCCGTTCCCCCAGCCCCCGATCTCGCCCGGGTTGATCGCGCGCTCCAGCTTCTCGTATTCGCCGCGGGCGGCGCGGAGGACGTCTTCCATCCGCACGGGACGGTCTGCGCCGGCGGCCAGAAAGGCGGCGCCCAGCGCGATGTTGCGGATGTTGCCGCCGGCCACGTTCAGCCGCGCCAGCCGCGCCGCATCCAGCCCGTCCGTGGGCGTGGCCGGCGGAAAGGCGCGCCGCCAGATTCCCGCGCGCTGCACGGCGTCGGGAAAGGGAAAGTTCACCACGAAGCGGATGCGGCGCAGAAACGCCGTGTCGATGGATGCCTTGAGGTTGGTGGTCAGCACCGCCAGCCCGCGGTACGCCTCCATCCGCTGCAGCAGGTAACTGACTTCGATATTGGCGTAGCGGTCGTGCGAGTCCTTTACCTCGCTGCGCTTGCCGAACAGCGCGTCCGCCTCGTCAAACAGCAGCACCGCGCCGCCTTCCTCGGCGGCGTCGAACACGCGGCGCAGGTTCTTTTCCGTTTCGCCGATGTACTTGCTGACGACCTGGCTGAGGTCGATGCGGTACAGGTCCAGCCCCAGCTCGTTGGCCACCACCTCCGCCGTCAGCGTCTTGCCGGTGCCGCTGGGCCCGGCGAACAGCGCGCTGATCCCCAGCCCCCGAGCGCCCGGCCGCCCGAAGCCCCATTGCTCGTACACGCGGGTGCGATGGCGAACGTGCGTCACCACGTCGCGAAGGGTGCGGGCCTGGTCGTCCGGCAGCACCAGGTCGTCCCACCCAGCGTCGCCGCGAATGCGCTCCGCCAGGTCGTCCAGCCGCGGGCGGGCCTGCGCGCGGCACGCCTCCCACAGCCGGCCGCCCAGCCCGGACTCGCCCCCCTCCGCCAGCGCCTGCGCTCCCGCCAGCCGGATCTCCCGCGCGCCCAGGTGGAACTGGGCGACCAGGCCGTCCAGCGCGCCGTTCAGGCGGGCCGCGGCGGGGCCCAGCGCGTCGTGCCACAGCGCGCGCTGCTCCACGGGCGGCGGGCGATCCACATCCAGCCGCACCGGGGTGCGTGTGGCGGTACGCACGGGCTCGCGCGCGGACACCAGCAGCGGCGCGCGCACCCGCTCCGCGAAGGCCGCCAGAGCTCGCGCGACCTCCGGCCCGTCGCCGTCCTCCACCTCCACCAGCAGCGCGCATCCGCCCAGCACGGCTTCGCGCTCCCACAGCCGGGCGGTCGCCTCGCGCTCCGCGGCGGCGGCGGGGAGGTCCGCGGCGCGCGCCACGTGCAGCCGCAGCCCCATCTGCTCGCACGCGGTTGCCGCCACCGCCCGCTTGCCCGCGCGCTCGTCGCCGCACAGGCACAGCAGGGCGGGGAGGGGAGCCGGAACGCTCCACGCGCGGGTCACGGCATCCGCCGCGTCCTGGTGCGAGCGGGGCAGGGCACCGGGCGCGGCGGCTGGCTCCACGATGGACATCAGCCGTTCATCCACCCCGCCCACGCCGGCCAGGTAGTGCAGCACCCGCTCGTCCACCCGCAGCGGCGCGGTGGTCAGCGCATCCGCGGCGGAAAGCTCCACCAGCCGCCAGTAGCGCAGCGGCGCGGCGGGGGCCAGCGCGCTCCAGAACGCGTCGGGCAAGGCCGCCAGCGCCAGCCCCAGGGTCGGCGCGGGGCGGCCGGAGAGAGCGACGGCCGCGGCCAGCCCGGAGCTGAGCTCCATCCCCGCGCACATCACCAGCACGTCGCGCTCGAATGCGGACAGGCCGAACGCCGCGCACAGCCGCTCCAGCGCGGGCGGCGGCTCCATCGCCGTTTCCGGCGCGGCGGGAACGGGATTGCCTTCGCCGGACAGGTGCCGCTCCAGCAGCGTCTGCACCCGCGCGACGGCGGCCATCAGGTGCGCCTGGTTGGCGGCGGTCCAGTCGCTCACAGCGTCACCTCCGGGCCGGTGAACCCGTTCCCCGGGCCGCGCTCCAGCGGGCTTTCCGCGCCATCCACCTGCACGCGCGCGAGGTACGTTCCCGCGGGCACGTCGCCCACCGGCCACTCCAGCGTGTCGCCGTCCGCGTCGCGGCGGGGGAGGGGAAGGGCAAAGGAGCGCCCTTCCGGGTCCGCCGAGCCGTTCAGCAGGAGGACGGCCCGTTGGGACGCGCCAACGAATGGCGTCACGCGGACGCGGATACGCCGCGGCCCGTCCCCGTCCGCGGGGAGCACCTTCACGTCGGGCGCATCCTCCGCGGTCCGCGCGATCACGGGGCGCAGAACGAACGGCGCGACGTTGCTTTCCCCGCCACGATGCGGACGCGGCGGCGTGCCCATCATCCGCTCGTGCACCACCTGCAGCGGCTGGATGCCGGCGCGGAGGGTACCCGGCGGCAGGCTGGACAGCGGGACGCGGATCTCGCCCGACCTGGCGTGCGCGGCCTCCACCTCCTGCCCGGCGATGCGGACGCGGGTGCGGTCGCCGCGCAGCCGCTGCCCCGTGATGACGAGCACGCTGTCCGGCAGAATGGGATTACGCGCGCCCGTCTCCGGTTCTACGGATTCCACCACCGGCTCGCCGAACTGCACTACGTGAATGCCGCGAGCCGCCACGGGAAGCCGCGGCGCGGGCGTTTCCTCCGCCTCCAGAGTCACCACCGATGCCTGGTACGCCACCGACAGCGCGTACGGCACCTGGAACAGCACCGACCACAGCTTGGAAAGCTCCTCCAGGTTCAGCAGCACCGGCGTAAGCCGCACGGGCTCCGGCGCTTCAGACAGATCCGCGGCGTTCAGCGACGCGGTGGACTGGGCCACCTGGCGCAGCAGTTCGCGGGGCAGCACGGGGCGCGCGTGCAGCGTCCGGACGACGGCGCCCAGCATGCGGTGCGTTTCCAGCAGGCGGTCGTCGCCGTAGAAGGAGATCAGGTAGTGCAGGTCCAGCGCGGCCGCCGGGCGCTGCGCCACGTCGCCGCCCGCCCGCCGCGCGGGAAGGTCCGCGTTGCGCCACGCCGCGTTCGGCGTGATGCCGTACAGAAAGACGTTGGCGCCCACGGCCGGGGTCATGTCGGGCGTGTCGCCGGGGCGCGCGACGGTGGCCTCGGAACCGGCCACCACGCCGGCCACCACGTCCTCCAGCAGGGCGCGCAGGGCGGCTGTGGCGGCGGCGATCGCCAGGTAGTTGCTCATCGCCCGCCCTTGTTCAGATAGTCGTTCAGCGAGAGCACGGGCGCGCGCCACCCCGGCGCCGCGGGCTGAACCACCGGCTCCGGCGCGGGTGCGGGCGCGGGCCGCACCTCGATCCGCCCGATGCTTACCGTCACCGCCGGCCGCTCAGGGTCGGCTTTGGCCGCGGGCGGCGCGGCCTGGCTCCGCGCGTTGCGGGCAGGCGGAAGCAGGGTCAGCCGCGTAGCCGCATGCGGCCTCCGCTCCGCCGCTGCCGAGGAGCGTTCGGTCGATGACGGGCCATCCTCCACCGCTCCCGATCGGTCCTCCGCCGCCTCCCCACGCGCCTCCGCTGCGGCCGGATCAGCCGTCCGCCGCGACACCCGCCGCGTCGGCGGAAGCAGCAGCCCCGCGCGCTCCGCCCCGTTCCGCCGCGCCTTTTCCGTCGCGGTCGATGCTGCTGCTGGGTCAGATGGCGGGGCCGATGCTGAGGTCGATGCCGCGCCCGAATCGGCCGCGAACTCCGCATCCACCAACCCGTTTCCTGCTCGCGATTCAAACGTCTCACCGGATCGCGATCCCGAATCCGCCGTCGCACCGCGGGCCACGCCACCCCCGCGCCCGGGCTCACTTCCGTTGACCGGTATCAGCAGTTCGGTCGATGACGGATCGGCGGCGTTCAATCCGGTTGTCCGCGCGTCTCTGCTGGATGAGCCGCCCGCGTTGCCCTCGTCAGCCGCGCTGCTCCGCGCATTCACGCGGTCGGTCGATGATTCCCGTCCGCCAATTCGATCGGGCGATGACGCACTCTTCGCCACCGTGGATTCCGATCGTCCACTCGCATCCGAAGCACCGATCCGGGAAGTGGACGCGGCAAATTGCTCCGCGCCGGCCTGCGTCGCCCGCCCTCGATCCCCGTGCAGCGCAGGCTTCTCCCGATCGCGATCAGCGGAAAAGAGCAGGCCGTCATCCGCGGTCGCGCCGCGCACAGCGGTATGGTCGTGCGGATGATCCACCGCTGCGCGATCCGTTGCCCCGTCCCGGTGATCGGACCCCGCATGCGGCACGAATTCGCGATGTGGACCGGGAGACTCCGCTTCGGCGGCGACTCTCGTCGTGCGTGCGCGCTCGCGACCTGAATCGCCGTTTGCCGATGCAGGGCTCACCGCATCGCGGAAAGCGGCTGCGTGGTCCATCAGCAGCGCGTCGGGATGATTCTGATCGACCGAATCCGGATCGCGATCCCATCCCGAATCCGACACAGCCGGACGCGATAAGCTCGCGTGATCAGCCGGATCGGCCGCTCGCCCGGAATCCATCGTGCCCGCGACATGCTGCGCGGCTACCCCGGACCTGTCGCCCGTATCGACGAAGCGGCGCAGCACGGGCGCCGTGGAGGACGGCGGCGAATCGGCGTGCCCCGCGGCGACGGGGCCGTGCGGCGGATCGATACGCGGCGAGTCGATGCGCGGCGCGGCGGGGCGGGATGCGCGGACGGTTTCCCGGCCGCGTTCCACCTCCGCATGCACTTCCTGGAACCCCGGCTCGCCCTCCGCGAACGCCGATTCGGCGAACCGCGAGGCCATCAGGGGTTCAATGGCGTGCGCCACGCCCAGGACGCGCTCCGCCTGCCGCGTAAAGAAGTCGCTCATCCTTCCACCAGGTCCAGGTACGCCCGCCGCCGCCGCGGCGTCATCGACAGGATCTCGTTCTCGCTCCAGTGGTACGCGCGGGCCAGCGTGTGCACCTCGCCCAACAATCGCCGCGCGCGCGCCGCCAGCTCCGTCCAGAAAAAGCCGGGCACGTCCAGCACCGAGCGCCACTCGGCCCCGCACGCGGGGCACGCCAGCTCCAGGTCCACCTCGGCCGTGGGCGCCGCGGCCGCCATCGCTTCGCCCACCGCCGCCCGTACCGGCTCCGGCAGGTCGTCCGCCTCCGCCGGGCCGTCGGGACCGTCGATCTCAAGCAGGCACCGCTCGGCCAGCAGCCGGCGTGCCTCGTCCACGCCGCGCGTCCGGGCCGCCAACGCCGCGTCCCGGCTGTCGGGAAGGCGAAACCGCACCCGCCACCCCTCCGCCCGGGCCTCGTGCTCGCCCAGCGCGGCACCGCGCGAAGCGGCCAGCACCGCCGTATCCAGCGAAAACTCCAGCCGCTCCCCGCACTGGCCGCAGGTGGTGAACGCCGACAGATCCGGACCCACCATCTCCGCCCGCAGCCCCAGCAGCCGCGCGTCGCGCTCGGCCAGCGGCAGGGCGGCGAGCTCTGCCCGGGACTCCGCGGTCCCCGCGGCCAGCAGCACGGTGAGGGCGCGGTCCAGCGGGTGCTGCGCGGCACCCGCCTCCCACGCCCCCAGCAGCGCCCGCGCGGAAAGCGGCGTCACGCGCGTCAGGCCGGCTCGGCGAACGAAGGCTCAGCGGGCTCCACGACGTCGTAGTCGCGCTCCCAGCCTTCGTTTTCCAGCTTGATCGTCTGGATGGCCACGGCGTTGGCGTTGGCGTCCAGGTCCGGCTGGGCCGTGAACTCGCTCACCCAGCAGCGGAACACCTTGTAGGCAATGGCCAGCTGCCCCGCCTCGTTGTACAGCTCGATGATGACGTCCTTGCGAAAGTCCTTGAGCGAGACCTCCGCGCCCAGGCCGGAGCCGTAGTTCCACACCTTGTTGGCCCAGCGCTCGAACTCCGGGTCGTGCGTCACCCCGCGCTCCAGAGTGATGGCGTCGTACTCCGTGCGCCCCGGGCTCTTGCGGCTGCTGCTGGGGTCGCCGCCTTCGCGGTGCTTCACCACCTCGGTGCTGCGCTTGAGCGCGCCCACCTTGCTTACGCCGGCCACGTAGCGGCCGTCCCAGCGCACGCGGAACTTGAAGTTCTTGTAGGGATCGAAGCGCTGGGCGTTTACGCTGAACTGTGCCATGTTCGGGGTCTCCTCAGGACGCGGTCTGCCCGGCCTTCTGCTGCAGCCGGATGATGACGAACTCCGCCGGCTTCAGCGGCGCGAAACCCACCAGAATGTTCACCACGCCCAGGTTGATGTCGTTCTGCGTGGTGGTGTCGGCGTCGCACTTCACCAGGTACGCCTGCGCCGGCGTCTTGCCCTGGAACGCGCCCTGGCGAAACAGGTTGTGCATGAAGGCGCCGAGGTTCAGCCGGATCTGCGCCCACAGCGGCTCGTCGTTGGGCTCGAACACCACCCACTGCGTTCCGCGGTACAGGCTTTCTTCGATGTACAGCGCCAGGCGGCGCACCGGCACGTACTTCCACTCGTCCGCCAGCTTGTCGTCGCCGCGCAGCGTGCGGGCGCCCCACGCCACCGGGCCCACGCCGGGAAAGGTGCGGATGGCGTTCACCCCGCGCGGGTTCAGCACGCCGTTCTCGCCGTCCGTCAGGTGGTAGTCCGTCTTCTGCACGCCCAGCAGCGATGCCTCGGTACCCGCGGGCGCCTTCCACACGCCGCGCGAGGCATCGGTGCGCGCGTACAGCCCCGCGATGGTCCCCGACGGCGCGGAGAGGCGCGGCTTGCCCCCCTTGAGCGGGTCGGCCACGTACACCCAGGGAAAGTAGACGGCGGCGCGGTCCGTCTTGGGGAGCGCGGACCCCAGCGCCAGCGTGGCCATGGCGTCGGGCGTCACGGCGTTGCGGGGCGCGTCCACGATCAGAAAGGCGCGGCGCTCGCGGCAGTAGGCGCTGGCGTCTGCCAGAATCCCCGCGTCCGTCACCCCCGGCAGGCACATCAGGTTGAAGATGTCCACCGCCTCCAGCGCGTAGATCCCCCTGCGCGCCGCCCGGTCGCCGATGAACAGGTTGTAGGCGTCCGCCGGGCCGTACGCCGTCTCGCCGCCGCCGCCCAGCGTGGCTTCCTGCACGGGCGCGCTGCTCCCGACGAGCTTGAGCGCCGTGGCGAGCGTGTCGCCCGACGCGGCCGCCAACTGCACGGCGGAGCCGGGTCCGCGGGTGCCGGAGCGCATGCGCAGCTTGGTGCCGCCTTCCACCGTGGCCGTGAAGCCCGCGTACGCCGCGTTGGCGGGCTTGAGCGCGCGCACCTTGGCCTGGATCTCGGCGGCGACCGCGGCCAGGCGGTCCGCCAGCCCCGGCGCCGCGGCCGAGTAGGCCAGCGTCACCGTATCCGGCCCGTATCCGTCCACGCTCACGCTCACCTTTTCGGCCCCCGGCGCCGGCGCGGTCACGTCCGCCAGCGCCAGCGTGTCGCTGGTGACGGCGGCGCCGCCGGGCTGCTCCGCAGGGCGGATGGCGGCGGCCGCGTCCACCTCGGTGCCGCCGTTCACGCTCCCCAGCTTGAGCGCGGCGGAGGCGTCGTTGCCCGCGCCCGGCAGCACGCGCACGCTGGAGCGCTCGCCCGTCTGCTTGGACTCCAGCTTGAGCCGCCCCGCGTCGGGGGTGCAGGTGATGGAGGGCACGGCGCCGGCAATGGCGCCGGCCAGCGTGGCCAGCCGCGCGGCGGGGTCGGCGCCGGCCACGTCGGTGGCCGGGTCCAGCACCACCTCCACCGGCGCGTCGCCGTTCACCACCACCTGCAGGCGGTTCGCGGTCGGCGTCACCAGCGTGGCCACGTCGCCCACCACGCCGCTGTAGCTGGCGCCCTTCACCGCGGAGAGCGCGTTGGCGGGGGCGGTCACCTCGGCCGTCACCAGCGCGGAGCCGTCGTTCACCACGTCCAGCACGTAGCGCGCGTCCGACGAGTTCATGCTGAGGTCGGCGAACGTTTCGCCGCGGTTTTCCGTGGCGTTGGCGGAGGTGTACTGCAGCGAGAGGGTGAAGGTGCTGCCGGGGGTGGCCGTGTCGTGGCTCACCTGCACCTGGATGGCGTTGCCGGCCGCGCCTTCGTCCCGCGCGGTCAGCCGCAGCGACGCGCCGGTGGCGCCGGGCAGGTCGGCAAAGGCGGCGGAGGCGTTCTTGGCCAGGCGGATGACCCAGGCCTCGCCGCCGCCGTTCTGAAAGAACTGGCGCACGGCGTAGCCCAGCTCGTACTCCGACACCAGCCCGCCAAACGCGCGCTCGTAGTCGGCAAAGCTCTGCACGCGGACGGCGCGGTTCAGCGGGCCGCGCCGGGCGGCGCCCGCGAATGCCGTCACCGACGTGCTGACGCCTGTGATGGTGCGCACTCCACTTGGGACTTCCTCCACGTAGACGCCTGGGTAGCTCAGCACGGACGGCATCGGGGGGTTCCTCCGCAAAGGATGGGGTGTTCGCCGCCCCGCCCCCGTGGGGCGGCGGCCGCGGCGGGCGTGGCGCCCGGACGAATCGAGCACCGCGGGCACGGCGATGGGCCGTGCGTGCGGCCGGCCCGGAGGGGCCGTCGGCTGTGTGTCTTTCGCCGGAGGATGCCGGAAAAGGAGCGTAGCCGGGAACTGCGGGATTCCGTTCGCGCCGGGGGCTTGGAACGCGGGCGCTTTCCGGGGACGCGGCCGGAATCTGGAGGCCATTGTCGGCAAAGCACGTACCGGTGTGCCATGAATGCGTAATTCATTGCGCTACCATGCCTTGCGTTCTGATACGCGGCTGATGCCGCTCCATATCCGCAATTCGCTGGGACGCAAACTCCCCGCGTTCCGAGGATGCACTGTCCCACTTGCCGCCGTTAACTGAAGTTTCCGCGCGCGATCTGTTTCTTTTCGGATGCGGAAAGGGACGGCTTCCCGCGCGGGGAGCCGTCCCTTTTGTTTCCTGAAGTTCCTCGACAGCCGTTTCACACGGAGGCCACGGAGGATGCACGGAGGTCACGGAGGAAGAGCAACAGATGATCTCACGCAGAGCAGCAGAGCAGCAGAGCAGCAGAGCAGCAGAGCAGCAGGAAGAGGGGGGATTTGAATCATGGGTAGCCAGGAATCCTGAGGCTTGACCTGATATCCCGGAATCTCATATCAGTCGCGCCGTGGATGAGCGGGACAGCGCGGGAAAACAGGAAGGGGGCACGCAGGCCGGAGGGAATCCCCTCCGTGACCTCCGTGCCCCCTTCGCGGCCTCCGTGAGAGACGCGTTTTGTTGTTCTCTGCTGCTCTGCGTCTCTGTGTGATGCCCTTCTGTTCAGCTGTCCAGCCAGCGCTGGTCCGCGGCGTACACACCCAGCCGCCGGCGCTCGCTCGCGCGCACCAGCTTCACCACGATCAGGCCCGCCAGCAGCAGCGGAATCGCTTTTACGGCCAGCGCCAGAAGCCCGAACACCAGCCCCACAACGGCGCCCACCACCGCCAGCGTAACCCCGATCACCACGATCCCCAGCACGGCTATTCCCAGAACCACCAGCAGCGTCGCCAGCATCGGTCGCTCTCCTTTGTTTTTCCATCCGCTCCGCGAGCCCCTTCAGGCCCGCGGACCCTCCATCCTTCACCCACCGCCGCGCAATCAGGCCACGTGCGCGCCGCTGGTTCCCAGGTCGTCCATCCCCATCGGCCGGCCCTCGCCGCGGTAGCCGCGCTCGTTCCACAGGCTCACCGCCACGATCAGCACCGCGCCCGCGCCCACGCTGGCCGCCGCCCACAGCAGCACCGAGGCAAGCAGGCCCACCAGATCCGCCATCACGTTCAGAAAGGGCGTCAGCTCCAGCAGGTGCGCCACCAGCCGCGGAGCCAGCAGCACGGCCAGGCCCGTGAACAGCGGCATGAAGGGCTCGTTCTGCAGCGAGGCGAACTCGCCGGCCTGCTCCGCCGTGCGCCGTCCCACCACCTGCGCCACCACGATCAGCCCCAGCCCCGCCAGCGCCGCCAGCATCGCCCAGAACAGGGGGATGAAGAGCAGCAGCAGGGGAATGCCGATGATGGTCACCGTCAGCAGCACCAGCCCGGCCAGGAAGACGGGAAGCGCCAGCACGTTGGCCGCGGCCCCGATCCCCACCGCGTTGCCCGGCGTGCGGCGGAGCACGTCCACCGCGCGGTTCAGATGCGGGCGGCCGTAGAAGGTGAGCGCCACGCCCACACCGGCCAGCAGAATCCCCAGCGCGATCGTCTGCAGAATGCCGCTGAACCCGCTCTGCAGTGATCCCAGCCACCCGCGCCGGATGTGCATGGCCCCCGTCGTCTTGGCCTGCTGCGAGCCTTCCTGCACCTTGCCCAGCACGCTGCCGCCGCGGTTCACCAGCTTGCCGCCGGTCACCACCGCGTCGCCGTAGATGAGGGCGCCGCGCTCCACTACCAGGTCGCCCCCGCCCACCACCGCGTCGCCGTGCACCTCGCCGCGAACGACCAGCGAGCCGCTGGCGACGACTACGTCGCCCTCGATCACCTCGTCGGCGCCCACGGCGTGCTGGCCGCGAAACCACACGCGGTCGCCTTGGTGCAGCTCCCGCCCGTCGGAAAGGCCGGTGTGGTCGTGCCGCGGCTGCGCGGCAAGAGGACCGGCCAGGAACAGTGCCGCAAGCAGCGCGGCTCGAGTCGTGTTACGCATGGGTCATCCCGGTCGCCGGGGCGCGCAGCATGCGCGCCATCGTCCATGCCGCGGCGGGAACCGCGGCGGCCAGCACAAGCAGAATCACGGGGAGCCCGGCCAGCGTGGGCCCGGGAATGGAGGCCAGCGTATCGGCGCCCCACTGGAACATCCCCGTGCGGATCAGCGTTTCCGTCCCCTCGGACAGCAGGTTCCACGACACGTCGCGCGACCACCCGCTCACCGCGCTCCACAGCCCGCCCATTCCCGTGGCCGCCCCGCCGAACCACGCCGCCAGAATCGCCAGCGGGGCAAGTACCATCCCCACCAGCGTCTTCCACCTGCGCGAACCGGCGCGAACCGGAATCGCGGCCGGCTCCGCGGCGGCCGCCGGGGCGATGTTCACCCGCGCCATTACCGCGTCGGCAAAGCGGGGCGAGGGAGCCAGGGCGGGAAAGGCCTCCAGCGAGGCCACCAGCGCCCGCGCCTCCTTCAGCTCCGCGGTGCAGTGCGCGCAGCGTGACAGGTGCTGCTCGGCAAGGCTCCGTTCCACGTGGGAAAGGGCGCCGTCCACGAGCTGCTCCAGCGTCCAGTAAGGCAGGTGTCCGTTTGCGTCCATCACGTGGTCCTCAGGGTCGCGTCGTGGTCATGGTTCAGTTTGGTACGAAGCCGGCGGCTCCGGAGTTTCAGCATGCCCCGCGGGGCCAGAGACATCAGACTTTCAGATGCTGCAGCGTTTCGCGCAGCTCGTTGCGCCCGCGGTGGATGTAGGTCTTTACGGTGCCCAGGGGCAGCGCCATGATTTCGGCGATTTCCTGGTACTCGCGCCCTTCCACGTGACGCAGCAGGATGGCCGCCCGGTACTCCGGGCGCAGCCTGCCGATGGCCTCCTCGATCTCCTCGCCCAGCTCCTTGGCCTCCAGCAGCTCCTCGGGATTTTCATCCGGCGAGATGATGGTGATGGCCGTGGCCTCGATCTGCTCCGCCGTGGTGGCGTTGCGCGATCCGTCGATGGAAACCGTGTTCAGCTCCTTACGACGGATGTGGTCGATCGTAAGGTTGGTGGCGATCTTGAAGATCCAGCTGCTGAACTTGTACTTGGGATCGTACCTGTCGATGTGGTTGAACACGCGCACGAACGTTTCCTGCGCCAGGTCTTCGGCCTGTTCGCGGTCGCGGATCATGCGATAGATGATGGAAAACACCGGGCGCTCGTAGCGGCCGAGGAGTTCCCGATAGGCCTTTTCGCTGCCCTGCTGGGCGCGGGTGACCAGTTCGTGGTCGGAGACCTGAGTTGCGTTCACCGCTTGGATTCGGGGCCTGAGATCAGACGTGCGGGACCGTACGACGGGCGGGCCGGCGAAGTTTCAGTCCGGGGCGCAGTCTTGCTCGCGCCTCGGGGCAGGGGCTAGTTTCAGCGGCTCCATTCTAAGCGACGCAAGCGGTTTACGGTATGCCAGAGAGCAACGCGCGGCCCACCGCGCTTCCCGCGCCGGCCCAGAAAGCGGCGCACGTGCGCGACATGTTCGGCGCCATCGCGCCGCGCTACGACCTGCTGAACCACGTTCTGTCGATGAACATCGACCGGCTGTGGCGCCGCCTGGCCGTGCGCCGGCTGAACTGGCAGCGGGTTCCGGACGGCACCTACCTGGACAACTGCGCCGGCACGCTGGACTTGGCCGTGGCGTTGGCCGGGCGCGGCGGATTCCGCGGCCGCGTCGTGGGCAGCGACTTTACGTACGAGATGCTGGAGCGCGGCGTGGACGCGGGAAAGACCCGCACCGTCCCCGTGCGCCCCGCCTGCGCCGACGCTCTCGCGCTTCCCTACGCGGACGCCACTTTCGACGGCGCCACGGTCGGCTTCGGCGTGCGCAACCTGGCGGACCTGGACGCCGGATTGCGGGAGATGGCGCGCGTGCTCAAGCCGGGCGCGAAGCTCGTGATCCTGGAGTTCACCAATCCCACCTGGGAGCCGTTCCGCACGCTGTACCGCATGTACAGCATGCACGTGCTGCCCCGCATCGGCCGCATGATCAGCAGCCACCCGTCCGCGTACAACTACCTCCCCGAGTCCGTGGTGCAGTTCCCCGCGCCGAAGGAGCTGGCGCGGCGGATGGCGGACGCAGGGTTTGACGGGGTGCAGTGGACCACGCTCAGCGGGGGAATCGCCGCCCTTCACCACGGTACGCGCCGATGAGCGTTCTTTTCAAGGTCCTGGCGTCCACGCTGCTGCTCAGCTTCTTCGGCTGCTGCGTGGCATCCGCCTTCCTGCAGCTGGCGGCCTGGCGCCATCCCGCCGACCCCGCGCAGGGGCCCACGGTGGCCGGCGTGTGGAAGCCGGAGGGCCGCCTCAACGAAATCGGCATCCGGCAGATGAAGCTCGCCCGGCTGATGCTTATCCTGGGCGGCGTATCGTTCGTGTCGTTCGTGATCGTCCGCCGCGTGGGCGCGGTGATGATGGGGCAGTAGTCCGGTCCGCCTTCCGCCGCGCGGAAGGCGGATTCGCGTTTTCAACGGAATCCCGTCCGATCTCTCGCGGGCGGTTCTCGATATGAGGCAGTGACGATGGTCTTTCAGAACCTGCGCGAGTTTCTGCGCTACCTAGACCGCACCGGCCAGCTGGTGCGCGTGCGCGAGCCGGTGTCGGTGGATCTGGAGATGGCGGAGATCACCGACCGCGCCATGAAGCTTCCCGGCGGCGGCCCGGCGCTGTTCTTTGAGCGGCCGGTGCTGATGGACGGCACGGAAAGCGACATCCCCGTGGCCATCAACGTCTTCGGCTCGTGGAAGCGGATGGCGGCGGCGCTGGGCGTGCGCGACGTGGAAGAGCACGCCGCCCGCATCGCCGACCTCATCAAGCCCGAGATCCCCAAGGGGCTGTGGGGCAAGATGCAGATGCTGCCCAAGCTCGTCGAGCTCACCAAGGTGCCGCCGCGGCCGTTCAAGGGCGATCCGCCGTGCCAGGAAGTCATCCTGCGCGAAGGCGAGTTCGACCTTACCAAGCTGCCGGTGCTCAAGACGTGGCCGGACGACGGCGGGCCGTTCATCACCCTGCCGATGGTGATCACCTCGGACCCGGAAACGGGGATTCAGAACATCGGCATGTACCGCATGCAGGTGTTCGGGCCCACGACCACGGGAATGCACTGGCAGCAGCACAAGGGTGGGGCGGGGCACTACCGCGCGTGGAAGCGCGGGCCGGGCGGGCGCATGCCCGTGGTCGTGGCGATCGGCGGGGACCCGGCGACCATGTACACGCCCAGCGCGCCGCTACCGCCGGGCATCGACGAGTACCTGTTCGGCGGCTTTCTGCGCCGCGAGCCGGTGTACACCGCCAAGGCAATCACCTGCGACCTGACCATTCCGGCGCAGGCGGAAATCGTGCTGGAAGGCTACGTCGACACGGACGAAGACCTCACCATCGAGGGCCCGTTCGGCGATCACACCGGCTTCTACACGCTGGAAGAGCTGTATCCCGTCTTTCACGTCACCACGGTGACGATGCGCGCGGACCCGGTCTATCCGGCCACGCTGGTGGGCCGGCCGCCGGTGGAGGACGTGTACCTGGGCGGCGCCACGGAGCGCATGTTTCTGCCGCTGGCCCGGCTCACGATCCCCGAGATCGTGGACTACCACATGCCGCCGGAGGGCGTGTTCCACAACCTGGTGTTCGTCAGCATCCGCAAGGAGTATCCGGGGCAGGCGTACAAGGTGATGAACGGCCTGTGGGGGCTGGGGCTGATGTCGCTGGCCAAGGTGATTGTGGTCGTAGACGAGTGGATCGACGTGCGCAACACGCAGGAGGCGTGGTGGTACGCGCTGGGCAACATCGACCCGGAGCGCGACGTGCGCATCGCCAAGGGCCCGGTGGACGACCTGGACCACGCCTCGCAGATCCCGTCGTTCGGCAGCAAGATGGGGATCGACGGGACCAAGAAGTGGGCGACGGAGGGATTCGTTCGCCCGTGGCCGGAGATGATCGAGATGTCGCCGGAGATCAAGGAGCGCATCGACCGCATCTGGCCGCTCCTCGGCATCCGCCCCATCGATTGAGGTGATGCTCGGCCTCGCGCTGCTGGAGGTGATGGACAAGGAGGCGTCCATCCCGGGGATGTGGGCCGCCGCGCTCCTGCTCGGCGGCGCCGGGCTGCTGCTGGGCCGCCGGTCCGTGCTGTGGCCCATCGTGCTGGGCCTGCTGATCGCGTTGCTGGGATGGGGGGTGCGACTGGAACTGGCCGATCCGTACGTCGGCCCGGCGATCCTGAGTGAAGCCGGCCCCTGGTATCCGCTGCATAACTTGGCGAGCACGGGCGTGGGTTTCGCCCTCTGCGCCGCCGGCCTGGTGCGGGGACGGCAGGGGAAGCGAGGCCGCCCGTCCGGCAGGGGACTGACCGGCACGGCTCACACGGGAGAAGAACGGCGATGAAGCTGGATTTTCCCGAGGACAGGATCGCTGAGTTCTGCCGGAAGTGGAGCGTGACGGAATTCGCGCTCTTCGGCTCCGTGCTGCGCGACGACTTCCGTCCGGACAGCGACGTGGACGTACTGCTTACGTTCGGTCCGGATTCCGGCGTGTCGCTGTTCGATTTCGTGGACATGCAGGACGAACTGGAAGCGGCGTTCGGGCGCCGCGTGGACGTCAGCAGCCGGCGTGGCGTGGAGCGGAGCGAGAATCCATATCGCCGGAAGGCGATTCTGGAATCGGCGCGTGTGGTGTACCAACCACGGACCGAAGCGCTGATCGGAGTACCGACAGACCTGGAAGGAAATCGCAGTGACGACGCATAGACTGGAAGGGCAGCACATCGGGGGGCGGGGGCGGCTGGCGGACTACAGCAATCTGGTGAAGCTGCCGCACACCGTTTTCGCCATGCCGTTCGCGCTCGTGGGCGCCACGCTGGCGAGCTACCGCTACACCGTGCACGCGCTGGACATCGTGCTGATTCTGGTGGCGTTCACCAGCGCGCGGTTCGCGGCGATGGGCTTCAACCGCATCGCCGACCGTGCCATCGACGCGCGCAACCCGCGCACGCAGATGCGCGAGATTCCCGCCGGCAAGCTGTCCGTGGGGCAGGCGACCGCGGCGGTGATCATCGCCAGCGTCATCTTCTTTGCCTGCGCGGCCATGCTCAACCGCCTGTGCCTGTACCTGGCGCCGGCCGCGCTGGCCATCATCCTGTTCTACTCGTACACCAAGCGCTTCACCCGCTACGCGCACCTGGTTCTGGGCTTCTCGCTGGCGATCGCGCCGGTGGGGGCGTACCTGGCCATCGCGGGCGCGTGGAGCCGGCCTGTGGGGGCGCTGCTGGCCCTGGCGGGGGGCGTGCTGTGCTGGGTGGCGGGGTTCGACATCCTGTACTCGCTGCAGGACATGGACTTTGACCGCGAGCAGGGGCTGCACTCCATCCCCTCCAAGCTGGGCGCGAGCGGTGCGCTGGCGTTCTCGCGCGTGCTCCATCTTCTGTCCGCCGGGCTGTTCATCACCCTGGGCCTGCTGCTGCCGGAACTGGGCGCCGCGTACTTCGTGGGGTGCGCCGTGATCGCGCTGATGCTGGCGTACGAGCAGAGCCTGGTGCGCAGCGACGATTTCTCGAAGATCGATGCGGCGTTCTTCAACGTGAACGGCGCGATCAGCGTGGTGTTTCTGCTGATCGTACTCGGCGAGCGGCTGTTCCAGTGAGAGTCGCCGCGGACGCGCCCGTCACATTTGGCATCACCGGCGCGTCGGGCGCACCGTACGCCGTGGCCGCCCTGCGCGCGCTCAACGAGAGCGGCACGCCGGTGCGGCTGATCATCAGCGGCTACGGGCTGCGGCTGCTGGCGGAGGAGTGCGGGATCGACGGCATCGATGGGCTGCGCGCGGCCACGGGCGACTGGTCGCGGGTGGAGTTCTACGACTCGCTGGACCGCGGCGCCACGCCGGCCTCCGGCTCCGCTCCGTCGCGCGGCATGGTGGTCTGCCCGTGCTCGATGGGGACGCTGGCCTCCATCGCCGCGGGGACGTCGCGCAACCTCGTGGAGCGCTCGGCGGACGTGGCGCTCAAGGAGCGGCGCCCGCTGATCCTCGTACCGCGCGAGACGCCGCTGTCGCTGATCCACCTGGAAAACATGACGCGGCTGACGAGGGCCGGGGCCACCATCATGCCCGCCGCGCCCGGGTTCTACCATCGCCCGCGGTCCATCGACGACCTGGTGGACTTCGTGGCGGCGCGCATTCTGGACCATCTGGACGTGCCGCACACGCTGGGCGCGCGGTGGAAGAGCGGGGAACGCCCGGTGGAGGACGCGTGACCTGTCAGTGGACGGGACCCATGATCGTTGCAGTGATGACACCCATCCCCGTTCACCCGCCCGCGACAGACCCATGCGCCGCAGACTGACCGCCCTCGCCCTTGCCGCCGCCCTCACCACTGGCTGCGATTCTCCGCTGGATTCCGGCTCCGCGCCCTCGTTCGCGATTTCCACCAAGCTGGGTGTCATCACCCTGGCCAACGGAGGCGACGAGCCGGTCTACTATTTTCTGGTGGAGCGCGAGGCCCAGGCGTACGTGGACTGGATTCCCTGCGCCAAGCCGGACACGTGCACCGGTGTCGCGCCGGGAACCGCGGTCCGGCTGGGCTACAACCAGATCGTCGGCTACGACCGGGGCGACCGCGAGGCGGTGCTGACCCGCTACCGGCTGGACCGGCAGGCGGACGGCAGCTACAAGGCGACAGACTTTCACCACACCAGCATTCCGCTGCGGTGATGGACTTCCGTCCTCCGCTGTGGATGACGGCAATCGCCGCTGGTTGATCGCATCCGCCGTCGCCGCGGCCGCCCACACCGGCGGCTGCGGCGATCCGTTGAACGGCGGCGTGCTCGCGGTTTCTGCCCGGCTGCGTGTCATCTCCCTGACGGACGCGGCGACCGCCCGGGGCAGTTGATCTACGGGAGTCCGCACCCGGTCCGGACGACCTTCAAGCGCTCCTCCACATCATCACCCTCCGCTGCGATGACCGACGACGCGACCGTGAAGCTGGGAATCATCAGCGACACGCACGGAATGCTGCGGGCCGAGGTGTTCACGGTCTTCGAGGGAGTGGACCACATCCTCCACGCCGGCGACATCGGCGATCTGGACATCCTCACCGAACTCGCCACGTTCGCGCCGGTCACGGGCGTGTGGGGGAACGTGGATACGATGGACATCCGCGCTCGTGTGCCCGAAGTCGCACGGATCGAACTCGGCGGCGTTTCCATCGTCGTCGTCCACGGAATGCAGTTCGGCTCGCCATCGCCCGAAAAGCTCGTCCGAGAGTACCCGGACGCGGAGCTGGTCGTCTTCGGCCACTCGCACCGGCCGCTGATCGAGCGGGTGGGGCGGACACTGGCCGTCAATCCCGGCAGCGCCGGCCGCCGCCGCTTCGCCGATCCGGTCACCGTCGCGCTCGCGGAGATCGCGGGCGGAACGGTCACGGCCCGGCTCGTCCACCTGGATCCCGACCGGCGCTGAGCCGTCCCCTTCCTCATCCCACGCCCGATCTGTCCGTGCGCCTTTGCCTGCTCGCCGCCGCGGCGGCCCTGCTCGCCGCCGTTCCCGCATCCGCGCAGAACCGCAATGCGGACCGCGTGCTGCGCGCCATCCAGGAAGAAGGGACGGCGCGGTCGCGGCTGGAGCCCATGGCGCAGGCGCTGTTCGACTCCATCGGCCCGCGGCTGACGGGAAGCGCGGGGCAGGCCGCGGCGCACCGGTGGGCCGTGGAGCAGTTTCGCGGATGGGGGATCGACGCGCGCACGGAGCCGTACGGCACCTGGGTGGGGTGGGACCGCGGAACGCTGCACGCCGACCTGCTGGCGCCGCGGGTGAAGTCGCTGGAAGCGCGCTCGCTCTCCTGGAGCCCGGGAACCAGCGGCGCGGTCACGGGCGAGGTCATCGCCATCCCTGAACTGCAGAACGTGGACGCACTGCGTGCGTGGCTGCCGACCATCCGCGGCAAGTTCGTCCTGGCCGCGGCGGAGCCGGCCAGCTGCCGCCCGGTGGAGAACTGGCAGCAGTGGGCGCGGCCGGAGGGGCTGGCCGACCTGGCGCGGCGGACGGCGCTGGCGGACAGCGCATGGAACGGCATGCTGCGGCGCCTGCGCCTGACCTCGGCGGAGCTGGTGGGTGGATTGAGCCAGTCCGGCGCGGCGGGCGTGCTCACCAGTGACTGGACGGGCGGATGGGGCACGCAGCGCGTCCACTACACCTTTGGCGCGGGCGCGCCGGTGCTGGACGTTACCTGCGAGGACTTCGGCCTCCTTTCCCGCCTGGCGCGCCGCGGGCAGGGTCCGCGCATCCGCGTGGCGAGCACCGCCGCCTTTACCGACACCGCCGCGCCCGCCGCCAACACCATCGCCACCCTTCCCGGCCGCCAGCTTCCGAACGAGTACGTGGTGCTGAGCGCGCACTTCGACAGCTGGGACGCGGGATCGGGCGCCACGGACAACGGCACCGGCGTGCTGACCATGATGGAGGCCGCGCGCATCCTGCGCACCGTCTATCCCCGGCCCAAGCGGACCATCGTCATCGGCCTGTGGGGGAGCGAGGAGCAGGGATTGAACGGCTCGCGCGCGTTCGCCGAAGATCATCCCGAGATCGTGGACGGTCTGCAGGCGCTGCTGAACCAGGACACGGGCACGGGGCGCATCGAGCGCGTGTCGCTGCAGGGGTTCAGCGGCGCGGGGCCGTTCTGGCGCCGCTGGCTGGCCGCCCTGCCGCGCGACGTGGCGGACGGAATCGAGCTGGACGATCCCGGCCTGCCCAGCGCGGGCTCCAGCGACCACTCGTCGTTCGTGTGCCGCGGCGCGCCGGGGTTCTGGCTGCTTTCCAAATCGTGGGATTACGGGACGTATACCTGGCACACCGACCGCGACACGTATGACAAGGTCGTGTTCGACGACGTGCGCCGGAACGCCATCACCATCGCCATGCTGGCGTGGCAGGCCGCGGAAGACGAGCGCGTCCCCCGCACCCGGCGCGAGATGCCGGCCAACGCGGCCGGCGCGGCGGGGCAGTGGCCCGCCTGCCAGGCCCCGCAGCGCGCCGTGCAGTAGAAGGCCGTACCCAACCGCCGCCCCGTGCGGCGCCCGCCGGACCATCCGGCATTTCCACCCCTGGAGACGATTGATGAAACGAACCGTACTCGCGGCACTTGCCGCCGCGGCGGTGCTGTCCGCCCCGGCGGCCGCGCAGCCGCAGTGGACCACCACGGACCCCGTGCTGCGCGCCATCTGGGAAGAAGAGATGCAGCGTTCGCAGCTGCAGACGCTGGGGCAGGCGCTGATGGACTCCATCGGCCCGCGGCTCACCGCGTCGCCGGGGATGGAGGCGGCGCAGCGCTGGGCCATCGCCCAGTACGCGCAGTGGGGGATCACCGCGCGCACGGAGCGCTACGGCACGTGGCGCGGCTGGCGGCGCGGCATCACCCACATCGACCTGATGACGCCGCGCGTGCGCTCGCTGGAAGGGCAGATGCTGTCGTGGAGCCCGGGCACCCGCGGGCCGGTGACGGCCGGCGTCGTCACCCTGCCGGACTTCGCGGATTCCACGGCGTTCGCGGCGTGGCTGCCCACGGTGCGCGGCAAGTTCGTGATGACCTCGTTCGCGCAGCCCACCTGCCGCCCAGATGACAACTGGGCGCGCTGGGCGGTGGCCGCGGACTGGGAGCGCTACCGCGCGGCCCGCACGGCCGAGATGACGGCGTTCAACCAGCGGCTGGCGCGCGCCGGCACCAACGGGCGCGACCTTCCCACGAAGCTGGAGCAGGCCGGCGCGGTGGGCGTGGTGACCAGCCTGTGGTCGCAGGGGTGGGGCGTGGACAAGATCTTCAACGCCCGCACCCGCCAGGTGCCCACGGTGGACCTGAGCTGCGAGGACTACGGCCTGGTGTGGCGCCTGTCGATGAACGGCGACGCGCCCACGCTGCGCATGGAAGCCGAGGCGGAGTTCACGGGCGAGGAAGTGCCGGTGAGCAACGTGGTGGCCGAGGTTCGCGGCCGCCGCAAGCCCAACGAGTACATCATGCTGAGCGCCCACTTCGACTCGTGGGACGGCGGATCGGGCGCCACGGACAACGGCACCGGCACGCTGGTGATGATGGAGGCGATGCGCATCCTGCAGAAGGTGTATCCGCGCCCCAACCGCACCATTCTTTCCGGCCACTGGAGCGGCGAAGAGCTGGGCCTCGTAGGGTCGCGCGCCTTTGCCGAGGACCATCCGGACGTGGTTCGCGGGCTGCACGTGCTGTTCAACCAGGACAACGGCACTGGGCGCGTGCGCAACATCCCCATGCAGGGCTTTACGCAGACGGCTCCCGTGTGGCGCCGCTGGCTGGCCGCCATGCCGGCGTTCGTGACGGACAGCGTGCAGATCGACGATCCGGGCGCCCCGGGCGGCGGCGGGTCCGACCACGCGTCGTTCGTGTGCCACGGCGCGCCGGCGTTCATGCTGGGATCGCTGTCGTGGGATTACGGCTCGTACACGTGGCACACCAACCGCGACACCTACGACAAGATCTCGTGGGATGACGTGCAGCGGAACGCCATGATGGTGGCCATGCTCGTGTACCTGGCCGACCAGGAGCAGGCGCCGCTGCCGCGCACGCAGCGCACCGACTTCCCGGTGAACCAGCAGACCGGGCAGCCGGGCTCCTGGCCCGCCTGCACGGCCCCCTTCCGCAGCGCCGCCCAGAGCACGCGCTGATCGGTTGATGGTTGATGGAAGAGCCCCCGCCCGGCACTGCGCCGGGCGGGGGCTCTTTTTGTTTGATGACAGACGGTTCGGTGTGGGGGGCGGAGTTCACGGGCGGCCCCCACCCGGGCCGGCACCACCGGCCCACCCTCCCCCAAAAAATACTGGGGGAGGGTTGAGGGGCGGCCGATGGTCAGGTGTGGGAAGCGGAATTTTCGCGCGGGCGAGGGTATCCTGAGCGAATGAATCCGCCGCTCCAGAAGCGGTAAGCCCCGACACGGCGCCCACAGGCGCCGTTCGGGGCTTCAACAGCATCGAGATGATCGATCGCGGCGCGGTCCAGTCCGCGCAGGCGGACTTCGTGTTTTTCGAGGCGCGGTTTCAACCGCCGGGCGGAAATCGCCTGCCTCCCCCAACCCGCCGCCGCTCCGAAACCTTTCTTCTCCGCCGACTCGCGCTCCCGCACCGAACGCGGCTTCTCCGCCAAACCCGGCTGCCGCGCCGGTCTGGGGTGTGCTCCCTCTCCCACATCGGTTCGTGGGAGAGGGTCGCCGCGCGCAGCGCGCGGGGTGAGGGCCCTACGCTTCTTCCTCGCCCGGAACGGTGTCGCGCCTGACCGTGTCGGCCTCCGGCGTGAACTGCTGGATCAGCGAGTCCACATTCACCGTCGCGGCCGCCGAGGCGGTGTCGCGCTTCACCGCGCCGCCCACCGGGCGCAGCGTGATCATGGCCACCTCCGGCGGTGCCCCGAAGCGCACGGGAACGAACGAGAAGCCCACGCCGCAGGTGATGAACAGCGTGCTGCCGCGAATGCGGTAGATGCGGTTGGTGCCCACGCCCGTCTCCTGCGGAAACAGCTCCGTGTTCACCCAGCTCAGCCGCGGCGTTCCCGGCACTTCCAGCCCGCCGCAGAAGGTGTGGCCGGAGATCATGGACGGATACTTGTCCGTGGGCAGCGTAGCCGCGGAGACGGGCATGTGCGCCAGCATCACCGGCGTGCGCCCGCCGCCGGGGATGCCGCCGTACGTCTCCGCGCGGCGCCAGTCCGGCCGGCGCGCGGTGTACGGATCAATCCCCGCGATGTACGCCGTGTCGCCGTTGCGGCCGAACGCGACGCGCTGGTTCATCAGCACGCGCACGCCGTTGCGCTCCAGCGCCTGGCGGGTGAGGATGGCCATGCTGTCCGGCTCGCCCTCGGTGCTTTCGGCCATGTCCTCGTTGCCCAGCACCGCGTACACCGGGCGTCCCTTGGCCGGCTCCAGCACGCGGTCCAGCGCCGCGAAGTCGCCGCCGCGCCCCACGTAGTCGCCCAGCAGCACGATCAGGTCGGGGCGCTCGGCGACGGCGCGCTCCATGGCGGCCCGCGCCACGTTCACGTTGTCGGGCCACATCCCCAGGTGAAAGTCGGAAAGCGCGGCGATCCGCATTCCGTTCCACCCGTCGGGAAGGTCGATGACCTCGATCTCCACCGGGGTCACGCGGACGATGTCGCCCGCCCGCGCCCCGTACGGCGAGTTGGAGGGAACAGCGGTCGCGGTGTCGTCGTCGATGGCCCGGTCGGCGGCGCCGGACGGGCCGCGGCCGCAGGCGGAAACCGCGATGGCGGCGGCAACAAGCAGGAAAGGGCGGATGGACCTCCGCATCAACAGCTCCGTCGGGGGTTGCGTGCGCGCGTGGTTCTGGGGCAGGTGCCCGCGCCCGGCGGGCGCAACGGCCATGCCACGCCCGCGCACGGCCCCGGATCGCCGTCAGGCGCTCAGGGGAAGCGCCTCCAGCCGGGCGGGCGGAACGGTGTTCTCCATCTGGTCCGGCCGCCCGCGGAACCAGCGCGCGATCAGCAGAATTTCATCCACCTGGTGGCGCTGAACGAGAGTACTGGTGGGCTCGGGAAGGCCGAAGTGCTCGTCGCACAACCGCTCCAGCCGCCGCCGCTCCGCCGCCGACTTCGGGGCCGTGACGGCGGCGCGCACGGTGCCGCGGCGCACCAGATACACGCGGTCGTCCTGGTCCACGCCGGGCACGCAGTACAGAAAGGTGAGCCCGTCCAGCGCCTCGCGCAGCCGGGCGAACTCGTCGCGCAGCGCCTCCAGCCGCTGCAGCCGGTCGCGCAGCATTCCCGCGTACTCGTACTCCCAGCGCTCGGCGGCAGCGGTCATCCGCTCGTTGAGCCAGCGCAGCGGTTCGTCGGCCTTGCCGTCCAGAAAGGCGCGGGCCAGGTCCACCCGGCGCATGTACTCCGTCTCGGCGCAGCGGCCGGCACAGGGGCCCAGGCACAGCTTCAGGTCAAAGCGGTGGCAGCGCGGCGTGTGCTCCCACGAAAACAGGTCCGGCTGGTCGGCGAAGCGGATGGGCGTGTTGACGGGGCAGTCGCGCAGGCCCAGCAGGTCGTTCAACTCGCGGACGGCCTCTTCCACCCGCCGGCCGCCGCGGAACGGCCCGTAGTAGCTGGCCGCATCGTCGCTCACGGCGCTCACGACGTACAGCCGCGGCGCGCTGACGCCGGCGATCTTGAGGAACGAGTACCGCCCGTCGCGTTTGTGCTGCACGTTCATCCGCGGGCGGAAGCGCTTGATCATCTCCAGCTCGCGCAGAAGCGCCGCGAACTCGCTGGGCTCGTAGTCCCACGTGAGCGAGTGCGCGCCTTCGACGATGCGGTGCTGCTTGTCGCCGCGCTGGGCGCGAAAGTAGGTGAGCAGGCGCGTGCGCAGCGTCTTGCTCTTGCCCACGTACAGGACCTCGCCGTCCGTTCCCAGCCAGCGGTACACGCCGGGAATGTTGCGGGCCTCGCGCGCCACGGTGCGCAGCGGATGAACGGGGGTGGACTTCACCTGCAGAGGGGGTGCGGCGGAGAACAAAAACCGAATCCCGCCAAAGCTAGTCTCAATCGTGCCCAAGCGAAAGAGCCGCATACGCCTGCGCCTGTCCCGGCCAGCGGGAGCACGGCCCGGCGCGGTCCGGAACACTTGATCCAATATTTAAGGCGGATAAGGATAGCGTGCCTTGAGCGCAGCCCGCGACGGGCTTCGGGACGCAACGGGGCAAAAAGAAGGATTTCGTGGCGTCCGGGCGAGTGTTTGCGCGGTCCGGAGTGAGGGAAGTCGCCAACGGAGCGACGGCTTGCGCACGGGGGCATAGTGGACGAGGCCCGGACGCATTACATTGCCCTAACCCCCATGACGGTCATCCGCCCCATCCGTTCCAGGAGTTTCGCCAGATGAAGACGTACCGAATTCTGCTCGGCGCATCGTTGCTCGCCGTGCTGGGTGCCTGCGGCAGCAGCCCGACCGCTCCCAGCGCCGGCGCCGATGGCCGCGGATCGCGGAGCATCATCTCCGCGCCGGCCACCGCGCCTCAGGACACCACCGCGGCGCCCGTGCCGGCGCTTCGCGTGAACTCCGATGCGGCGACCACCGCCCCGGCCGAGCGCGACAACGGCCTTCTCGGGTCCGGAGTGGGCTGAGTCGCGGGTGGCTGGTACGAAAGAAGGGCGGGGCCGCGAGGCCCCGCCCTTCTTGCATTCCTGCCAGCCGGCCGGCTACACCAGCGCGGTGGTGAGCGTCCGGACCAGGTCTTCGGCGAGCGCGATGGACGGCTCGGACACCGAGGGAGACCGGCGCCGCACCTCCACGTCGCGATGGTGGCGCACCGAATCCAGCAGCGCTTCGGCGGTAAGCCGCACCTTGCCTTCCTGGCGGCGCGATCCGATCTCCAGCGCCTCGCGGGCAGCGGTTTCGGCCTTTTCCCACAGCGCGAGGCTGGCGGCGCCGTGCGCCAGGTCCAGCATCCCCTGCGCGGCGCGGTCATCCACCTGCTGGTTCTCGAGCAGGTCGTGGCATCCGTCCCACGCCTCGCGGAAGCCGTTGCGGTCACCCATGCCGCCGGTGGCGCGGGCAAGGCTTCCCAGCACCGTCAGACGGTCCGACGGCTCGGGCAGATGGGGGAGGAGCGAGGTAAGCACGGGCACCGCGCGGGCAAAGTGCCCCTGCGTGATCCACCAGTACGCCACGTCCTGCGCCAGGCGCAGCTGCTTGGAGTTGCGGGGGCCGTACGCCTCGAACGCGGCCCGGGCAAGCTGCTGCGCGTCGTCGGGGCGGTTGGCTTCCACCATGACGGCGAACAGGTCGTGCAGCCCCACGCCCTCGATGGCGTGCAGGCTGTTGCGCTGGGCTGCCCGCACCGCGCGCAGCAGGAACCGGCGCGCGCCCGGCAGGTTGCCCCGCTGCATGTTGAGCCGGCCCAGGCCCACGAACGACTCGGCGTAGGTGGCCCAGTCGCCGATCTGGCGCGAAAGGGCCACGGCGCGGCGGAACCACGTTTCGGCGCGCGCGTACTCCGCGCGGCGGCGGGCCAGCTTGCCCACGGCGAACGCGATGACCGGATCGGCCGGCGTCACGGTGGAGGCGGCCTGCGAAAAGGAGAGCGCCGTGGTGAGCAGCCCCTGCTCATCCGCCCACTGCGCGATGCCGCGGCAGGCGAGGGCGACCGTTTCCTCGGGGATGCGGGTGGGCTCGCCCAGCATGCGGGCAAGGACCGTGAGGGCTTCTTCCAGTTCCGGGTCCGGCGCGCAGGCCATCACCATGGCCATGCGCTGCGGCTCCGCTTCCGGCGCGAACAGTGCGCCCCTTTCTTCTTCCGGTGCTTCCGCCCACAGAAGGGCGTCGCGCAGGGACTGCCAGAGCAGCAGTCCCCTTTCCCCCGAAACCTCGTCCAGAACGCCCAATCCTTCAAACACCTCGTCGCCGCGCTTGAGCGCGGGCGGAACGCGCCACCGACGCTGGGTCTTGCGGCGAGGAACCCGGAATTTGCGTTCTTGCATGATGGTCTGGCGGGGGGAGGGGAGGGTCACCGACGAAGATTTGTCGAATTATAATGTAGCAGTTCAAAAAAGCCAGTGATACGCCACACGATGGCGTGAAAGTAGTCGATGTTCATCCTCTCTGGATTCCGGCATCCATCCCCCTCCTGCGTCCTCCGTGCATCAACTCCGGCCCTGGACGCGCATCAACTCTGGCAGGCGCCGCAGAAGAAAGTGGAGCGTCCGCCCTGCACGATCCGCTCGATCGGCGCGGCGCAGACGGGGCAGGGTTCGCCCTCCTGGTCGTACACCTGCAGCCGCGCCGCAAAGCCGCCGCGCTCGCCCCGCGCGTCGCGGTAGTCCAGAAAGGTGGTGCCGCGGTGCTCGATGGCGTCGCCCAGCACGCGGCGCACGCCGGCCACCACGCGCTCCGCCTCGTCCGCGGTGAGCGAGTTGGCGGGACGGCGCGGATCCACCCCGGCGCGGAACAGCCCTTCGCTGGCGTAGATGTTTCCCACGCCCACGACACGTGCCTGGTCCATCAGCCACGTCTTTACCGCAACGCGCGAGCGCGCCGCCTTCTCCAGCAGCCACTCCGCCGTGAAGTCGTCCGACAGCGGCTCCACGCCCAGTTCGCCGTCCCACGCGCGCCAGGCGTCCTCGCCCACGATCCACAGCCGGCCAAAGCGGCGCGCGTCGTGGTAGCGCAGTTCGCGCCCGCCGTCCAGCGCGATGCGCACGCCCAGGTGGCCCGTCTCTTCCTCGCCCTCGCGCGCCACGAGCAGGCGGCCCGTCATCCCCAGGTTGACGAGCAGGCGCTCGCCGCCCAGGTCGGTGACGATGTTCTTGGCGCGCCGCGTCACCCCGCGGATCTTCTTCCCCTTGAGGCGCGCGGCGAACTCGTCCGCCGATTCGCCTTCGATGAGGTCCGGGCGCAGGACGGTGACGCCGCGCACCTTGGCGCCGGGAAGCAGGTGCGACAGGTCGCGGACGATGGTCTCGACTTCCGGAAGCTCAGGCATCAGTCCCTCCGCGTGCGGCCTCGCGCCAGCCGATGTCGCGGCGCAGCAGCCGGCCGTCGTAGTGAATGGTTTCCGCGGCCTCGCGGCTGCGTGCGGCCGCCTGCGAGACCGTGGGTGCGATGGCGGTGACGGCCATCACCCGTCCGCCGGAGGTCACCAGCGTGCCGTCCGCCTCGCGCCGGGTGCCGGCGTGAAAGACGACGACGTCCTCCATCCCGTCCACCTCGGGCGGGATGCGGATGGGAACGCCGGTCCGGTAGTCGCCGGGATAGCCGCCGCTGGCGAGCACCGTGGTGGCCGCCGCGCCGGGGTGCCAGTCGAGCGTCATTCCCGCGATGGGCTGGCCGCGGGCGATGGCCAGCATGGGCTCCAGCAGCGACGAGCGGAGCAGGGGAAGCACCACCTGCGTTTCCGGATCGCCGAAGCGGCAGTTGAACTCCACCACGCGCGGACCGGTCGGCGTCAGCATCAGCCCCGCGTACAGGAGGCCGCGGAACGGATATCCTTCCTCCGCCATCGCGGCGACCGTGGGGCGCAGGATCTCGCGCTCCACCTGCTCCATCAGCTCCGGCGTGGCGAGCGAGACGGGGGCGTAGGCGCCCATTCCGCCGGTGTTGGGGCCCGTTTCGCCCTCGCCCACGCGCTTGTGGTCCTGCGCGGGGAGCATGGCGATCACGTTTTCGCCATCCGTCAGGGCAAAGACGCTGAGCTCCTCGCCGGTCATCCGCTCTTCGACCACGACCTGCTCGCCCGCGGCTCCGAACGCGCCCTCCGCCATGGTTTCGCGCAGCGCGGCGGCGGCTTCCTCGGCGTTGTCGCACACGATGACGCCCTTGCCGGCGGCCAGCCCGGACGCCTTGACCACCACGGGCCCGCCGAGCGCGCGCACGTACGTTTCCGCTTCGGCCAGGCTCTCGAAGACGCGGAAATCGGCGGTGGGAATGCCGTGGCGCGCCATGAGCCCCTTGGCGAACGCCTTGGACGATTCGATGCGCGCGGCCTCGCGCGACGGGCCGAAGACCGCCAGGCCGTGGTTGGCGAAATGGTCCGCGATCCCTTCCGCCAGCGGCGCCTCGGGGCCGATGATGGTGAGGTCGATGGCGTTCTGCTCCGCCCAGCCGGCCAGCGACTGCATCTCCGCCGGGGCGAGGGGGATGGCCTGCGCCAGCGCGTCCGTGCCGCCGTTTCCGCCGGTGATGAACAGTTCCGCATCGGGCGCGTCGCGCCGCAGCTTCCACAGGAGCGCGTGCTCGCGCCCGCCGTTTCCAACCACCAGGATCTTCAACCGTTGCGCCTGTCCGGGGTGTAGGCCATGGGAGCCGCCAACGTACGCATCCCCCGTCCCGCGATCAACGCCTGCACGCGCGTTCGGGTGATAATCGTCCGTCGTCACGGTCGATCTGTCGGTGACGAGCGGAAGAATTCCGGCTGGCGACCTCCGTGGTGGCGGAAGGTGATCGTCAGATTCGGGCGGAGTCGTCGCCCTCTCGACCGTCATCCGCGCCTTTGTGATATGCGAAAACGGGAGGCGATCATCAACCGCAGCCCGTGTGTCGTCCAGAACCCGCGCCCGCCGCCATTCCGCAGGATGACATGTTGTTGCAGGGATATCAGTTGCCACGCCCAGCCATGTCATCCTGAGAGAGCGTGCGCCGGCCTCTCCATAACGCCGAACCCTGCGCGACCGAAGGATCTACCATCCGCCGAGCCAACCCCGCGACACGCACGCCCGTTCTGGCGGGGAAAGCAGATCCTTCGTCGGCGCCAGAGTTCGGCGGGTAGGCTGCATCGTCTGGCGCCTTCTCAGGATGACGCCTCGCGGCGTGAGCCGTCCGTAGGGCAGATCTGTGCTAGAATATCATGGGGGTTTCTCGATCCCACCGGCCGCTGACGCCGTCGGGGAGAGCAGGGAACAGGGGTGGCGCGAATCCACAGGCAGCGCCTCGCCGACCCTCGTCCACACACGACAAACCGGTGTGGAACGATGGTTGACCAACCGCGAGCCCCGCGATAGGTTTACGCGATTCCGCGCGCGCCCCGACGGCGTGCGCGGACCTGTTTCGCGTCCAGTCCGGGATCATGCGGCCCGCCGCCGTCCCGTCCTCCCAATCGACTCAGAGGGTCCCCGCATGGCTTCGTCCACCGCCGCCCGTTCCCGCAAGCTGCAGAACTCGCTGAACTCCGACGACGCCGCGGCGCTTCGCGCGGCCGAGCTGGCCCAGTGGGCGCGCCGCAACGCGAAGGTGGTTCTTACCATCGCCGGGATCGTGGCCGTGCTGGTCATCGGCTACGTGTACTACCGCATGGACCGCGCGCGCCGCGGCAGTGAGGCCGCCGCCGCGTACCTTGCCCTCAGCCAGAACCCCACGGTGGCCACGGCCGCCGGCGCCTCGCAGGTGCAGGAGTTCATCAAGAAGCACGGGGGCAGCCAGGAAGCCGACGAAGCGCGCATGCTGCTGGCCGAGATCCGCATGAACGCCGGCCAGCCCAAGCAGGCCGTGGAGGCGCTGCTGCCCCTGACGGAAAAGGATGGCCCCATGGCCGCGCAGGGCGCCATGATGCTGGGCGCCGCGCACGCGCAGGCCGGCGACCGCGCCGCCGCCATCAAGGCGTTCGAGAAGGCCGCCGAAACCGCGCCGCTGCCGTACCAGCGCGTGGAAGCGCTGGGCCAGGCCGCGCTGATGCACGAGCAGAACAACGACTTCAAGGGCGCCGCCGCCATCTACACCCGCCTGCTGGCGGACGCGGACGAAGGCTCGCCCCAGGCCACCGTGCTGCAGATGCGCCTGACCGAAGCCCAGGCGCGGGCAGGCGGCCGCTGACCGCGGCCGCTTTCGCTCCCATGAAGGCGGCGGCCCTGCTGGGCCTGATCGAGATCCCGTATCCCCACGTTGACCCGGTGGCGCTTCAGCTGCCGTTCGGGTTGGCGGTCCGGTGGTACGGGATCAGCTTCATGGTGGCATTCGGCGCCGGGTACTGGCTCATGCGCCGCCTGGCCGCGCGGGGCTTCGTAAAGCTGACGGCGGACCAAGTGGGCGACCTGCTCTTTGCGCTGATCGTGGGCGTGATTCTGGGCGGCCGGCTGGGGTACGTGCTGTTCTACGAGTTTCCCAACTTCGCCGCGCATCCGGAGCGCATCATCCGCATCTGGGAGGGCGGCCTGTCGTTTCACGGCGGGCTGGCGGGCGCGGTGGCGGCGCTGGCGTACTTCGGGCGCAAGCACGGAATTCCGCTGCTGCGGCTGGGAGACGGGCTGTCGCTGGTGGCCACGCCGGGGATTCTGTCCGTGCGGATGGCCAACTTCATCAACGGCGAGCTGTACGGCCGGGTGACGACGGACGCGGTGCCCTGGGCCATGCGCTTTCCCACGGATCCGGTCGCCCGCAAGCTGCTGGGCGCGGAGAACGCGCGGGGGCTGCGGGCGCGGGAGCAGGCGCTGGAGGCCGCGTACGATTCCGGACTGTGGGACCAGGTGCGGTCGCAGGTGCCGCTCCGCCATCCCTCGCAGCTGTACGAGGGGCTGCTGGAAGGGCTGGTCCTGGGACTGATTCTGTGGGGCGTCTTCACCTGGACGCGCCGGCGGGGAATCCTTCTGCCGGACGGGACGATCGGGGGGATGTTTCTGCTGGGGTACGGCCTGTTCCGCTCGTTCGTGGAGCTGTTCCGCCAGCCGGACGCGCAGTTCACGGACAGCGGCGACAAGCTGGGCACGGTGCTGGGCCCGCTCACCATGGGGCAGACGCTGAGCATGGTGATGATCGGCATCGGGCTGTTTCTGGTCATCCGCGGGGTACGCCACGTACGTTCCACGCCACGAGCGACGATGGTCTGATCCGGCTTGCGAAGGCGCGCTTCGGCGCGCCTTTTTCGTTGCGGCACCGGACGACGATCATCCACCACACCCCAACACCTCACGACACCGATGGGCGCAGGACACGATCACGGCGGCGGCCACTCGCATGGGGGCCACTCGCACGGAGGCCACTCGCACAGCCATGCGGCGGGCGCCAACACGCGCCGGCTGAAGCTTACGCTGGTGCTGGCGGCCGGGTACCTGGTTGCGGAGGTGGTGGGCGGGATCGTGGCCAACTCGCTGGCGCTGCTGGCGGACGCGGGGCACATGCTGAGCGACGTGGGCGCGCTGGCGCTGTCGCTCTTCGCCATGTGGATGGCGCAGAAGCCGGCGACGGCGCGGCGCACGTACGGCTACTACCGCACGGAGATCCTGGCCGCGCTGGCCAACTCGGCCACGCTGATCGGCGTGTCGCTGTTCATCTTCGCGGAGGCGATCCAGCGGTTCCGGCATCCCGAGCCGGTGATGGGCGTGACGGTGATGTGGATCGCGGTGGGCGGGCTGATCGTGAACCTGGCGGGAATGGTGATTCTGCACGGCGGCCGCGACCAGAGCATGAACATCCGCGGCGCGTGGCTGCACCTGATGACGGACGCGCTCGGGAGCGTGGGCGCCATCGCGGGCGGCGCGCTGATCTGGGCATTCGGGTGGAGGTGGGCGGACCCGGCGGTGTCGGTCGCCATCGCCATCCTGGTCCTGTACTCCTCGTGGGACCTGCTCAAGGAGAGCGTGTCGGTGCTGCTGGAGGGGGCGCCGGGCCACATCGACGTCAACGCGGTGCGCGGGGCCATGATGGAGGTGGCGGGGGTGGAGGACGTGCACGACCTGCACGTGTGGACCATCACGAGCGGGATGGATGCGCTGAGCGCGCACGCGGTGGTGAACGACGTGGCGGGGCGGCGGCCGGCGTCGGAGATTCTGTATGATCTGCACTGCATGCTGCATGACCGCTTCGGCCTGCACCACCTGACCATCCAGATCGAGCCGAGGCAGTTCGAGGAGCACACCTGCGCGGCGCTGGCGGGGGCGTAAGCGGACAACGGTCGGAGGTGAAGGGCGGAGTTCGCGGGCGGCCCCCACGTAGAATCCGGCGGTTGAAACCGCGCCTCGAAAAACACGAAGTCCGCCTGCGCGGACTGCGGGGGCGGAGGGTGCAGCGGGGCCGCAACGCGCGTGGAGCGCGGATGGTCAGAGCGGAAGGTTTTGCGTGAGTTTCGGTTCGGAGCGAGCCCGCAGATCGATCCCGGCGGTTGAAACCGCGCCTCGAAAAACACGAAATCCGCCTTCGCGGACTGGGCGGGGCGGGGCGGACAGTGCGCCGGCCCGGAGGTGGGCGTCAGCGGGATGGGAGGCGTTCCAATACGCGGCTCAGGCGGTTTTCGCGATGGTGGCGTTCCTGGTTGTGGATGTACGCCGAGACCGCCGGAACGTGTGTCTGCGAGATGGAGAACGATCCGTAGCTGCCCTGCCATTTGAAGAATGTTCCCGGACGCAGCACTCGCGAGGCGAGGTGCGAGGAGCCGCCCTTCATGCTCTTCACGACATCCGCGATCGACACCGCGGTAGAAAGACTCAGAAGGACGTGCACGTGGTCCGCCGTTCCACCGACGGCCATGGCCTCACACCCCGCCCGGCGTGCCTGCTCGGCAATCGCTTTGTAGATCGGCGCGCGGATCTCCGCATTGATGAGAGAGAGCCGGTCCCACGTCGCCCATATCAGGTGCACGTAAATCCGTGAGTAGCGGTCGCGCATCGCCCCTTCTCCTCACCGTTCAGAGTCCGCCCCGCAGTCCGCGAAGGCGGACTTCGTGTTTTTCGAGGCGCGGTTTCAACCGCCGGGACGAGGCTCGCTGCCCCGCAACAGAACCCGCTTCCATGCCGTCCAGTTTACCCCGTCCACTCTGTGCTGTCAACGCCGACACACATCCGGACACAGGTGGTTCTGGTACGACGAAAGGCCACTCCCTTACGGGGAGCGGCCACTTTCGCATCATAACTGCCGACGCAGTCCGCGGAGGCGGACTTCGTGTCTTTCGAGGCGCGGTTTCAACCGCCGGACGAGAGGCCGCCGCTCGCCTCGTCTTCTCCTCACGCTCGGAATCCCGCGTTCCATCTGGACCCATGCACGTCATCCGCGCCGATCTCGGTCGCGCACCGACCGGGTCCGCGCCGACCTCATCCGGCGCCGGACCTTAGTGCCCGCGCGGGAGGCCGGCCTTGCATCAACCGGAACGAACGCGCAGACCTACGGCAGCGGGATGCGGTCGCGGATGAGGAGGAGGATGGCGTTGTGGGGGACGATCTGGTACTTGCCCCCGTCAATCTCCACCTCCACCGCCGTCGTCTTGAGAAAGATGGCGTGGTCGCCATTCTGCGCCTGCAGCGGCACGTAGCGCAGGTCCGTGCGCGTGCGGCCGGTCCACGATTCGCCCTCGGCGGCGGCCTCGCCCAGCGGATAGCCGGGGCCCGTGTTGACGACGGTGCCGGACGCAACCTGCTCCTTCTGCGCGACCCCCTGCGGCAGAAACAGCCCCGACGGCGTCTGCGCGTTGTCCTCTTCCGGCTTGATCAGGACCTTGTCCCCGATCAGGATCACTTCACGGCTCATCCAGATCTCTTCATCCAGAAAGGTTGGCACTGCGGCGCGCCGGACCCGTGCCCGCCGCCGCCCCAACGATAATGCGTCGGGCCCCATCGCGCACCCGACCGCCCCGCATCCACGGACTCCAACGCCATCCACCAACCCGGATTCGGTCGATTGCCCGCAGCTTTTCCATCCGCTGTCCCATCATCCATCAACCTGCATTCCGCCGTTCCCCTCAATTCCCCGCGTCCCTCCGCGAACCTCCGCGACCCCCGCGTGAGGGCAGTGGACGGATTTTCCTCCGCTCCGGACGAGGCGAACTGTGCTGACGACCGGGCAGTGGGGGTGGCGCGCGCGGGCTCACGCGCCGTGCCTGGGACGCCGGAGCGGGAGCGCTGGAACCCGGCTTGCGACACGGCGCGCACGCTCCGCTCCGCATCGTGTGAAAATCAGGCCCGGCCACGTCTTTCGGGCGGGTGCGGATGGGGCTAAACTGTCGCCGGAATGCGCTCCGCCGTACAGAACGCACGGCCGGATGACCAGGGCGGCGGGGCGCACCCCACTCAACGGGGAATTTTTCCGGATTCCACTCAGGAGACCGTGATGTCCGACAGCTTCGGCGCCCGCTCAACGCTTACCGTTGGCGAGCGCGAATACGAGATCTTTCGCCTGGACGCGCTGAGCCGCGAAGCGATCGACGTTTCGCGCCTGCCATACTCGCTCCGCATTCTGCTGGAAAACCTGCTGCGCACCGAAGACGGCATCACCGTCACGCGCGACGACATCGCCGCGCTGGCCGCGTGGGACCCGCGCACGCCGCCGGACCGCGAAATCGCCTACACCCCGGCGCGCGTCGTCCTCCAGGACTTCACCGGCGTGCCCTGCGTCGTGGATCTGGCGGCCATGCGCGACGCCATGGCCACGCTGGGCGGCGATCCGTCCAAGATCAACCCGCTGCAGCCGGTGGAACTGGTCATCGACCACTCCATTCAGGTGGACGCGTTCGGCACGGCCGAGGCCTTTGAGCAGAACGTGGAGCTGGACTACGAGCGCAACGCCGAGCGCTACGCCTTTCTTCGCTGGGGCCAGCAGGCGTTTCAGAACTTCCAGGTGGTGCCGCCCAACACCGGCATCGTGCACCAGGTGAACCTGGAGTTCCTGTCGCGCGTGGTGTTTTCGACGGATGAAAATCCCAACCTGGGCACCGGCGGGCTTCCGCAGGCGTACCCGGACACCTGCGTGGGAACGGACAGCCACACGCCGATGGTGAACGGCCTGGGCGTGCTGGCGTGGGGCGTGGGCGGCATCGAGGCCGAGGCGGCCATGCTGGGCCAGCCCATCAGCATGCTGATTCCGGAAGTGATCGGCTTCAAGCTGGAGGGCGAGCTGCCGGAAGGCGCCACGGCCACCGACCTGGTGCTGACCGTGACCGAGATGCTGCGCAAGAAGGGCGTCGTCGGAAAGTTCGTGGAGTTCTACGGCCCCGGCATCGCCAGCCTGGCGCTGGCGGACCGCGCCACCATCGGCAACATGAGCCCGGAATACGGCGCCACCTGCGCCATCTTCCCGCCGGACCAGGTGACGCTGGAGTACCTGCGCTTCACCGGCCGCCCCGCCGAGCGCATCGCGCTGGTGGAAGCGTACATGAAGGAGCAGGGGCTCTTCCATACGTCGGATTCGCCGGAGCCGGTGTTTACCGACACGCTGACGCTGGACCTGAACACCGTCGAGCCCAGCATCGCCGGCCCGCGCCGCCCGCAGGACCGCATTCCGCTCAGCAAGGCCAAGAAGGCGTTCAAGGACGTGCTTCCCTCGCTGAAGCCCAACAAGGGGACGGCGGACAGCCACAAGGACGCGGCCAACGCGGACAGCGGCGAGGGCGCGGACAAGGTGGGCGTGTGGGGCGAGGGCAGCGACGCATCGCCCGACGCGCAGCGCGTGCTGATCGAGGACGCCGAGGCGGTGCTGGACCACGGCTCCGTCGTGATCGCCGCCATCACCAGCTGCACCAACACCAGCAATCCCTCGGTGATGATGGCCGCCGGGCTGCTGGCCAAGAAGGCGGTGGAGCACGGCCTGACCCGCAAGCCGTGGGTCAAGACGTCGCTGGCCCCGGGCAGCAAGGTGGTGACCGCGTACTACGACAAGGCGGGGCTGACGGAGTACCTGGACAAGCTGGGCTTCCAGACCGTGGGCTACGGCTGCACCACCTGCATCGGCAACAGCGGACCGCTGCCGCAGCAGATCAGCGAGGCGATCCAGAAGGGCGGCCTGGTCGCCTGCTCGGTGCTGAGCGGCAACCGCAACTTCGAGGGGCGCATCAACTCCGACGTGCGCGCCAACTTCCTGATGTCGCCCCCGCTCGTCGTGGCGTACGCGATCGCGGGCCGGGTGGACTGGGATCCGTACAACGAGCCCATCGGCACGGATCCGCAGGGGCGCTCGGTGTTCCTCAAGGACATCTGGCCCACCATGACGGAGGTGCAGGCCGCCATTCAGTCGTCCATCGACAGCGCCATGTACAGCGGCAGCTACGAGGGCGTGTTCGAGGGCGACGCGCGCTGGCAGAGCATGCCGGTGCCCGCGGGCAACCGCTTCGAGTGGGCGGACGACAGCACGTACGTGCGCCAGCCGCCGTACTTTGAGAACATGTCCAAGGAGCCGCCGGAGTCGGTGAACGACATCACCGGCGCACGGGCGGTGGCGCTGCTGGGCGACTCGGTGACGACGGACCACATCTCTCCCGCGGGATCGATCAAGAAGGACTCGCCCGCGGGCCGGTACCTGATCGAGCACGGGGTAGATCCCAGAGACTTCAACAGCTACGGCGCGCGGCGCGGCAACCACGAGACGATGGTGCGCGGCACCTTCGCCAACGTGCGCATCCGCAACGAGCTGGCGCCGGGGACGGAAGGCGGCTTCACCACGTACTTCCCCGACGAAGAGATCACCACGATCTACGACGCGGCCATGCGCTACCAGGCGGACGGCACGCCGCTGGTGGTGCTGGCCGGCAAGGAGTACGGCAGCGGATCGTCGCGCGACTGGGCGGCCAAGGGGCCGTACCTGCAGGGGATCAAGGCTGCGATCGCGGAAAGCTACGAGCGCATCCACCGCAGCAACCTGGTGGGGATGGGCATTCTTCCCCTGCAGTTCATGCCGGGCGAGAGCGTGCAGAGCCTGAAGCTGACCGGCCGCGAGCACTTCGACATCGTGGGCGTGACGGAAGTGATCCGCACCAACTTGGCGCAGCGCGAAGTCACCGTTCGCGCCACGGGCGAGGACGGCGCGGTGCGCGAGTTCCAGGCGCTGGTGCGCATCGACACGCCGCAGGAGGTGCTGTACTACCGCCACGGCGGCATTCTGCAGTACGTGCTGCGCCAGCTTCTGGGCGGCCACGACAAGCCGGAGGCGGTGGAAGGCGCGCTGCCCGCCGGCGCGGTGACGCCGTCGTCGCACAAGACCAACGAGGGCAAGGTGACGGAAGGCTCCATCGAGAGCTTCCCGGCCAGCGATCCCCCGGCGTACTGAGGACGGGAAGTGCGTTAGTGCTGGGTGCGTTAGTGCGGTAGTGGATGCGGGGGCGCGAAGGGTTCTTCGCGCTCCCGCACCTTTTTCGTCCCGCGGATACGCGGACGGGGGGGCGCGCTCCGGCGGCTCCGTCTCGCCGGCGCCGGCGCACTCACGCACTCACGCACCCAGCACTCACGCACTTTCGTTTCGCACGTTCGCACTTATCTTCCCCGTCATGCGCGATTCCCGCCCTCCTGGCAGGGCCGCCGCGGCGCCGCTGGCGCCCGGGCCCGAGTTTGACCTCATCCGCGGCTTTCTGGCGGGCGGCTCGGCCGTGCGGCCGGACGTGCGCGTGGGGCCGGGGGACGACTGCGCCGTGGTGGCGGGAGACGGCATCGCGCTCAGCACCGACATGAGCGTGGAAGGCGTGCACTTTCGCCGCGAATGGCTGTCGCCGGCGGAGATTGGATGGCGCGCGGCGGCGGCGGCGCTCAGCGACCTGGCCGCGGTGGCCGCGCGGCCCATCGGCATCCTCGTGTCCCTCGCTGTCCCGGCGGAGGAGGCGGATGCGCTGGCGCCGGCGCTGATGGCCGGGTGCCGCGAGGCGGTGGAGTCCGTCGGCGGGACACTGCTGGGGGGCGACCTGACGCGTTCGCCCGGGCCCGTGGTGATCGACGTGACGGTGGTGGGGGAGGCGCCGAATCCCGTCCTGCGCTCCGGCGCGCGCATGGGCGACGAAGTGTGGGTCACGGGGCAGCTGGGGGGCGCGGCGGCGTTCGTGTCCGCCATGCTCGCGGGGGAGGAGCCCCGCCGCGGCGCGCGCGAGCGGTTCGCCCGGCCGCTGCCGCGCGTGCGCGAGGCGCGCTGGCTGGCGGAGCGCGTGGGCCCCACGGCGATGATCGACCTGTCCGACGGCCTGGCCGGCGACGCCGCGCACATCGCGGCCGCCAGCGGGCTGGCGGTTCTCCTCGTTCCCGAACTGCTTCCCGTGCACCCCGCCGCCCGCAGCCGCTCGCGCCCGCGCACCGTCCGCGCCGCCCTCACCGGTGGCGAAGACTACGAGCTCTGCCTGACGGCGCCCACGGGCGCGGTAGCGCCGCACGCGGATGCGTTTCACGCCGCGTTCGGGGTGGCGCTCACCTGCGTGGGGCGCACGGGCGGCGGCGACGGCGTGTGGTGGGTGGACGCGGAGGGGCACCGCACGCCCATGGAACTCGGCGGCTGGCAGCACTTTCGGGGGGAAGCATGATCCTTGGCGTGATCCGGGCCCTGTGGATGGTCTTCTGGACCTTCTGGGCCACCATCCTGTACGGCGGTTCGGCCATCATCCTGAGCCTGTTCGGCGTGAAGGGGCGGCTGTTCGTCCGCTGGTCGCGGCAGTGGGCGCGCGTGGCCATGTGGGCCAGCGGATGCCGCGCGGTGGCGCACGGAACGGAAAACCTGAAGCCCGGGCAGCCGTTCATCCTGGCGGCCAACCACGTGTCGTGGTTCGACATCTTCGCCATCTCCGTGCTGCTGGAAGTGGACTTCCACTTCGTCGCCAAGAAGGAGCTGGAGAAGGTGCCCATCTTCGGGCGGGCGTGGCGGGCGGCGGGGCACATCAGCATCGACCGCAGCAACCGCGAGCGCGCGGTGGAAAGTCTGCGCAGGGCGGGGGAGCAGATGCGGCGCGAGAACAGCGTCGTCGTCATCTTCGCCGAAGGAACGCGGTCGCGCAGCGGGCGGCTACAGCCGTTCAAGAAGGGGGCGTTCGTGCTGGCGCAGGAAACGGGGATTCCCATCATCCCCACGGTGGTGACGGGGAGCTACGACATCATGCGGCCCGACACCTTCATCGTGCGCCCGGCGACCATCGACGTGTACTTCGAGGCGCCGGTGGAAGTGACGCGCGGCGAAAACACCGACGCCATGGTGGAGCGGGTGCGACGCGTGTTCGTGCAGCGGCTGGAAGGGATGGATTCACTTCCCCCCGCGGACGAGGAGCCGCAGTCCATCGAGACTGACGCGCCACCTCGCGGACCAGTTTAGCGCAAGGGATTGCCGGGATCGGAGCACGCTGTCAGCTTTGAGTGCTGCGTCGGGTCACACCTCTGATCCGCGACCCTGACTCTCTCTCCCGGCGGTACCATGGTCCCCACACTGCAACTCGATCTGGGCATTGCCGAGAGAGCGCTTCCGCGCTCGCGGGCGTATCCCCGGCTGCGGTACATGGGCTCCAAATACAAGGTTATTCCTCACCTGTCGCGCATCTTCTCGCGCCTGGAATTCAGCCGAGCGCTCGACGCCTTCAGCGGCAGCGGAGTGGTCGGCTATGCACTCAAGGAAATGGGAGTGGAGGTCGTCACCAACGACTTCCTTTCCTTTCCATCGACGGTGGCCAGGGCGCTCGTGGAGAATCAGGAGGCCACGTTGAATCCCGCTGATATTGCGTCGCTGCTCGCACCAAACGCGGACGGGCGCGATTTTATCCAGCGGACGTTCAACGGGCTCTATTTCCCGGCCGAAGACCACGCGTTTCTCGACTCCGTGTGGTCCCATCTGCATACGCTTCCGCCGTACAAGCGCGCAGTCGCAATATCCGCCCTTTGTCTCGCGGCTGCTCGAAAGCAGCCCCGCGGAGTATTCACCGTCACTGACTTCCGGTATGACGATGGCCGGAAGAGTCTTCGAACACCCCTGCGGGAGCAGTTCGTGACGGCGGTGGCGGACTACAATTCCGCCGTTTTTGATAATGGGAAGCGGAATCAGGCACGTTGCGGAGATGTGTTCGATTTGGACCCTGACGGGTTCGATCTGGTGTACCTGGACCCGCCGTATGCGCCGCCCAAGGACGACAACGACTACATCAAGCGGTACCACTTTCTTGAAGGGCTGTCCGTCTACTGGGAAGGGCAGACCATCATGCAGCACACGGCGACCAAGAAGATCGAGAAGAAGCATACTCCTTTTGGATCAAAGCGTACGATCCGGGAGGCTCTGCGCGCCACGTTCAATCACTTCCGCCGGGGAACTCTGGTGCTGTCGTACAGCTCGAATTCAGTCCCGGGGCCGGATGAGATCATGTCTCTTCTCAGAGCTGAGAAAGCACATGTGGATGTGTATTCGATTCCACACACCTATTCATTCGGAACGCACGCGGCTGCCCAACGGCGTTCGGTGGATGAGTACATCTTTGTCGCAAGGTAGATGAATGGCGGCTCCGCTTCCTTTCAACGAGTTCGTGGCCGCACTCCAGAGCCTCAGCCGTCCTGTCCGCGAAGACGCGGTCATGCAGCAGCAGATCACCGAACTCGTGGAGCGTCTGCGAGAGATCGGGCCGCTGACGCGGGAATCGCTGGGCGCGTTCGTACAGACGTATCCGGATTCAGTCCCCATTCTGGCGACCTGTGTTGGATTGACGCAGGAGCAGTTCAAGAACCAGCTCTCCCATCGGCTGGATACTTCAGGATGGGTGACCCTGGCCCGGACCCGACCGGCGGAACTGATCGCATTTCTGGACGGCGAGTTCGGGCTCGTAACGCAGCTGCAAGCTCAGCTCTCTCGCCCATGGACCTTCGCGGATGTGCTTGTGGAGCGGTTCCTGTGGTCTCGACGAACGGCGACCAGTGCGGTCGGGCGGGGCCGCGGGGTTGAGGATGAGGTAGAAGCAGTCATCAAGCGGATCGGGGTACCGTATGCCGTGCGGACGCGCTTCGTCGGCCGCAGTGGCGAAGATGCGCCATGCGACCTCGCCATCCCGCACGGTGGTGCCGGCGCACAGATTGTGGTCGCGATGAAGGGCTTCAACTCTACCGGCAGCAAGTTGACTGACGCAGTGACCGAGATTGCCCGGATGGCTGCCGTCCGGGCGCCTCGGCAGTACGTCTTTGCGGTCGTCGATGGTATCGGGTGGCGGAACCGCAAAGCGGATCTCCGCCGCATTCACGCGCTATGGGATTCGGAAGATATCGACGGGCTCTACACGCTTTCTCACCTCGGGTCGTTTGAGGTCGCGCTTCGCAATGCACTGCAGCGGTTGAATATCGTCGCGGATGCCTGAGTCGATGCGCACGCGCGTGACGCGCTGGGGATTCAACCTGTTTCCCGCCTATCGCGGAACGGGCGGGCGCATCACCCACATCTCCCATGACTGGCGCGAGATCCGCCTGCGCCTGCCGCTCAACTGGCGCACCCGCAACTACGTGGGGACGATCTTCGGCGGCAGCATGTACGGCGCGGTGGACCCCATCTACATGATCATGCTGATCCGCGCGCTGGGGCCGGGCTACGTGGTGTGGGACAAGGCCGCGTCCATCCGCTTCCGCCGCCCCGGCCGCACCACGCTGCATGCCCGCTTCGTCATCGACGACGCCGAACTCGACGCCATCCGCGCGGCGCTCACGGAATCCGCCACCACGGACCGCGTCTATCACGTCGATCTGGTGGATGCGGAGGGTGCAGTTCACGCCAGCGTGGAGAAAACCATACACGTTCGCCGACAAGACTCTCTCCAATCCAGCTCTGGCTGATTATCTTGGTCGCACCGCCGGGCGCCCGCCCGGTCCCTGCTACATGGCCGATCCCGTCGGCCGACCTCGCATCCCCAGGAGGAGTGCATGGCGCGTACGTTCGACCGCATGATTTCCGGACTGCAGCAACGGTATGCCGCGCTTCCCGAGGAGCGCCGCCCGCCGCTGGCGCTGCGCACGGCGGAGGGCCCGCTGCGCGTGTTCGGCACCGGCGAGCCCGAGGCCACGCTGGTGATCCGCAACGGGCAGGGGATGGCCGCGCTCGCGTCGATGGACCACACGGCGATCGCTGAGGCGTACGTGCGCAACGACTTGGACGTGGAAGGCGACCTGCTCCGCGTCCTTCCCGTCCGCCACGCCTTTGGCGACAAGCACCCGCTGCAGTACGTGATGCGGTTCCTGCGCCCGCTCACGATGGGGCAGGTGAAGGCAGACCGGGCGCTGGTGCCGGAGCACTACGACAGAGATCCCGCCTTCTTTCTGGCCTTCATGGACCGGCGGCACCGCTGCTATTCGCACGGCTTTTTCAGCCATGACGACGAGTCGCTGGAAGACGCCATCACGCGCAAGCTGGACTTTGCGCTGGAGGCCGTGGGCGCGCGTGCGGGGTCCCGGGTGTTGGACATCGGCGGGGGCTGGGGGGCGATGACGGAGCACGCCGGCCGGCGCGGCATCCGCCTGACCTCGCTGACGATATCGGAGCCGTCGCGGGCCTTCATCCAGGGGATCATCGACGCGCAGCAGCTGCCGTGCGAGGTGCGGATGGAGCACTTCTTCGAGCACAATCCCGCGGAAAAGTACGACGCCATCGTCAACCTGGGTGTGACGGAGCACCTGCCCGATTATCCGCGCACCCTCAAGCACTACGACACGCTGCTCAAGCCCGGCGGCAAGGTGTACCTGGATGCCAGCGCGCACCGCATCAAGCACTCCGTATCCACCTTTCTGGAAAAGCACATCTACCGCGGCAACGGCTCGCTGATGTGCCTGCACGAGTACATGGAGGCGGTGGCGGGCTCGCCGTTCGAGGCGGAGCTCGTGGTCAACGACCGCTGGAACTACGCGCTGACCACGCGGCACTGGGCGCGCAACCTGGACAACAACCGCGAGATGGTGATTCAGCGCTGGGGCGAGCCGGTGTACCGCCTGTTCCGCCTGTACCTGTGGGGGTGCGTGGACGGGTTTGAGCGGGGGATGCTGGACGCGTACCACCTGGTGCTGAGCCGGATGGAGCGCACGCCGGCGCCGTGGTTCGCCACGCGCAACGAGGCGGGCTCGTAACCGGCACGATTGCTGCCCGCCATGCCGTCATGCGAATGCATGGTGTGGTGCTGGCGGCGGCGCTGGCGGGGTGCGGCGGCGGGGGCGGAGCGACGGTGGAAGGCACCTTCGCCCCGGGCGCGGCGGTGCCCGACGGGGTGTGGATCGTGGAGTCGCAGCGCAGCGAGCCGGCGGACAGCGCCGGGTTTCGCGTGCGCGACCTGTCGTCGGGCCCGGTGCAGATGCGCCTGGTGCGCGGCGGCGACACCGTGGGCGCGCTGAACCTGGGCAGCCTTCCGGACGGCGCGCGGGCGGTTCTTGCCGGGTTGCGGGTGGATCCGTCCACCGGGCTCGCCTTTCCGCGTTCCGTGGAGCTGGAGGGCGCCGACGTGCTGATGGTGAACGGGCTGCGGATGGCGTCGGCGGACCGCGTTCCGGCCCGGATAGATGCGGACGGGGCGGTGCTGGGATGGTTCGCCAAGTCCGGCGCGCTCCTGCTGCGCCCGGCGGACGCCGCTCTCCCCGACCTGCGCGTGGTGGTGGGCCCGGAGACGGTGGTGGAGGACGCGAACGGCGGCGCGGGCGACGCGCGCATGCTGGGTCCGGGCGATTCCGTCACGGTGCAGGGCCCGGTGCGGAACGGGCACGTCATGGCCACGCGCCTGGTGGTTCCCGCGAAGTTTTCGGCCGCGGCGGGTGCGTCGGAGGGCTCCGATGTCGCCGCCCGCGATGACTCCCCGGAGGAGGACGGGGGCGGTGGAGAAAGCCGCACCTCCTCGCTGGGGCAGTCTACCTCGGCGCCGTCCACGTCGGCGCCGTCCACGTCGGCGCCGTCCACGTCCGCCGCGCCTTCTCCGTCCCCAGCGAACGTGCCGGTCGCGCGGCTGCCCTCGATGCCCGCATCGGCGCCGCGCGAACCGCTGGTGGTTCCCCGGCCCAACGTTCCCATCGCGCGCCCGCCCGCACTCCACGGAAACGGCCGCGGCAACGGAAACGGAAATGGACGCAGCCGGGGGCGCGGGCAGGAGAAGGGGCCCAGGGAGCGCGGGAACAACGGAGGCGGGAAGGGAAAGGGCTGACACGAGAGTGTCGGCCCTTTTTTCATTGTCGAAGGCGGATCTGTAGAAATGGGAACGATCAGGGCGGAAGAGAGTTCCGCGCGGCGTGCAAAGTATCGGCCGAGGCACAGTCTGTTGAGCGAATGAATCCGCCGCTCAAACAGCGGGAACCCCCGACACGACGCCCACAGGCGCCGTTTGGGGCTTCAACTGCATTCGGGGCCCACACGACACGGGTGTGTGCTCCCTCTCCCACATCCGTTCGTGGGAGAGGGTCGTCGTGCGCAGCACGCGGGGTGAGGGCCCCCGCCGCGGACGCGCATCGAAACAATCGGATGTGCCGAACGCGTCTCCCGCGGATCGGGTCCGGCGTCTCAACCCCAACGCGCACAACACGCTACGCCGCTCCCAACGCCGCTCCGACAGTCTCCTGTAATCCCTCTATTCCCCATTCCCTATTCCCTATTCCCTGTTCCCGCACGATCTTCCCTCCATGCCGCCCCTCCGCGCCCTCTTCGTCAACTCCGGAATCCTTGGCCACGCCTCGGTCGCGCGGCTCATTCGCGAGGCCGCGGCGCGCGACGAGTCCCTCACCGCGGAGCACCTTGACCTGAGCGCGGACCTCACGCCGCGCGAACGGATCATCCGTCGCGTCATGTGCGTGGGACCGGCACCCGGGTCCGCGGCGGGGGCGCTCACCGGCGCGCGCCTGAGGCACGAACTGCACGCGGGCGTACTCGCGGCGCGCCGCATCCGTGCACGCGAGGTGGCGGGAGCGGGGTGGGATGTGATGCACTTCCACACGCAGGCCGCCGCGTACGCCAGCCTGCGACGGATGCGCCGCACGCCGTCGGTGGTGTCCATCGACATCACCCAGCGCCTCGCGAGCGCCGAAGTTCCGGCCGGCATCGCGCGGATGGATTACGCGCCGAACGCCGCATGGGACCGGGCCGTCTTTCGCGCCTCGTCGGCCGTGATCGCCACTTCGCGCTGGGCCGCGGATGACGTAATCCGTGCGCAGCCGGCGCTTGCCAGTCGCGTGCACGTGATGCCGTATCCCGTTCCGCTGGATGGCTTTGACGCGGGATGGACTGCCGAGCGCGCGGCCCGGCCAGCGAACGCAGCGGTGCGCGTGCTGTTCATCGGCGGGGACTGGGTGCGCAAGGGCGGTCCGGAACTGCTCGATGCGTGGCGCGCGGGCGGTTTCGCCGAGCGCGCCGTGCTGGACCTGGTAACGGACTGGCCCGGTGTTTCCGCGCTGGACGCGGGCGGGGTGCGGGTGCATCGCGGCGTGCGTGCCTACACGCCGGAGTGGTTCCAGCGGTGGCGGGACGCGGATGTGTTCGTGATGCCTACGCGCGGCGAGGCGTTCGGAATGGTCTATCAGGAGGCGGCGGCCGCGGGCCTTCCGGCCATCGGCACGCGCATCAACGCGATCCCGGAACTGGTGCAGCACGCCGCAACGGGGCTCCTGGTGGATCCGGAGGACGGCCGCGCGCTCGTGCAGTCGCTGGACCGGTTGATCGGCGACGCGGCGCTCCGGCAGCGGCTGGGGACGGCGGCGCGCGCCCGGATCCAGCGCGTGGGGTCGATGGAGACATACGCATCCCGCCTCTCCGCGATCCTGCACGAAGCCGCGAAGCAGGTCCCGGAAAGCGCGTCCGCTGACGCCAAGGGATAGTCGCCTCCACCGTCTCCCGTCACAGAGCCACTCTCGCACTTTCGCACTTTCGCACTTTCGCACTTTCGCACTTTCGCACTTTCGCACTTTCGCACTGCCCTTATGACCGAGATCGACACCGCGGAATCCAGCGCATACCGGCGCCGCTCGCCCCTGGAGGCGGTCGGGGCGGCGCTGGCGCGGCTCGTTCCCGAAAGCGGGCCGCGCCGCTGGCTACGCTCCGCCTACCACGCGGCGCTGGGCGGATCGCGGGGCGTGTCGTCCACGCTCCCCGGCGGCGAGGTGGTGCGCGTGCTGCCGGAGTACCGCTTCGTGACGTGGAACGCGGTGGAATACTCCGCCTTTCGCGCCGCCGCGCGCCCTGGTGGCGTGGCGCTGGACGTGGGCGCGAACGCCGGTGCATACGCGCTGCTGATGGGGCAGTGGATGCGTCCCGGCGGGCGCGTGTTCGCGTTCGAGCCGTCGCCCGCGGCGTTCGACGGGCTCAGCCGGCACGTGGCGCTGAACGGCTTGTCCGATGTGGTAACTCCCGTGCGCGCAGCCGCTTCGGACCAGGGCGGAACGGCGGCGCTGATCGGGGCGGGGCACCACGGCACCAGCCGCCTGGCCGCCGCGGGGGAGCGGGGGACGGAGACGGTGGATACGGTGACCATCGATTCTTTCTGCGCTACGCAGCGCATATCGCCGACGCTCATCAAGATCGATGTCGAGGGCTTTGAACTGGAGGTGCTGCGCGGTGCCCGCGAAACGATCGCGCGCATGGACCCGCTCGAACTCTTCGTGGAGATGCACCCCACGGTGTGGCGCGAGCGCGGCATGGCCCCCGCCGACTTGATGGAGGAACTGCGGATCCAGGGTCTGCGCGCCGAGCCCCTTCGCACGGTTCCCGACGCATGGGCGCTGGAAGGCGAGTGCCTGCGCCTGGTCCGCGTCTCGTGATGTATCGCACGCTTCACGACAGCGATGGTCCCGGCGTGCCGTCGCTTCTCCTCGTGCCACGGTGGACGGGAATGGTGGGCCCGCGCGTCACGGGCACGGGTCGCTGATCGTGCGGATTCTCTTTGCAAACGATGGCATCGGCGACGCGGGCGGCGTGCAGAACTACTTGGCCGCCGTCATGCCCGCGATGGCGGCGCGAGGGCATGAACTCGCGCTCCTGCACCTGGACCGCCTTCGCCCGGGCGAGCCCTCTCCCGCGCCCGCGGGAACGCCGCATTTCTGCATCGATGAACTAGGCGCGGACGCCGCGATCGCCGCGGCGCTGGCGTGGAAGCCATCGCTGGCATTCATCCACAACATGCGGCCGCTGGAGATCGACGCGCGGCTCGCCGAGGCGGTGCCCGTCGTCAAGATGATGCACGGGTACTTTGGCACGTGCATAAGCGGACAGAAGGCGCACCTCTGGCCCCGCCCGGTAACGTGCAACCGCGCACTCGGCGTGGGCTGCCTGGCGCACTACGGGCCGCGGCGCTGCGGCCAGCTTCGGCCCGGCTATGTCGCGAAACAGTGGGCCTGGGCGCACGAGCAGAACGATCTGTTCGCCCGGTACGCCGCGATGGTCACCCCGAGCCGCCACCTGCGGGACGAATACATCCGCAACGGCGCGCGCCCCGACCAGGTGCACGCCATCCCGCTTTTCCCGACCGTGGAAGGCGTTCCCGCGGAACCGCCTCCGGAGTTCCGCGTTCTGTTCCTGGGGCGGATGACGGCGATCAAGGGCGGCGACGTGCTGATCCGCGCCGTGGCGGATGCGGGGAGCCGCGCCGGCATCCGCATCCCCCTGCTGATGGCGGGCGACGGGCCGCAGCGGGCCGCGTGGGAACGGCTTGCGATCACCCGAGACGTGGATGCGACGTTCACGGGCTGGGTGGCGGATGACGCGCGCGGTGACCTGTTCCGGCAGGCGTCCCTTGTTGTCGTGCCGAGCGTGTGGCCGGAACCGTTCGGATTGACGGGACTGGAGGCCGGCGTATTCGGGGTACCGTCGCTGGCATTCGACGTCGGCGGGATCGGCGACTGGCTCACCGATGGCGTAAACGGGTTTCTGGCCGATGGCGATCCGCCCACCGCGGACAAGCTGGCGGACGGACTCGTTCACGCCGTGCAGCATCCGGACGAGCTGCGGCGGATGCGCGCCGGTGCGCGCGCTGTCGCCGAACGGATGTCGCTGGACCGGCACGTCTCGGCGCTCGAGGGCGTGCTTTCCCGCGCGGTGGCGGCGGGCGCGTGAGCCGCTGGCACCTGATCACGGGCGAGTATCCGCCCGGCGGTGGCGGCATCGGTGACTACACGCGCCTTCTCGCCGCCGCGCTGGCTGAGCGTGGCGAAGCGGTGGATGTGTGGACCTCCGGGCGCGCGCCGGACGGCGGCCCTGCGCCCGCGCTGGCGGATAACGGTGGGGCGGGCAACCGGAAGGCGCCACGCGTGCACCGGATTCCCGCGTTCAACCGTGCCGGGCTGCGGCTGCTCTCCGCCGGGCTGGATGCGGCGCCCGCTCCAAGACGCCTGCTCATCCAGTACGCGCCACAGGCGATGGGAATGCGCGGTCTGAACGTGGCGTTCTGCGCGTGGGCCCTCGCCCGCCGCCGTGCCGGGGACGACGTTCGCGCAATGTTCCACGAGCCGTACTTTCCCTTCGGATGGCAGCGGCCGCAACGGAACCTGCTTGCCGCCATCAACCGTACGATGGCGAGCCTGCTGCTTCTCGCCAGCACACGCGCGTACGTCTCCACGGAGGCGTGGATTCCACTGCTGCGCCCGCTCGGGCCGCGGCACCTGCGCATCACCACGCTCCCGATTCCCTCCACAATCCCGTTCGTTCCTCAGCCGGACGCCGTGCGTCGCACGCGCGAGCGCCTGCTGGCGGGAAGGGAGGGACCGCTGCTCGTCCATTTCGGCACGTACGGCGAGCTGATCGCGCCGATGCTCATCGCCGCGCTGCGCGAAGTCGCGCGGCGGCGTCCATCCGCCCGCGTCCTGCTGCTGGGGCGCGGCGCGCCTGCGTTCGCCCAGCGTCTGCGTGCTCTGGACGCCTCCACGGACGTGGTGACCGCCGGTGACAGGCTGAGCGCGGAGCAGATCTCCATCCACCTGCAGGCCGCCGACGCCGCGCTGCAGCCCTATCCCGACGGTGCGGACACGCGCCGGACGACGCTCATGGCCTGTGTCGCCAACGGTGTGCCCACGGCGACGGCGGACGGGCGCTTTACGGATCAGACGTGGCGGGAAGGGCCAATCGCTCTGGTGGACGCCGCGCGCCCGGAGGACATGGCGGGCGCCGCGCTGGACCGGCTTCTGGCGCAACCCAGAGACGACATGGGCGAGCGGACGAAGGCGTTTTACGAGGCGAACTTCTCCATGCGGCTCACGGTGGACCGGCTGCTGGCAGACGGAGAGGCGGCGCCGTGAGAATCCTTCTGGTCGGGGACTATCCGGCGGACCCGCGGCTGGGGTCGGCCAAGGTCTACTACAAGCTGCGCGAAGAGTTTGCCGCGCTCGGGCACGCGTGCGACCTGCTGATGGCGCCGGAGATCGGCGCGCGGCCGGAGAACTGGCGCGTGCGGCAGACCGTTTCGGCGTGGCTTACGGATGCGGCCATCCGCCGGGCGTTCCAGGAACGCGGCCCGTACGACGTGGTGGATGTCGCGAGCGGGGAAGGGTGGCGGTTCGCGTTGCGCAGAAAGCTGTCCGGCGGATCGGTTCCCGCCATCGTCAGCCGCTCGCACGGGCTGGAGCACCTGAACTACGCCCGCACGGTTGCCGACGCGGCGGATGGATTGATCGCGAAGCCGTGGACGCGCCGCCTTTACTATCCAACAGTCCGCCTGCCACAGGTGGCCGCCGCCGCGCGGCTCGCGGACGCGCTGATCGTTCTCAACCCCGGCGACCGCGACTTCGCGGTCCAGCAGGGATGGAAGCCGCCAGCCGGCGTGCACGTGGTTCCGCACGGCGTATCCACCCGTTTCCTCGCCGACGTGCCGGAATGGGACGCGCCGCGCGGAGCCGGGGTGCTGTTCTGCGGATCGTGGGATATGGTGAAGGGCTCGCCGTACCTCGCCCGCGCGTGGGGACTGCTGGCGGATGCGGGTCATGCGCCGCCGCTGACGGTGCTCGGCCCCGGGCTGGCGGAGGAGGCCGTCGTCGGCTCTTTCCCGCCACAGGCGCGCCCGTTCGTCCGCGTGATCCCGCGCGCGGGGGAGGACGAGGTGATGCGGCAGTATCGCCGGCACGACCTGCTGGTGATGCCGTCCACGTACGAGGGGTTCGGGATGGTGACGGTGGAGGCCATGAGCCAGCGCCTCCCCGTGGTCGCCACGCCGGTCGGGTGCGCGCCGATGCTCATCCGCGATGGCGAGAACGGTGTCATTGTGCCGCCGCGCTCGCCGGACGCGGTCGCCTCCGCCGTCCGCCGCCTGATGGCCGACTCCGCCCTGCGCCGCCGGCTGGGCGACCACGCGGCCGAGACTGTCGCGCCCCTCACCTGGCGCACCACCGCCGAGCGGACGCTGGATGTGTACCGGACCGCGATGCAGCGGCCATCGCAGACGGTTCACGTCATCGACGATGCAGTGAACGCCGGACCGTGATCGGTCCGGCGTTCGTGTATCATCCTCTCGGAACGGCTCAGCCGACCATCTAGATGCCGACACCGCCAACAGAATCGCTCAGGGCTGCGCGGGGCCGTTGTACTCGATCCACATGGCGCGCAGCCGCTCGAAGAGCGCGTTCAGCGGTGTGCCGGGTGTGTCGTATTCCGGACGATCCTCGATGATGTGCTTGAGCAGGATGAAGCACGTGGTCGCCTGACCGGCGCGGTCCAGCGGCTCGAACCGCACATCCCTGTCGAACCACAGCGTGGTGCCCATTGCCGACACCGACCGCGCGAGCGCGACCAGGTCCGCGGACGGCCGCAGCCACGGGTGCTGGCCGTACAGACGCGGCCAGTCCAGCGTAAGGCTGTAGATCAGGCTGGCCATGCGCCGGCCCTTGTACTTGTCGTCCCGGTACACGCCCTTGTACACCAGCCCGCGCACGCGCTTCATGAAGATGGACGAGGTCAGGCTCAGCAGCGAACTCACGCGGAGCGCCACCAGCTCCTGCACTTCCGGCACCGTGAGCCCGCGCACCGCGTCCCACACGTTGACACTCACGTCCCGCTGCACGAGTGCCGCGCCTGTCTGCAACCGTTGGCGCAGCCACACCAGTCCCGCCACCACGCCGGCCGCCAGAAAGCCGGGGAAGAGGTAGACGAAGTTGTCCGTCCACCTCCAGCTTCCGTCACCGATCGCACGCAGCGCGTCCAGCCCGAGCAGGACCGCGGAAACCAGCGCGAGCAGAAACAGCACCCATCCCAGACGCGCCACCCACTGCAGCGTCAGGTACCCGCGGCTGTGGGAAGGCGGGGGGACGTTGTAGATGTCCGTCTGCTGTGCGCTCACGTCGGAAATGAGCAGCGTTTCGGCGTCGGACCGCGCCAGGGCCAGCACCAGAGCGTCGATGCCCTGGTTGTCGTAGATCCCGCCATCCATGAGCGGAAGCCCGGACGCGTACGACGGGCCCAGCTCCCGGAGCGCATCGGCCAGCGGAAACTCTTTCGGCCACGAGAAGTGCTGCGGAAAGACGATCGGCTCGAATCCGCCGGGAAAGCACGACGACGCGGCGGCGATGTCGGCCAGCCGCAGGTGCTCCGCCACCGTGCGCGGCACGCGGTAGTTGCCGTTGCCGATGCGCGCCAGCGGGCTTTCCGCCACGCGGAAGCGGAAGTCGACGCCGGTGTGGAACTCCGTGGAGTTGAAGATGATCTGCCGGAGCGGCAGTCCCCGCGCGGCCAGCAGCTCGCCGAAGCGGCGGCCGTTGAGCAGATCGGGGCGGTCGTACACGCCGGCGGCGCCGCGGATCAGGCTGGGCCATGCATCGCGCGACTCGGACCGCCGTTCCGTCAGGCTGTCGAGCGCATCCGCGATCACGTTGGTGCGCTGCATCCAATCCGCAAATCGCGTATGAAAGTCCGGAAAGGATTCTCCGTCCAGCAGGCTAACGGTCCAGCTCATTCCCACCAGCGTACCGCCGGACACGGTGGAGAGCCCCACGACGTCATCCAGCAGCCCCGCCCGGTGCAGCAGCCGAAGCATGCCCAGGTGGAACGCGGCGGCACGGTATCCGCCACCGGAAAGCGAGATGGCGAGCGGGCCCAGCGGGCCGTGGGTGCGTGAAGGGGCGAGGTCGGTCATGGGCGGGCGGGAGCGTTGCGGGGCGGCGGCGGGAGATCGGCGGAGCGGCCATGATGATCATTCCCCGCCAGCGGCGCGTCAAGGACCTTCCGGCGTCCAAACTGGTAACAGAAGGGCTGAATCGGTGTGTGGGCACAGGGGGGTTCTGGTGCTGACGCGCAACAAGTCTCAGATTTGCAGTACGCCCGTCCCGGAGCTTCGCGTTCAGGAGCGACGTCGGGCCCTGTTCCCCAACCCGGAGGATGAATCGAGTGCAGAAAACGTCGGGCTCGCGCCGCGGCCAACTCGCGCTGTTCGCGCGCAACTTTCTGAAGCATCCGCGCATGCTGGGCAGCGTCATCCCCAGCTCGCGCTTTACGATTGAAGGACTGCTCAAGCACGTGGACTGGAACCGCGCCCGCGTGGTGGTGGAGTACGGCCCCGGCGTGGGGACGTTCACCCATCACGTGCTCAAGCGGATGCGGCCCGACGCCACGCTGATCGTCATCGAGATGAACGACGACTTCGTGACGTACCTGCGCGAGAACATTCCCGATCCCCGGCTGCACGTGGTGCACGGCTCCGCGGCGGACGTGGATGCGGAGCTGCGCAAGCTGGGGCACGACCGTATGGATTACGCCATCTCCGGCATTCCGTTCAGCACCATGCCGCCGGAAGTGCGCGCAGAAATCCTCAAGAAGACGAACGCCGTGCTCAACCCCGGCGGCGCCTTCCTGGTCTACCAGTTCGCGCCGTCCATCGGCGGGCATCTGGAGAAGTTCTTCGGCAAGGTGGACCGCAGCTTCGAGCCGCTGAACATTCTGCCCGCGCACCTGTTCGTGGCGCACCCGCGCGCCGCCTGACCGTTCTCGGCCACGGATCGCTGAAAGCCCGCCCCGGTGTTCTGCCGGAGCGGGCTTTTGCGTTTTCCGCCAGCGGTGGTCGGGCGGGATGATGGATGAACGGAGGCGCGTCCATCGATCGCCCCGTCACGCCGGTCGCGACTCCAATCGCGCCAGTTCGCGGATCCAGCGGCGCGCGATCCACAGCGGAATGATTCCGAACACGCCAAAGGAGCAGTCGATCAACCGCCACCAGAACGGGATCTCGCGGATGGGTCCGGCGATGAGCGCCAGCGGCACGACGGCCACGCACGCCATCATCCCCCACGTGACCACCCACTCGTTGCGTACCGGATCGCGCAGCGGCCCCACGAACAGCAGCGCGATCACCAGGTGCGCAAAGGCCAGCCAGTCGGTGCCGTACGCCAGAAAGGGGTAGGCGCGGTTGGTCTGCTCCACACCTTCCCGGACGGTGATGAGCCAGCGCAGCAGCACGCCGTGCGCCTCCGGTGCGTCTCCCGGCGCGGCGCCCAGCAGGCGGGTGAGCCACGCCAGTTCCGTCTGCACCGGAAACGCCGTCACGCCGCTCAGCACCAGCCCGATGATGAACAGCCATAGCAGGATGCGGATACGCCGCCGCAGGGTGTCGGCTTCCGCGTAGCGAGAATCAGACGGGTGCATGGGATGACGGGAAGCGGGATTCCGGCGCCGCGGGCCGCGGTCTTGCCCGGATGAGTCGCGGGATGGATGAGAAACGGCGGAGCGGAGGAGAGGATGTCGCGCGCGTTCGTACGAGAAGATTCCGGCTTTGTGCCGCCCGGTCACTTCGGCCTGCCGCCCCGGGATGATCCCGGGTTCGACGCGGCGGCCGCGCGCGCCCTGCTGGAGGCGGCGCGCCACGGCAACACGCCCAGCGCGGAATCCGCCACCGGCTACCGCTGGGGCGAGCCGCGGCTGCATCGGCACGTCCGCCGCCTGCTGGCCGCGGCGGAGGCGCTCCCGGAGCACGAACAGGATCTTCGCTACGTCCGCGTCGCGCGGCGGTTCCTGGCACCGTGATGCGGGCGATGGCGCATTCCGGCGTGGCGGTGCCCTGAAGGCCATCCCCCGCACAACGGGCGGCATCTCCTCAGCGCCGCCCTGTTCCCGTCAGGGAGCGGACGAAGCTACGGCTCCGCGCGCACCAGCGTGCCGAAGCCGTAGCGCCAGCCGAAGCGGGCGATCATGTCCAGCATGCGCACCACGGGCAGGCCCATCACCGCGAAGTAGTCGCCCTCGATCCCCTCCACCAGCGCCGAGCCGAAGCCCTGGATGCCGTACGCGCCGGCCTTGTCCATGGGCTCACCCGTGGCCACGTACTCGCGGCACGCCGCCTCGTCCAGCGCGCGAAAGCGCACCTTCACCCGTTCCAGGCTGCTTTCCACGCGCTTGCCCAGCGCCACGGCCACGCCCGTGTGCACCTCGTGTTCGCGGCCGGAAAGGCGCATCAGCATCTGCACCGCGTGCTCCACGTCGCGCGGCTTGCCGAGCACGTCGCCGTCCACGACGACGATGGTGTCGGAGCCGACCACGAGCGCATCCGGGCGCTCGCCCGCGATCTTCTGCGCCTTTTCGCGCGACAGGCGTTCCGCGTGCTGCGACGGCGTTTCGCCGGAGAAATAGCTTTCGTCGATGTCGGCCGGCAGCGTCTCGAACTGCAGCCCCAGGCGGCCGATGAGCTCGGCGCGGCGGGGGGACTGCGAGGCGAGCACCAGCGGGGGCGGAGTCGGCGATTCGGTCATCAGTCTTTTTCGGTCAGCGGGCACGAACAAAGGCGGCCTGCGCTTCGCCCTCGTCCATCAGCAGAAATCCATCATCCGTAAGCACCAGCGGAGACATTTCACCCCCGCCGGCATCCATCCACGCGCGTCCGTTCTCGATCACGACAACGGCGTGCAGCTCCACCGCGGCGCTCCCGTCGCGCATGGCGTACAGCACCTCGCCGCCGGGGGTGATGGTAAGGGCCACGTCGCCGAACACGGCTTCCAGCTCCGGGCGCGCGGGGTCCAGCCGCCAGTTTCCCGCCAGCGCGCGGAGCATGGCCGAGGCCCTGTCCGGCATGCGGTCAGCGCTCCAGCACGAGGGTGACGGGGCCGTCGTTCACCAGTTCCACCTCCATCATCGCCCCGAACTCCCCGGTTTCCACCGTCCGTCCTCCGGTCCGCAGCAGTTCCACGAACCACTCGTACAGGGGAATGGCGATCTCCGGGCGCGCGGCCTCCACGAAGCTGGGCCGGCGTCCCTTGCGCGCGTCGCCGTACAGCGTGAACTGCGAAACCACGAGGAGCGCACCACCGGTGTCGTCCAGGGAGCGGTTCATCTTTCCCTCCTCATCCGTAAAGATGCGCAGGGAGGTGACCTTTTCCGCCATCCACGCCAGCGTCTCTTCGCTGTCGCCCTCCTTGAAGCCGGCGAGCAGCAGCAGCCCGGCGCCGATCTGGCCGGTGACGCGGTCCTGCACGGTGACGCGGGCGCGGCGAACGCGCTGAAGAACGATGCGCATGAAGTGTGGCCGGGGTTTCGGTGCGGCGGCGAAGATACGGCGGCGGCAGGGAATAGGGAATGGGGAATAGGGAATAGGAACGGCAACGAAATTTCGGCAGATGGACGGTGGAGGCGTGAAAGGTGACGAAATTCGGTGTTTTCCGCGCGTTCCTCCGCCTCCGCCGTGTCCTCCGCGCGGGGGCTGTTTTCGATGGATGGGAGCGCACGTCTGGCGGATCGTGTAGCGCGCAGTTAGCGTGCGCGCTCCGACGATTCCCGCCACCCGCGACCGTGTCCCATGATCCTCTCCATCGACCAGGGTACCACCGGCACCACCTGCCTCGTGCTGGACCGGGAGGGCCGGGTGCAGGGGCGCGCGTACAGCGAGTTTACGCAGCACTTTCCGCGGCCGGGGTGGGTGGAGCACGACGCGCGCGAGATCTGGACGGTGACGAAGCGCGTGGCGCACGTGGCCGCGGCGCACTCCGGCGCGGGTCTGGAGGGGATCACCGGCATCGGCATCACCAACCAGCGCGAGACCATCGTCGTCTGGGACCGCGAGACGGGCGAGCCCATCCACAACGCGCTGGTCTGGCAGGACGGGCGCACGGCGGAGGCCTGCCGCGCGCTGCGGGATGCCGGGCACCAGGACGCCGTCCGCGCCCGCACCGGGCTGGTCATCGACCCGTACTTCAGCGGCACCAAGCTGTCGTGGCTGCTGGACCACGTGCCCGGCGCGCGCCGTCGCGCCGAGGCGGGCGAGCTGGCGGCGGGGACGATCGACAGCTGGCTGGTCTGGAACCTTACAGGCGGCCGGCTGCACCTGACCGACCCCACCAACGCCTCGCGCACGCTGCTGTACGGGCTGGAATCCGGCGCGTGGGATGCGGAGATGCTGTCGCTGTTCGGCGTGCCCGCGGCGGTGCTCCCCGAGATCCGCGCCAGCTCCGAGGTCTACGGAACGACGGACGGGGACGCGTTCGGAATCGAACTTCCCGTGGCGGGAATCGCGGGGGATCAGCAGTCCGCGCTGTACGGCCATGGATGCTGCACGGCGGGGGAGGGAAAGAACACGTACGGAACGGGTGCCTTTCTGCTCGTGCACACGGGCGACCGGCCCGTCCCTTCGCGCCACGGGCTGCTCACCACGGCGGCGTGCGGGCCGCGCGGGGAGCGGGCGTTCGCGCTGGAGGGCTCCATCTTCATCGCCGGGGCGGCGGTGCAGTGGCTGCGTGACGGCTTGGGGATCGTGGACGACGCCGCGCAGACGGGCGAACTGGCGGCCTCGCTGGCCAGCAACGACGGCGTCTTTTTCGTCCCCGCCTTCACCGGGCTGGGCGCGCCCCACTGGGAGCCCGAGGCGCGCGGCACGCTGCTGGGGCTGACGCGCGGCACCACGCGGGCGCATCTGGTGCGCGCCGCGCTGGAGGCGATGGCGTTCTCCACCCGCGATGTGGTGCAGGCGATGGAAGCCGATGCGGGCGTAACACTTCCCGCGCTGCGCGTGGACGGCGGCGCGGCGGCCAACGACTGGATGATGCAGTTTCAGGCGGACGTGCTGGGCATTCCCGTCCGCCGTCCGGCGATGGTGGAGATGACGGCCCGTGGCGCGGCCGGGCTGGCGGGGCTGGCGACGGGCTTCTGGCCGTCCCCCGAAGCGTTCCAGGAGGCCCGGCCCGCGGAGTCGGAGTTCGTCCCCGCGGCCGACGAGGGCGGGCGCGCGGCGCTGCTGGCCGGCTGGCGGCGCGCGCTGGCCGCCGCCCGCGCGTGGGCCGGGTATTCCGAATGACGGTGCATGTGCGTGGCAACATGCACATCACATCGCTGGCGGAAAAAGAAAAGGGGGGACGGGCAATCGCCCGTCCCCCCTTTTCGCCTTTCATCCGCTCAGGCCTTTTTCTTTTCCAGCGCGCGGGCGTACCGGCGAAAGCCGTCCACCACGTCGTCTGCGGCGGCAAAGATGTTTCCCACCGCGACCTCGGAGTCGCGCGGCAGCGCGAGTTCCAGGATCTGGATGGCGCGCTGCACGGCCTTGGCGCGTGCGTGCGTGGCCGTCTGCTGCGCGGCGACCCTCCGCTTGCGCACCTTGGGTGCAACCGCGCCCTGCAGCGTTTCGCGCCCCGCATCCGTCACCACCACGTGCCCGTTGTGTTCGGTGATGCAGTCGCGCGACTTGAGCGCGCGGATGATGCGGCCGTCCAGGTCGGCGGATGAAACCGGCCCGCTCTGGCGGGTCAGGTAGCGAAGGAGATCGACTTGTTTTTCATTCAGAGGCTGTGACATGGACATCAAGATTGTGCTTCGCGGCACGCCGCCGCAAGGGTTTCTGCACAAGTTTCTGTAACTCGGGATGAAAATAATCCAAATAGATCTATTTGCCGACACGGACGCGACAAATTGTATCGATCGAGATAGTCATCGCAAACAGTTTTCCAGGGAGAAGCCTGTCTGTTCCGCGGCCCCCGGCGAGCGCGGGGCCGCGGAACAGACGGACGGATGCTCACTCCGCGTGCATGGCGGCCGGGTCCACGCCCTCGCGCGCGCACCATTCCAGGTACGCGGACGGCAGGATCTCCGACGGCTTGATTTCGCTGCGGCCGCCCCAGAACACGTTGGTGTAGTCCACGTCGATCCCGGCTTCGCGCAGGTGCTCGTCGATGGCGGCCTTGTGGGCCAGCACCAGTTCCTTTTCCGTCCCGTGCGCCACGCCCATGATGTTCACGCCGGCGAACTCCGGCCCGCCCTCGCGCCAGTACGCATGGGTCATGATGTAGTGGCGGCCCACCTCGCGGCCGGCTTCCATCTCGCGCCCTACCGGAACCCGCCAGTGGAAGAGCGCGTTGTAGCGCGTCACCCGCGTGCCCGCCGCGGACGGCTTGACGTGCTCCAGAAAGGTGCTGAAGCGGCCCACGACCCCGCGCTCGTTCAGCCCGCGCGCCACGGCCAGGAACTCCTCCAGCGGCACGCCCGCCTCGGCCGCGCGCGCCTCCCACGGGTGATCCACGATCTCCTCGAGGCCGAACTCGCGCTTCAGCGGCCCCAGCACCTGCCACTCCAGGTCGCTGAGCTCCACCACGGCCGTGTTCTGCACGCGGCCCAGTTCCTCGCTGCGGGCGCCAGGCTCCATGCCGCGGCGCCGCACGTGGCCCACGCCCAGGGTGAAGACGGCGTTGGCGGGCATGAGCCGGAACGAGTGCGCGCCCACCTTGTCGCGCAGGTACTCCGCGTGCTTGCGCAGCGAAAAGCCCTGCGGAACCTTGAGCGTGGTCCACAGCCGGTACTTGCTCCCCGGCGTCTCGGCGTCGGTGGAGCGGATCACCACGTGGCCGGAAAAGGGATCCTGCTGAAACATGTAGTTGAAGGCCGAATCCAGCTGTTCCGCATCCACCTGCCACGCCACCAGCGCCCCCGGAGCCAGGTTGGTGGCCAGCATGGTCTGCCGCACGCGGCGAATGACGCCCGCGGCCAGCATGGCGCGAATGCGCTCCAGCACCGTGGGCAGGTCCACGCCGGAAAGCCGGCTGATTTCCGCGAACGGTTCGGCCTGAAAGCCGGTGATGCGGTCTTCGGAAACTTCAAGAATGCGCGCGTTGACGGGATCGGTGGTCTCAACCGGCACCGTTCCCGCCTCCGCCGCACGAAAGGCTTCACTCATCGGCTGCTCGCTTCTGACAGAAACACGCGGCGCGGAGCGCACCGCCCGATGGGGACGATACGGCTCCGCGCCGCCCGTGAACAGAGGGAATTTCCTTACCTGCCATCAGCCGGGAATGCGGCGGCCTCGCGACGCGCCATCCCCGGCTCCGTGCCGCGCGGTCAGCCCTCGCCCGCGACGCCGCCGGCCGGCGCCTCCGGCTCGTCGCCGCGGCGCAGGGTGAGCTTGTACGCCTCGGGGGGCGCGTTGGGCTTTACGCGCACGGACTTGGCGGGAATGCCCACGTTGACGTGGTACGGGCGCACGTCCTTGGTGGCCACGGCCATCGCGCCCACCATGGCGTCCTTGCCCACGTGCGTCCCCGCCAGCACGGTGGCGTGATAGGTGATGCGCACCCCGTCGTCGATCACCGTCTTGAGGTTGGACACATCCACCTGGTCCACGATGCTGTGCGTGTGGCTGTAGATGTTGGCGAAGTCGCTGATGCTGACGCCGTTGCCCAGCTCGATGCCGCCGCGGTCGTCCAGCAGCACGTTGCGGTGCACCACCACGTCGTCGCCCACTTCCATGTTGTAGCCGTAGCTGAACTCCACGAAGTGAAAGCACTTGAAGTTGCGGCCCACGCGCTTGAACAGGAACGGCGCCAGCGTGCGGCGGAAAAGGACGCCCAGGTGCACGTTGCCGCCCAGCGGGCTGCGGTCGAACATCTGCCACATCCACAGCAGCGGCTTGCGGGCGTAGAACTGCTCCTGGTCCACCTCGGCGTAGTATTCCGGCTCCAGCGTCACGTTGCGCGCGTCCATCTGCGCCAGCGCGGCACGGGCGGAAAGCGGGAGGGTGGACGGGTCCACATCCGCCAGGTGCGGGTAGAAGATCCCCGTCAGCGTGCGGCGGCACAGTTCCCACCGGTCGTCGCCGCGCTCGAGCGCGGTGCGAATCTCATCCAGCCACTCCTGGTACAGGGTCGTGGCCTCGGCCGCGGGGTCCAACTTTCTGAGAGGATAGCGGGGCATGGAGCCTCGACCGTCGGTGTTCGTCGTGAATCCGCCGCGGGGCGCGGTCGGGAGTGGCCTGCAAGATACACTTCCGGACAAGTAACGTAAACAGGGGAGGCGGGTCCGCGTCAGCGCAGAAAGCGCGTCCAGCGGCGGCGCGGGAGCGGCTCAAAGCCGTGGCGCTGGTACAGCCGCTCCGCATCCGTGTGCGACGACTCCACTTCCAGCTCCAGGGCCAGGCATCCCGCCTCGCGTGCCTGGTCGACGGTCGCAGTCAGCAGCGCGCGTCCCACGCCGGCGTTGCGCAGTTCGGGGCGCACGTACAGGTCGTCCAGCCACGCCACGGCCCCGCCGCGCTCCACCTTCCAGGTAAAGGAGACGGAGGACACGCCCACGACCGAGCCGTCGTGCTCCGCGCAGAGAATGAAGCCGCGGTCCGGCACACGCAGCACGCCATCGACCGCGAACTCCAGGTCGGCGCGGGCGATGGGGATGTCGTGCTCGCGAAGCTGCGCCTCCAGCAGGTCGGAAACGACGTCCAGGTCCGCGGGGATGGCGGGGCGGATGGCGAACGGATCGTGGCTCATGGAATCCGGATCGGTAGATGGACGGCGATGGCGGAAGGGGTGAGGGCGACCGTGGCCCGGCCCGCGCCGCGCCGGTGCAGCAGGCGCACGGTGCCGCGGCCGGCCGCCGCGCCCACCAGCGCCCCGGCGACGGCGTCGCTGGTCCAGTGCTTGTCATCGTACACGCGGCTCCACCCCACTACAGCGGCGGCGGTGTAGGCGGGGACGGTCACCCACGGCCGCCGCGCCTCTTCCGACACGGCGGACGCGAGGGAAAACGCGACGACGGCGTGGCCGGAGGGAAACGACTGCCGGTTGTTGCCGCTGCTGAGAGCGTGGAATCGGAACGGATCGTCCGTGCGGCTGGGCCGCGTGCGCCCGGTGCCGAACTTGAGAAGTCCGTTCGCCACGCCGCCCGCCGCCAGCCCCGCGCCCACGTGCACGGCCGCGTCCGCCAGAGGACGATTTCCCGCCACGCGCGCCACACCCCACGTGGCTCCGAGCAGCGCCGCGCTCCACTGCGGCCGCCCGCCATAGTTGGCGATGTCCGACACCCCTTTCCACCGCTCTCCGCCTCCGTCCGGAATCCCGCTCGCCACCGTGCGGTCCAGCAGCAGCGCGCCGCCGATCAGCGCGGCGCCAGCGACCGTTTCCCGCCGCGAGGGCCACACGTCCTGCGCGGCCGCGGGGCGGGGCAGGGCGGCGGCGAGGGCCAGCAGCGGGGCGATGTGGCGGAGCAGGCGCATGGACCGGTAGGGCGGGACGGAAATCGCGAGCCCCGAAGCTACCCGCCGGGCCGGGGAACGGCAACGACGGTAGGGGAAGTGCGTGAGTGCTGGGTGCGTTAGTGCGTGAGTGCGAGGGCATGGGTTGCTGCTTTCTACCCGGGTATCGATCGGCGGTGAGCCTGGACGTGCTCGTGAGCCGCCGCACGCGCGGATTCACATCCCTCGCACTCACGCACCCCGCACTCAGCACTCACGCACTCTCACCCTTCCCCTTTCCCGTCGCGCGGATCAGATTGCGAAACCACCGCGCCCAACGGCGCGTACGGCCCCCGGTTCGCGGCGCTGGTCGATCACGGCCCGCCGCCCGGTTCACCTGGAAGGCCATCCATCCCATGTCCGTGATGCACGACGTACTTCGCGACCGCGTGATGCGCCACCTGGAAGCCCTCCCCGAAGAGCAGCTGTACCAGGTGCTGGACTACATCGAATTCCTGTCCAGCAAGTACAACCGCTCGGTGCGCACGCCCAACGGGATTCAGCGCTTCGGCGAACTGCTGGAAGACAAGATGCGCCAGCAGGGGATCGCCTTCGGCACCATCCGCGGCGCGCTGGGCGTGGTGGGAACGGCCGGGCGCGTGGTGTCGGGGATTACCGACGCGGGGCGCTCCGTAATCAACGAGGTGGGGAGCGTGGTGTCCGGGGCGTCTGCTCCCGATACGCCGCCGTCCGCTTCCACGCAGGCCGCGCAGGTGCCGCCGGCCAGCGACGGCGGGCTGTTTGGCACGGCCGGACGGCTGTTCTCCGGGCTCACTGAGGCCGGGCGCACGGTGCTGGGCGAAGTGGGTGGCGTGGTTCTTCCTAACGGAGCGCGCGACGAGCAGAACGGCGCTCCTCCGGCCGCGCCACCCGCGCGCAGGCCGGACGGGGATCCGCAGAGCGGGCCGCCCGCGCCGTAGGCGGTCCACAACCAGCACCCGAGGGTTCAGCGTGAGCTACAGCGACGACGATCAGCCCCGCCGCGGCACTGCCGGCGGCGACGACGATCTGGTGGGTCCCCGCCGCGGCGGCAGGGCGCGCGGGCGCTTTGAGATGGACGACAACCAGGTGGAAGAGCGCCCCCGGCGCGGAGCCCGCGGGCGCGGCGCGCCGGCCCCGACGCTTCCCGCCATCGTGCGCGACATCCCCAACTTCATCCGGCTCATCGGCGGCATCGCGATCGACAAGCGGGTGAACGCGGCCGACAAGGCGATCGTGCTGGCGGCCGTGGCGTACTTCTTTTCGCCCGTGGACCTGATCCCCGAGGCGATCCTGCCGGTCATCGGCAGCGTGGAAGACGTGTACTTCCTGATGCTTGCGCTGGCCCGCCTGGTGCACAACACGGACGCTGACGTGCTGCTGGACCACTGGCACGGCGATCCGGACAGCCTGGAGCAGGCGCTGACCTCGCTGGACAACGTGAGCGCAATGATCCCCGGCCCGCTGCGGATGCTGCTGGGCAGCGGCCGCTGAGCCACCGTGACCCGTCCTGAGAACGCCGCCCGGCCCGCGCCGGGCGGCGTTCTCTCGTCCGGGCACTTCGGACGCCCCGCTCTGGTGCGCCGTCCGCCTCGCGGCCCCTCCCCGTGCAAACAGCCGCACGGAGAGGGGAGAAGGACAACTCATCTCGTTTCGGATGGTGTGGCGCGGCGGCGGGCACCCCTCTCCCCCCGGCCCCCTCTCCCGCAAGCGGGAGAGGGGGAGACCTCAGCGCGGGGGCAGACGGCGATGTGGATCGGCGTGCTTCGGCCCCGGCGGTTGAAACCGCGCCTCCCAAAAGGCGGAACCAGCCTCCGCGGACCGGCTGCCACACCGTCTACTGCCCCAAACGCTGTTGAAGCCCCGAACCGGACGCGCCAGCGGCCGGTGCGGGGGTTCCCGCTGTTTGAGCGGCGGATTCATTCGCTCTCGCGGGGGAGGGTGGGCGAGTAGTACGAGCCCGGGTAGGGGCCGCCGTGAAGTTGGCCGCAGACAGGATATCCTCCTCCATCGACCGGCCCGACTCTGCTTACCGGAACGTGCCCGGGCTGACGCTGTAGGTGCGCTGGGGCGTACCCGCGTCCTCCGCCGGGCCCCACAAGCCCAGCTGCTCCGTCCAGCGCACGCTCTGGAACGCCCTGCCGTTCAGCGTCAGAAACCCCGACGCCCGCGTGGTCGCCACGCCCATCTTGCGCAGGTCCGCCAATCCGCTGATCACGGTTGCGCCGCGCTCGTTCACGATCCGCCGCGCGGACCCGGGTCCGATCCCCGGAACGCGCAGCAGTTCCTCATACGACGCCGTCTTGATCTCCACCGGAAAGCGCTCCGGGTGCGCGAGAGCCCACGTGGTCTTGGGATCGTTGCCCAGCGGCAGGTTTCCCGTTTCGTCGTACACCACCTCGTCGGCGCCAAAGCCATACTGGCGCAGCAGGTAGTCCGCCTGGTACAGCCGGTTCTCACGCAGAATCGGCGTTTCCGCGGTGTGCTCCATCGGCGTGTCGCGGATGGGGCGGAAGGCGCTGAAGTGCGCATGGTGGATTCCGCCGCGCGAGTACAGGTCCGTCACGCGCCCCAGCAGCGCCTGGTCGCTGTCCGGCGTGGCGCCCACGACGAACTGCATCGTCATTCCCGACGCGCCGCCCGGGTGCAGCGGGTCGCCGATCTTGCCGTCGCGCCGCTCCGCGCGTTCGCGGTTCACGTTGCGCCGCGCCTGCTCCAGGCTCGCGAGCGACGTGTCCAGGTTTTTTTCCGGCGCGATCTGCGCCAGCGATGATCCGCAGGGCGCCTCCAGGTTCAGCGAGATGCGGCTGGCTAGCGCGGTCAAACGCTCGATCTGTGCGGGCTGCCCGCCGGGTACCATCTTCACGTGCACGTATCCCGTGAACCGGTGCTTCTCGCGCAGCAGTTCCAGCACCTGGATCAGGTCATCCATCACTTTTACCGGCCGGCCGGGAATGCCGGTGGTGATGAACAGCCCGCTGCACCACCCGCGGTGGTACGCCTCCAGAAAGATGCGGACGAGTTCCGGCGGCTTCAGCAGCGTACGCGGCATGTCGCGGTCGCGGCGCATGGGGCAGTAGTGGCAGTTGAAGCTGCACGCGTTGGTCATCAGAATGCGCATGAGCGACACGCTGCCTTTGCCCGGCACGCGCAGATCGCGGATGTTGAGCGGGCGCAGCGCGCCGGAATCGTTGGCGTGGCGAAGCCGCGGCGGCAGGGTCGTGGTGCTCCCCGGCGCGCCGTCCCGGTCGTCCCCGGCCAGCCCGATCAGCAGTTCCAGCTTCTGGTCCAGCGTCATCGCATCCATGGCACCCCTCCGGCTTCGACGTTAGATTATACCCGAATAAAAGCCGAAGTGGTGCCCGGCGCAAGGGTTTTCTCATCCACCCCGCGCTCGGCGTGGAACGAGGCTCGCGGAGGGGTTGACGAGGTCGCCAGATTGCGGCGGCGATGCTCTTCATCCACCGCAGAACGAGAGTGTTGTAGATGGCGGAAAACAAGCTGGACGCGGCGGCGAGCGGCACCTTTCGCATTGGCGGAGACCTGGAAGTGAACCGGCTCGGCTTTGGCGCCATGCGGATTACCGGAAAGGGAATCTGGGGCCCGCCGCAGGACCGCGAGGAGTGCATCCGCGTGCTGCGGCGCACGGTGGAAGTGGGGATCAACCTGATCGATACGGCCGATTCGTACGGCCCGTTCGTGAGCGAGGAGCTGATCGCCGAGGCGCTGCATCCGTATCCCCGCGGCTTGGTGATCGCCACCAAGGGCGGGCTGGAGCGTCCCGGGCCGGACCAGTGGACGCCCAACGGCCATCCCAAACACCTCCGCGCCACCTGCGAAGCCAGCCTCAAGCGGCTCAAGGTGGACGTGATCGACCTGTGGCAGCTGCACCGCATCGACCCGGAAATCCCGGCGGAAGACCAGATCGGCACCCTGGCCGACCTGCGCCGCGAGGGCAAGATCCGTCACGTGGGGCTGTCGGAGGTGACGGTGGAGGAGATCGAGGCGGCGCGCCGCGAGGTACCCATCGTGACGGTGCAGAACCGGTACAACGTGGCGGATCGCGAGTGGGAGTCCGTGCTGGACTACTGCGAAAAGGAGTCGATCGGCTTCATCCCCTGGTTTCCGCTGGGGGTCGGCAAGCTGGCGGAAAGCGGTGGGCCGCTGGCTGACGCGGCGCGGCGGCTGGAAACGACGCCCAGTGCCGTGGCCCTCGCGTGGCTGCTGCGCCGCTCGCCGGTGATGCTGCCCATTCCGGGAACGAGCAAGGTGAAGCATCTTGATGAGAACGTGGCCGCTTCCGCGCTGCGGCTGACCGACGAAGAGTTTCAGGCCATCGCCGACGCATCCGCGCCGGACGCCTGATTCCGCACGACCCCGGGCGGGCGCCGCGTGCGCCCGCCCGCCCCACTGCACCAGGAGATTCCGTGGCCGAAAACAAGGACGTCGTCATCCACGCCGGGCGTGAGCACTACCGGGCCGAGGTGCTGGCCGGGGGCAAGCGCGTGGTGGTGGATGAACCGCTGGAGGTGGGCGGTAAGGACGCGGGCCCCACGCCGTACGACCTGCTGCTCGGCTCCATCGGCGCGTGTACGGCCATGACGCTGCGCATGTACGCTGACCGCAAAGGATGGCCGCTGGAGTCCGTGGTCGTGCGGCTGCGGCAGGCGCGCAAGTACGACGCGGACTGTGCGGAGTGCGTGTCCGCACCCGTGGGCGTGCACCAGGTGGAGCGCGAACTGGAGCTGGAGGGCGACCTTACGGACGAGCAGCGCGCGCGCCTGACCGAACTGGCCGACCGCTGCCCCATCAAGCAGACGCTGGAGCGCGGGCTGCACGTGATCGCCGCGCCCGAGCCGGCGGACGCGGCGGTGTCCTGAACCGGGAGGATGGAATGAGCGAACCCGGAACCCGGGCCGCGGGCGTCGATCCGCTGGACGGATTGGCGGCCGATGACGCGATCCGTGCGGCCACGGGGCGCGGCTGGGCGGAATGGGCCGAGTGGCTGAACGCCGCAGGCGCCGCGGAACTGCCGCACGGAAAGATCGTCACGCTGCTGGGCGGCGCGGGCGCCGTGGAGAGCGGCTGGTGGCGGCAGATGGTTGCTACCGGCTACGAGCGCCTCATCGGCCGGCGGGCGCTGGGCGAGGTGGCGGGCGGCGGCTTTCAGATCGGGGTGCGGCGGACGCTGCGGCTTGCGCCGGACGAGGCGTGGCGGCGCGTGCTCTCTCCCGAGGGCGTCGCGGGATGGCTGGGTGAGCCGGAGGAGCCGATCGCGTGGGAGCCGGGCTCGGCGTTCCGTCTGCGCGATGGCGCCATCGCCGAGGTGCGCGTCCATAAACCGGGCTCGCACTTCCGGCTGCAGCTGCGCGAGCCGGGGGCAGACAAGGCGTCCGTCATCCAGGTGCGCGTGAACGCGGCGGCAACGGGCTCCGTCATCAGCTTTCACCAGGAGCAGCTGCCATCCGCCGAGTCGCGCGAGGAGCGCAGGGTGCACTTCGCATCCGCGCTGGACGTACTCGCCGACCTCGGCTGAATCGGCATCGGCCGAATCCGCCCTGATCGACCCTTTATCCACCGATCCTATCCCCGAATCCCGGATCCCGTCATGCAGAGCACCGCGGAAACCGTCGAGGAGTACCTGGCCAGTCTGCCGGAGGAGCGGCGCGCCGTGGTGTCGGCGGTGCGCGACGAGATCGTCCGCAACCTGCCGGACGGCTATCAGGAGACGATGGCGTGGGGGATGATTTCGTACGAGGTCCCGCTCAGCCGTTTTTCCCCGACGTACAACGGGCGGCCGCTGGGGTATGCCGCGCTCGCCGCGCAGAAGAACGCGTATTCGCTCTATCTGCTGGGCGTGTATGGAGATGCGGCGCAGGAAGCCGTTCTGCGCGATGGGTTCAGCGCGGCGGGAAAGAAGCTGGACATGGGCAAGTCATGCGTTCGCTTCAAGAAGCTGGACGACCTGCCGATGGAAACCATCGGTCGACTCATCGCGTCCACCCCGCCGGAGCGGACGATCGAGCTTCACGAGGCGGCGCACGGGGCGAGGAAGCGGTCGGCCGCGAAGCGCTGATTTGCGCCCGGCCGTCTGATTTCGACAGGGACCGACACACCCAACCCGCCAGGCGGCTCCCGTCCGAGAGCGGGAGGTTCATACGTTGTGTCCGCGATCCACTCCGGGCCACGCGGTGATTCCGATCCGCCGGTCCCGTTCCCGCCATCACCGCTGCTGATCATCGACATGAAAACCGCGCTCCGTTCTCTCCTTGCGCTCCTGGCGTTCTGCGTCACTCTGGGCGCCTGTTCGTCGCCGTTCGAATCGACGGACGTGGACATCGTCACCCTCGAGATCGATTCGCAGCTGGTGCCCTGCATGGCCATGATCCCCACCACGTGCATGCGGGTTCGCGAAGATCCGTCGGACAGCTGGGGCCTGTTCTACCGGGAAATCGAAGGATTCACCTACGAGCCCGGGTTCATCTACAAGGTCCAGGTGGAAGTGCGCGAGATCAAGAATCCGCCTGCGGACGGCTCCTCGGCCGCGTACCGGCTTCTTCGCCTGATCGAGAAGCGGCCCGTCGCCGCAAGTCTGTAGTACATCTGTTGATCGGTCATCCGGCACCGGGCGCTTCCATGCTCCCGGTGCCGTGTCGTTGAAAGCCGGCCCATCTCTCCGGGCATCGAGCCCCTCCGCCGCACTCATCTCGTTTGACGCCAGCCACGCTCATGACGCGCTATCCGATCGCGCTTCGTTCGTCCCCGATCTTCCCTGCGTGTTGGCGGCCGGGGCATGCCGGAGTACGCCTGTGAACGAGCCGCGGCTGGCGGATTACGTGTTGAAGTACCACGGCAATCTGATGTCGGAGCACGAGCGGTCCGTGAACCGGCACCTGACCACGCTCTTCAAGCAGGGCACCGGCGACCTGCCCGCGCCCGGGACAGCGATGGAGACGAACCACATCCACTCGCTGCAACGCCACTGGCTTTCTGACGACCCGCGGGTGATCGCGGACGCGCAGGCCGGGTGGCACGCGGCACGGCAGCGGATCGCTGAGCGCATCGTGCGCGATCATCCGGACGAGGTGTACCTGAACCGCTGCCCCGCGTGCGGCGCGCTCACCGCCAGCCCCACCGCGCGCATCTGCCTCGTCTGCCCGCACACCTGGTTCCACGTTCCGCGCGGCGTCAGATGACGCGACACCGGTCCGTTTCACGCCGCCGCTGACTCTCCCGAATCCCGACATGCGCCGAACCGTGCTCCTGTCCGCCGCGCTTCTGACCGCATGCGCCCGCCCGGCCGCCGATCCCGCACCCGCGCCATCCATCGCGTCCGTGCCACGCACCATCCGCGGTCCCAAGACGGCCACCGTCACGGATACCGTCGCCGTTCCCGTCGTCGTTTCCTCCATCAAGTCGGGCGAGCGGGATCCTGAGCTGGCCACGCTGGTGGGCCGGATTACCGACGCGGAAACGGGAGAGGCCGTGCGGGCCAGCATAATAACGGACAACGAATATGAATTCGGCGACGAGGGTGGCGAATACCGGATGGAGTACGTAGTTCCCGGCGTATCGGAAGTCACCGTCGAGATGGCGGGATACCGTCCCCAGGTGCGCACCGTGACACTTGCCGCCGGCCGTGTGGATACGTTGAATGTCGCCCTGCGCCGTGCCGCGCCCGTGCGCCTCACCCTCACCGGCACGTGGCAGGTGCGGTTCAAGATCAGGGAGCCGGGCGCCCGGCGCTCGCCGCCGGCGCAGCGCTTCGTGGAGGGGACGCTCACTTTCAACGACACGCTGAATCTGGTGGATCCAGAGCGTCCGCCTGAGCGGGACCGGTACGTCTGGACGACCGAAGGGCTGTCGGAGATCGACTTTACCCCGTTCTTCGGCTCGCGGGTCGCGTCGGACGTTTCGACCACGGTTTTCGGATCGAGAGGCGGGACTTTCGAGCGTGAGGTGGTCGGCACCGTCATGGACGGGGACAGCGTGGAGATCGGCCTGATTCCGCGGATCTCGCACGGCGGCGTATCGCTCTCGGGGCGGGCGCGAGGCGACAGCATCGTGGGGCAGTGGGTGCAGCGCGCCTACTGCTGCGGCGCGCATGGGGATTTTGTCCTTCGCCGCGTGCGCTGACCATCCATCCGGTGGCGTGATCCGGGACTTCACGCGCTCCGTTTCGGCGGACGACCATCGCTTTGTCCAGGCGGTGGGGCATCCCGGGCCGGCGGAGCCGAATCCGCCGATCGAGCGGATTCACCTTCTGCACCTGACGGGAATTGATGATGCGAGAGTCTCGCACCCTGACCGTGGCGATCGACTGCCCGGCCGCGGAGGTGTACGCGTTCGTGGCGGATGGCGCCAACCTACCGCGCTGGGCGGCGGGGCTGGGCACCGGCGCGCGCCCGGTGGAGGGCGGATGGGAAGTGCCCACGGAGGCGGGAACCGCGTTCCTGCGCTACGCGGATGAGAATGTGTTCGGCGTGCTGGACCACACCGTCCGCCTTCCGCAGGGCGGGGAAGTGTACGTGCCGATGCGCGTGATCGCGGACAGGGAGACGAGCCTGGTGCTCTTTACCGTCTTTCGCGAGGCGGGAATGACGGACGCGCAGTTCGCGGCGGACGTGCAGGCCGTGGCGCACGATCTGGATACCCTCGCCGCGCTGCTGCGGCGCGTCTAGTCCGGCACCTCGAGCGTCATTTCCGTGGATCCTGAAACGCCGAAAGCCCCTTTGCAGGGGCTTTCGGACGAGGGCTTGCGGACCGAAGAAGGCGATGCGCTATGAAACTGTAAAAAGCTCTCAAAGCAACCTCCTCAGGCATAGGGAATAGTCCGAAACTACACCATAGCACGTACTGCACAACCGCGATTAAACCATACACCAGCATTGGTTTGGCCCAACCGCGCACCGACAGCCACGTCCGCTCTGGCGCCCTTCGCAGGCTGGCTCAAGCCAACCGTTTGTTCTCTGTACTTCAGCGATACAGCAGTGTTCCGCTGAGACCGCGACGGTAGGCGTCTAGTCCGGCGCGGAGCCGCGCAGCAACTCGCGCGTGGCGGGATGTGCGGGCCGCGTGAGGATCTCCGCCGCGGCGCCGCTTTCCACCATCACCCCTTCCGACAGAACCGCGACGCGATGCGCGTGCTCCCGCGCGAAGTCCGTGTCGTGCGTAAAAATGAGCAGGCCGCGCCCCTGCGCGGCCAGGGCGCTCAGCGCGTCTCCCAGCGCACCGCGGCGGGCCGGGTCCAGCGCGGAGGTGGGCTCGTCCATCAGCAGCAGCGCGGGGTCCGGCGCCAGGGCCCGCGCAATGGCCACCCGCTGCGCCTCGCCCCCGGAAAGCTGCCGGGGATACGCCCCCGCGCGGCCCGCAACGCCAAGCATCCCCAGCAGTTCCATCGCCACCGCCTCCGCGCGCGCCGGCGCCCAGCGCAGCGCGTGCAGGGGCGCCAGCGTCACGTTCTGCAGCGCCGTCAGGTGCTCAAACAGCGAGTGCGCCTGAAACACCATCCCCACGCGGCCGCGCAGTTCCCGCAGCGAACGTTCGCGCGGCACGGGGCCGGGGCGCAGCGCAAAGCCACCCGCCTGCACCGATCCCGCATCGAACGCCTGAAGCGCCGCCACGCACCGCAGCACGGTGGATTTTCCCGCGCCGGACACGCCCATCAGCGCCACGATCTCCCCCGGCGCCACCGTCAGGTCGACCCCTCGCAGCACCTGCCGCGCGCCGTGCGCCACGTGCAGTCCGTGGATGGAAAGGACAGGGTTCATACCGCGCTCCAGCGCCGTTCCAGCATGCGCGCCGCGCGCGAAAGGGGGAGCGAAAAGGCCAGGTAGATGAGCGAACAGACGATTCCGGGCACCACCCAGCTTCCCGCGTTGGTGGCGTAGATGGCGGTCTGCTTGGTCAGTTCCACCACGGTGATGACGGACACCAGCGACGAATCCTTGAGCAGCGCCACGAAGTCGTTGGTCATGGGCGCCAGGGCCAGGCGAAGCGCCTGCGGGCCGCGAATCAGCCGCAGAATCTGCCCTTCGGACAGTCCAAGTGTGCGCGCGGCCTCCAGTTGCGTGCGCGGAACGGCCTGCAGCGCCGCGCGGTAGATTTCCGATTCGTACGCGGCGTAGTTCAGCCCCAGCCCCAGCACCGCCGCGGCGAACGCCGGCAGCCGCACCACGCCCGAAAGCCCGTAATACAGCACGAAGAGCTGCAGCAGCACGGGCGTCCCGCGCACCACTTCCACGTACACGGCCAGCGCGCCGCGCACCACCGGGTGCCCGTACACGCGCCCGGCCGCCACCGCGATCCCCAGCGCGACCGCCAGTGCCATCGCGAGGCAGGAAAGGAGAAGCGTGATCCCCGCCGCGCGCGCCAGCGCCGGGAGGTACGCGCCCAGCCCGCGGTTCCGCGCCGGTGCCTCCGCCTGCCGCGCGGCGTGCGCCGGAGCCGGCGTCCCCTCCGCGGCCAGAACGCGTTCGAAGTACGCGGCTTGCGCATCGCTCCACACGCCCCAGGCGCGAAACGTCCGCTCCAGCGAGCCGTCCGCCATCCGTGCGCGCAGGATGTCGTCAACCGAGTCACGCAGCACCGCGTGGGAACTCGCCATCACCCCCACATAGTGCCCCGCCGCCACGGACTGCGGCTGGATGACGAACCCGCCGGTGCGCCGCAGCGAGCGCGCCGCGATCACGTCGTCCAGAAGCACCGCATCCACGCGCCCCGCAACCAGATCCGTGTACGGATGCACGTCGTCATCGTACGAGACGGGGACCAGGCCGGTGCGCGCCTGCTCCGCGAGCAGGAGGTCGTACGCCATCGTGCCTCCCAGCGTGGCCACGCGGCGGCCGGCCAGGTCGGCAAGGGTGCGGAAGCGGCCGCGGTCCGCGGGGCGCACGGCGAGGACCTCCTGGAACTCGAAGTACGGAATTGTAAGCGCGTGCCGCGTGCGCAGTTCCGGCCGGTCCTCCACGCCGGAAAGGCCGATCTCGTAATCCCCCCGCTCGGCGGACTGGGCGAGGGAGGCCCACGCTACCTGGACGAAGACCGGCTCGCGCCCCAACCCGCGCGCGATCATCTCCGCGATTTCCACGTCAAAGCCGCGCACGCGCGTGGGGTCGGCCGCGTCCGCCTCCACGAAGGGCGCACCGCCCTCCGCGTCGCCTCCCCAGCGGAACGGCGGGCGCGTCTGTGCTTCGGTCACGGTTGCACCGGCGATGGCGCAAAGTGCGGAAATCGCGAACAGCGGAATCAGCCGGGCGGGACGGCGGGGGAGCGGGAGGCGCAATCTCAAACGGGCGGGATGGAGGAGGCGGCGGATCCGGCGGGCGGGAGAAGCTACGTCCCGCGCGGGAATCACTCAAGTCGCGGGTGCCGGTTCCAACGTGGCGGGTAGGGAAAGTCTCTTTCCCGCACGAGCCCGCGTGGGGTACGCCGCGCCGCGATCTGGAGGTTGCTGCGGCATCCGATTCGCAGAGGCGGCGGCAACTCTCCCCACAGTCATGAAATCCGACCGCAACCATCACGAATGCCGCACAGCATCGAGCGTGAACTCGGGATCGCCAAGCCCATCAACTCGCTGGCCCGCGAACTCTCGCTGAACCTTTTCCGGACAGAACAGCACCTGAGCGCCGCGCTGGACGCGGTGCTGCGCCCGTCCGACTTGCGCCTGGACGAGTACAACGTGCTGCGCATTCTGCGCGGTGCCGGCGCGGAAGGACGCGCGCGGGTGGAGATCGAGCAGCGGATGGTGCACGAACCCGACCGCCTGCTGGCGCTGCTGCACAAGCTCAAGACCAAGGGGCTCATCGAGGGATCGATGCGCCTCACCATTACCGCCGCCGGGCTCACGCTGCTGTCCACGCTGGATGCGCCGTTCGAGGGGACGATCGAAAAGTCTATCGGCTGGGTGGATCCGGCGCGGCTCCAGACCGCCATCGACGTGCTGGAGGAGATCCGCGAGCACCTTCAGTCGGCGCCTTGAGCGAATCACCCGTGTCCGCAACGGTGAGCGTGCTGCGTTCGCCCGGCGTTCTCCCGAACGAGGAATGATGATGAATCCCGTGCCGATTGCGCGACTTCTGGGGTGGGGAAGCCTCGGGTTTGCCGTGGCGTCCCTGGCCGCGCCGCGTCTGGTGGCGCACCTTTCCGGGTTCCGGGACCGTCCGCGACTGGCGCAGGCGCTCGGCGTGCGGGACTTGGTGGTCGGGGCGGGGCTGGCCGGCGCGGCGGACGTGCGCCCGTGGATGTACGCGCGCTTGGCCAGCGAAGTCATGGACACGGTGATGATGGCCGAGGGCTCGCGCCGCGGCGCCTTCGACCGGCGCCGCTCGCTTCCCGGCGCGGCGTTCGCGCTGTTCTGCGCGTGCATCGAGATCGCCGTAATCCGCCAGCTCGCGAACGAGACCGACGGCTGAGGCCGCGCGGATGGACCCGCCATCGCCGGCTCGGCTGGCGATGGCGGGTTCCGTGTGTTCGGGTCCGTCTTCTGCGCTGAAGACTTCACGGGGCGCTTGCTTCCACACGGAGGCACGGCTTACCATCTCCCGGTGGCAATTCGCTCCATCCTTCGTTCCGCATCCCTGCTTTCCGTCGATGGCGATCCACCTGGACCTGGGCGTCTGCATCGTTCGCGCGTGGCGTGAATCGGATGCGGAGTCGCTGGCGCTGCACGCAAACGACCGGCGCGTGTGGCTCAATTTGCGCGACCGCTTTCCGCACCCGTACTCGCGGGCGGATGCGGAATCGTACCTGGGCGCGGTGTGCGGGCAGCAGCCGGCCACGTCGTTCGCCATCGAGGTGGATGGAGACGCGGCGGGCGGCATCAGCTATGTTCCGCACGATGACGTGGAACGGATTTCCGCGGAGATCGGCTACTGGCTCGGCGCGCCGTTCTGGGGGCGCGGGCTGATGACGACGGTCGTGGCGGCTTTCAGCCGTGCGCTGTTCGACGCCGATCCGCAGCTGCGGCGCCTGTTCGCGGTCCCGTTCGACTGGAACGGCGCATCGTCGCGCGTGCTTGAGAAAGCCGGGTACCGGCTGGAGGGGCGCATGCGGCAGAGTGCCATCAAGGACGGCGTGGTGGTCGATCAGCTCCTGCATGCGCTGCTGCGGGAAGAAGTTGCGGCGAGCTGATCCCCGCCGCCGCCCCTCCGCCGCGGCCCGTTCCGATGTGTCGCGGTCCATCCATCCCAGGAACACTCCACGCCCACCGCCACGCGGATGACGCTGACCTACATCATGTTCGGCCTGCTGCTGGCCGCTCCGCTCGTCGCGGTTTTCCGTGGCGGATTGGGTGAGTACGGTGTCGCGCTGTTCACCATGATTCCCGCGGTGCTGGGCGTGCTGGCGTGGCTGGGGATCTGGAACGCGCACACCGCGATCCGGGCGGGCAAGTCGCCGTCCGGCCTGTTCGCGGACCCGGGTTCGCGCTACACGGAAATGCTGATCGAGGCGGGTCCGTACCTGCTGTGGGTGGCCGTGGTGGTGGGGATCATCGTGCTGATATTGCTGTTCGTGGCGGGTTCCAACGCCCTGGAAGCCTGCCAGGAGTCGCGGCGCACGGGCTCCATGCCGCAGACGGTGGTCGCGCTCGCGTGCCAGCTTTCCGCGGCGGCGGCCGCGCTGCTGGGCGGATGGAACCCGGCGGAACCGTCGCGGCTGCTGACGGTGGCGGTGCTCGCCGCCGCGGCAGTTGCCGCCACGTTCCGCATCATCCCCGAGCCCGATCTTCCGCCCATGCGCATGGACGCGTCCGGCCCGGACACCGCTTCCGGGGCCGGCCCAGGGGGCGATCCGTGGGGAACGTTTCGCTGATGGGAGCATCGCTTCAGGGCGGCCCCCACCCGGGCCGGCACCACCGGCCCACCCTCCCCCAAAAAAGACTGGGGGAGGGTTGGGGTGCGGCGGAGGGTCCGGTCGTCGGGCGGAGAATGGCCCTGAGCGAATGATCTTGAGCGAATGAATCCGCCGCTCGAACAGCGGTAAGCCCCGACACGTCGCCCACAGGCGCCGTTCGGGGCTTCAACTGCATGGTAGAGCGCAGGCTATCGGCCGTCGCGGAGGTCTCGCGTTCTCCCGCGCTCACCCACGGCGTGTTCTGGATGGGTGGCGTTTCACTTCGCGACCATGGCGATGCGGATGAACGATCAGGACGGGTTCGCCATGACGGTGCGGACCGAGGTGCGGCCGGGGGACCTGGGCGGGATCATCGCCCTGCACGGGACGGTGTACGCGGGCGGCCTGGGGTTCGATCCGGGGATGGAGGCGCTGGTGGCGCGTCCGCTCGCCGAGTTCTTTCTCGCCCGCTCCGATCGCGAGCGGGTGTGGATCGCGGAACGCGCCGGCCGGCTGGCGGGGTGCATCGCCATCGTGCGCGCGGACGAGGAGACGGCGCAACTGCGGTGGTTCGTGGTGCATCCCGACGCGCGCGGCGCCGGGCTGGGCCGCACGCTGCTGCGGGACGCGATCGCGTTCAGCCGCGTGGCGGGGTACCGCCGCATCGTACTGTGGACGGTGGATTCGCTGCATTCCGCGATCCGCCTGTACCTTGCGGAGGGGTTCCGGCTCGCCGAGCAGAAGCCCGGCCCCGTCTGGGGAGTTGATGTCGCCGAGCAGCGGTACGATCTGGATCTTGTCTGATGGAGGGTCCGGAACGCTGGTGAACAGCTTTTTCGGAACAGCGCACCTGGCGAGCTTGTTTACGAACGGCTGTTCATCTTGGGGACGAAGATGAGCATCTCGCGCGAGGGAGACAGCGGGCCACAAAAAAACCGCGGCGGAGCACACCAGGCGCTCCGCCGCAGTCCATCATCCAGATCCCGCCACAGCTGGAACTCAGTCCGCGGCGTCGGCTTCGGTGGCGGGGCTCGTCTCGATCAATCCGCGCATCTGGGCGGCGATGCGCCGGGCCCGTTCCGCCTCGCGCAGACGGCGGTCGGCGCGGATGGGGTTCTGGCCCCGCTCCCGCGCGTTTTCCGCCAGCCGCTCCGCCATCCGCACACGTTCCTCCAGCGCCCGCAGCGACACGCTCAGCGTTTCTTCCAGCGCCACGGCCGAGGCCTGCGCCAGCGTTTCGGGAGAGAACCGGTGGCCGATCAGACAGCCGAACTCCAGCAGGTCACTATCGCGAACCTCCCACAGCGGACCGTCGCATTCCGGGCACGACAACCCCGCCGCGCGGCCGGGCTGGGCGTAGCTCCCCAGCCACCGCATCCCGTCTTCCCCATGCTCCGGGGGGACGTGCGAAGCTCGGGGAGGCACCGTGTTCGTACGCGGCTCGCGGACCAGCCGCTCCAGCAGGGCGGGGATTTCCGCGAGGGGAACCACGTGGTCCACCCGCACGTTTTCTACCGCGCTGCGGGGCATTCCCGCGTACATTGCGTCTTCCGGATCCTGCACCACGGTCACGCCGCCCGCGTCCGCAATCGCCAGCAGCCCCGCTGTCCCGTCATCCAGGTTCCCGGTGAGCACCACGCCGATCACGCGGTCGCCGTAGCTGGCCGCCGCTGTCCGGAACAGGGGGTTCACCGCGGGCCGCGCGCAGTTCTCCCGCGGCCCGCGCGACAGGTGCACGTGCCCCGGGCGCAGCAGCAGGTGCTGGCCCGGCGGAGCGACGTGAATCTGTCCATGAAGAACCGACGCTCCGTCTTCCGCCATGAACGCGTCAAGCGGGCCGGCGCGGTTCAGCAGCGAGGCCAGCAGGCCGCGGCTGTTGGGGGACGAGTGGAGGACGACAAAGACCGCCGCGGGAAGGTCGGCCGGAAGGCGCGCGGCGATCTCGCGAACGGCCTCGACCCCGCCCGCGGACGCGCCGATGACGATGATGTCGCGGCCGCCGGTCTCGGGCGCGATCATCGTGCGCTCCGGCGGCCGGAGCCGTTGTGCTGCTGAAAGGTCATCAACGCTGGGTCCATGGGGTCGCCCTCAGGGCGAGGATGGGAACTCGTGATCCGCCAGCAGGGCGGGAGCTGGACCGGAAGCAGATGACTTCGCGGAAGGAGCCCGGTGTCCCGAGTAAAGGTGTGGCCGTAGCTGCAACAGACGAAGGTGCAGCATCCGCGAATGAGACGCAACCTTTTTGCGTGCATGCCGCACATCTCCGAATGAGCAGCCGCCTGCGCGGAAGCCGCTTCCGGCACCCCGCCTCCCGCGCGGGATGCGGGTGCGGGCGGGCCGTTCGTGATTTCCCCGCTGGGACGTTGATCGGAAAGCCAGGCCCGTGATCCATCCGTTGCTTCCTTCGCGCCATCCCATTACGCCACCGCGTTCTTGCATGAACACGATCACCCCGCGCCGCGCGTACCTCCCGTTTGCCGCCGCCCTGCTCGCGGCATGTACCCTCGCACCCCTCGCCGCCGCCCAGGAAGCGCGGCCTGCGGGGTGGACCATGGTGGTGAGCGGCTCGCACCGGTGGATGCACGGGCGCCAGCAGGCCGCGTTCGCGCGCGGCGGGGGCGAGCAGACGCAGATCGCCATCGATTCCGTCCGCCGCGACGGCGCGCGCGGAGAGCGGACGCTGCTGATCCACATGGATACCGCCGCGTCGGTCACACATGACGCGCGCGGCCGGCTCGTCCGCATCGATGCCCCTGTCGAGTACCGCGGGTCGCCCGGTGAGTCCGCGCTCGATTCCGTGACGGCGATCGGGTGGAGCGTCATGGAGGGTGGACAACTGATCCTTCCCGCCGCGCGGCTGTGGGACCTGGTGCCGTCGCTTCCCGCGGGCGCGCCCAGGGCCGGGCTGCGGTGGACCGACCCGGTGGATCTGCACGCGGTGGCGGGCCCGTACGCGCAGTCGCTGCGGGGCGAACGCGTCAGCATCATCGTTCGCGACACGATGGTGCAGGGGCGCAGGATGTGGATCGTGCGGGACAGCGCGGCGGTGCGCTACGAGGAGCGCTGGATCCGCATGGAACGCACGCTGGCGGATTCCGTGGGGGTGGAGCGCGTCGCGGACGGAATTGTCCGCGGCCGCCATCTGTACGATCCCGCACTCGGCCTTTTCCGCCAGCGCGCGGACACGGCGCGGTACGCGGGCGAGGCTACCCTGCGCTACCCGGACGGCCGCCGGTTCCGTACCCCGGCGCGCTACGAGCGCACCCGCGCGTGGATGCTGTACGATTCCGCGAGTCTCGCCCGGCGCGAGCAGGAGGCGATGGATGCCGCGAGGCGGCACAACAGCGGCGGCATGCTCCGCTTTGCCGATGGGGAAATCGAGGAGAGGCTGTCCAAAGGCGACACGGTGCTGCGCGATTCGCTCATCGCCGCCTGGAACTCCGCACGCGACCCCGGCGCCCGGAGTGCGGCACTCCTCGCGCTGGGCTGGCATGTGGGCGAGGAGAAGCAGGAGGAGATGGCGCAACTCGCGCTGCTGGCGGGGGACACCGCCTACTACGTCCGCCATGTGGTGGAGGGATTCTACACCGGCAATCGCCCCCCGGTGAACGCGGCCGAACTGCAGATCCTTCTCCCCTTCATGAACGATCCGGGGCTGGCGTTCGCGTTCGGCATCGACCTGGACCCCATGTACGAGGACCCGCGCCAGGGCCTGCTGACCGATCCGCCGGCGGTGCAGCCGGATTCCACGCGGTGGTCGTGCACGCGCGCCGCATGCGAGCTGCTGATGGCGCAATACGATCAGGCGCGCGAGCCCCGGCTGCGGGCGCTGGGCCTGATCGCGCGGCTGGCGTTCGATCCGGCGCGCTGGGGCCCCGTGGTTCTGCGCGAGGGTCCGGCGAACCCGTATCTGGCGTATGCGGTGATGGCGGTGCGCGGGGTGGCCGCGACGTGGGAGGCGGCGGCCCATGCACCGATACCGGAGCCGGGGGCGGACTGGCGCGCGTGGCTGGAATGGATGGACGGGCGCAACCCGGCCTATGCCGCGGCCAACCCCACCCTGCCTCGTCCGGGAGTGCGGTGGGACGCCGCGCACCGCACCACGGTGCGCTTTCAGCAGGTGCTCACCGGACGGCGGATTGTGGATGAACTGCACGCCCGGCTCGCCGCGGCGGAGTCCGACTCGGCCCGGCTGGTCTTCGGCACGATGCTGGTGGGGATGGATGAGGCGATCCACACCCCCGCGCAGATCGCGCAGATGGTGCAGTCGGCGTCGGTTGCCGACCGCGCGCTCGGGATGCGGCAGCTGCCCATGCTGTTCCGCGACGCGGTTCCCGCCGATTCCGCGACCGCCGAGGTGCTGGTGGACCGGGTACTCGCCATCCAGATCGACGCTGCGCAGCCCTGGCCGGATGTGGACGGCAAGACCGCGCGCGCGTGGGTCACCGCGCGCGGGGAAGGTCCCATCCCCGCGCTGCTGCGGCGCGACAGCCTGCCGCCAGAAGTGGCGCGCCGCTGGGGTGCGCGCGTGCGGCTGCTCTCCGCCGCGGAACTCGCGGCGCTTCCGCAACGGGAGCCCGGCACCCGCATCCGCGTGTCGCGGCCGATGGTGCTGGGCCCGTTTGCCCGGGTGGACCTGCGGTTTGATTCGCGCTATCCTCGCGGCGCGGACGAGGCGCCCGCGGGCAACGCGGGCCTGTGGAGCGCGTGGCTGCTGAAGACGCCGGGGGGATGGGTCCTGGTCATGCAGGGCGGCAGCATCACCTGACGCCACCGCAGGCACATCGCTCGCTGTGACGCCAGGTGGTTGGTCGACAACCGGTGATGAAGGAGCGGGCGATGTGGATCTGCTTCTCTTGGTCCATCCTGGATGGAGAACTCAACAAACGTCTGATGATCGACAAAGGGGGACCCGGCCAGGGTCCCCCTTTTTGAACCGTCGGATGCCGCGCGTTTCTACAACGCGGCGCCGGAAGCGACCCATGCCTCGATGTCGTTCACTCCGCGGAGCCGCTTTACGACTTGATCTTCCCCGATCCGGATCGCCTGGTCCGTCTGTACCGTGCGCCGCAGCACCAGCATCTGCGGGACATCTGCATCGCCTGGAATGTCCCGCCAGATGTACTTGGTAGCTGCGTCACTGGTCCAGTTCCCGCCCGACATGACTTCGTCGAACTCGCCGAATCTCGCCAGGAACGCGAGTCCGTCCGCGGTGCGCCAGTCCAGGGCGACACCGATGGCGCGAAACCGCAGCCCGCTCGCGTTTGCGTGGGCCTGCAGCCGTACCTTGGCGGTCTCCACGACCGTGGGAAAGCCCGCCCGCTTCTGCGCGTTGCAGAAGCTCGCGCCGATGAAGACCAGAATAATCTCCTCGCCGGACGCGAGGGAAGTGGATGGCTGATACACTCGCCGCGCGGATTCCGCGCTGATGGGGGCGAGTGCCGCCGCGACGGCCGCGGGTGCCGGGGCGGGAGATGCCCATTGTGCACGGATCGTCACAGCGAGCAGAGCGAGGCCCGTGAACAGCCACACCGCTGTTCCCGCACGGGTCAGCCCGCGTTGGAACTCGTCGGATCGCAGGCGAGGGAATCTCATCGTAACAGTTCCTCAAGCGAGGCGGGCACCTTGCTGACCGCCGGAAAGGGGCTGGTTTCCACGATGGAGAAGCGGTCCGGAGCCGCCGCCATGACACGCGGAAGACGCACTTCCAATGGCCGGATGCGGCCGTCGCCACGGGAGAGCAGGTAGGATCGAACCGAATCGAATTCGTGCTGGCTGTTCGTTCCCTTCTTGAGCCGGCCCACCTGGACCAGCCAGTCGCCCGAGCCCAGCGGAACGACGGCGCTCCCGTAGTCGTGTCCGCCTCCGCCGGGGACGTCGAAACGCATTCCGCCATCGGCCGTGGGACGCACGCGGACGGGCCGGTACCCGGGGATTGGCGCGGTGCCGATCAACGCGCCTGTCACGGCTGAGAACCGCAGCACTTCCGGGCGAAGGGAAGGCAGGAACGCGATCTCCCCCGCGGCCCTGCAGCCCAGATAGCCGCTGGCGCGGTATCCGCGGAGCAGGATGTCTTCGGAAGCGGCGTCCGGCGCGAACGAGCGGAGGACGCGTCCATCCCCCGAGGACACTTCATGCAGCAGAAAGCCCTTCCGCCCACCCAGGACGTAGAGCCGCCCGGAGATGTAGCACAGGTCTGCGGCATGGAAGTCCAGCGGGATGGTTCGCCGCCAGGTGCCGTCCGCCGGATCGAAGACATCGATTCCCTGACGCCGTTCATCCAGCACGTACAAACCGGTTCCCGCGTCATCCCACGCCAGGGCGACGGGGCCCATGAACTCGCCCGGGCCCCCGCCGCGCCCGCCGAGAAGCGCGGACCGCTCACCTGACGCTGAGAAGACGCCGACGTGATGATTGAGCACATCAAGCACGAATGTGCGGCCATCCCTGGCCATCGCCACGTCACCCACCAGCCCGAACACGCTCTCGTCCGGTACGCCGGGGACCGTAAGCCGGGGCTGTTCCCGGCCGTGAAAGACATCGGGCAGAGAAAGCGCGGGATCCGTGTAGCCTTCCGGCGCTGGAAGCCGGCGGGCCGCCGTGTGCACCGCGAGCCCTCCCGCGCACACGAACAGAAGGATCAGCAGCGGCCCTGCTTTTCTTTGCAAGACAGGCATGATTCAGGGCGTGAAAAGTGTTGTGCCGCTACGGGCAACGCCCTGCCGTGCAGCCCCCGTCCCTTGAAAACAGCGCGCAATTCACGCGGGGCATGTAGCGGCACATCTGCCATCCGTGACACTCGGTATTTGCACACGTCTGCGCTTGGGCGTCGGGAACTCCGCCCAGGATTCCCAGATGAGTCGCGGCGGCCAGCGCAACCAGCGTGAGAACGAGTTTGAGCAGCAGGGACCTTGGGATGTGCGCCATCGACAGCTCCGTGGTTGAGGTACGTTTCCGGTCCGGACTCTCAGCAGCCGGTGTTGGTGCAACTCAGGTTCGTCATCGAACAGCTGATTCCGGCGTTGAAGTAGCACCTGTCTATGCCCACGCAGCCGGTGTTCGAGCACCTTCTCACGTTCTGCGCGGTTGCCGTCTGCACGTTGGGCGTCCAGAACCCCGCGCACCCCAGGCACACGGCGGTAAGCACCACGCGAACTGCGAGCGCCCGAATTCTCGACGTGCCGATCATGTGCAGTCCTCCTGAAGGTTATGACCGGAACTGATCTGCCTCCCTCCCGCCATGGTAGTCCGGTAGATTGCAGATGTCAAGCGTCATTTGTTGGCAGTTGGCGGCGAACGCAGGCCGAATGCTTCGGGCATTGAATCTGACGCCGCGCCGAGCGATGGTGATCGGGATTGCGATCGGCTCCGGGCAGGACGTTCTGAGCAGAAGGAGCGGTGGATGAGCGGGATGGTGGAGGCGGTGAGCCGGAGCGGGCGGCATACGTTCAGCAAGGGCAACGAGTTGTGGATCCGGCTCGTGGCGGGGATGGGCGTGGAAGGCGACGCGCACATGGGTGCGACGGTGAAGCACCGGTACGACGCGCGCCGCCGCCCCCAGGCGCCCAACCTGCGGCAGGTGCACCTGATGCACGCGGAACTGCACCAGGAACTGCGTGCGGCCGGCTTTTCCGTGGGTGCGGGAGACATGGGCGAGAACGTCACCACGCGCGGCATCGACCTGCTGTCGCTGGGGACGGGAACGCGGCTGCACCTGGGCGATGAGGCCGTGGTGGAGGTCACGGGCCTGCGCACCCCGTGCGTACAGATCGACCGCTTTCAGCCGGGGCTGATGGCGGCGGTGCTGGGGCGGGACGCGCACGGCCGCGTGATCCGCAAGTCGGGGATCATGTCGGTCGTGGTGCGGGGCGGGGACGTGCGCGCGGGTGACGCGATCCGTGTGGAGCCGCCCGCGGGCCCGCACGTTCCGCTCGCGCCCGTGTGACGGGAAGAAAGTGCGTGAGTGCTGGGTGCGTTAGTGCGTTAGTGCGAAAGAACGGGGGAAGCGGGTTGATGCGGCGGGGGAGCGTTCCTCGATCAGCGCCGAGAGTGTGAGGCAGAACGCTCGTCGGGGCGGGATGCTGGCGACGCGGTACGGGGAGTGCACGGGCGCTGCCGCAGGTCGCCGCTCCGGATGTCGGGGCGGCGACGCGCGTTGTTCCACTCCACTCCAGAGTTCCGCGTGAAGGAAGCCACCACTCATCGTTCGCTCGTCTTTTTCGCCCTGCTGCTGGCAATGTTCATGGCCGCCATCGAGGGCACCATCATCGCCACCGCCATGCCCAGCATCGCGGCCGAACTGGGCGGTTTCTCTCTTTACAGCTGGGTTTTTTCGTCGTTTCTGCTCATGCAGGCGGTGGCGATCCCCATCTTCGGCAAGCTGGCCGACATCGTGGGCCGCAAGCCGGTGTTCATCCTGGGCGTCGTCGTGTTCCTGGCGGGATCGGTGCTGTGCGGCCTCGCCAACTCCATGGGAATGCTCGTTCTTTTCCGCTTCATCCAGGGGCTGGGCGCCGGCGCCGTGCAGCCCATGACCAGCACGCTGGCCGGCGACCTGTACTCGCTGGAGGAGCGCGGCCGCGTGCAGGGCTACATCTCGGGCGTGTGGGGAATTTCGTCCATCCTGGGACCGCTGGCCGGCGGGCTGATCGTGCACAGCATCGGCTGGAAGTGGATTTTCTGGATCAACGTTCCCTTCGGCATCGCCGCCATCGTGCTGGTGATGCTGTACCTGCACGAGGGGCTGGAGCGCAAGAAGAGCAGCGTGGACTACGCGGGCGCGGGGCTGCTGCTGGCCGCGGTCGGCACGCTGATGCTGGGGCTTACCGAGGCCAGCACGTGGCCCGCCACGACCACGGCGGCGCTGTTCGCGGTTTCGGCGATCGCGTTCGTCCTGTTCGTGCGGCAGGAGCGGCGCGCGGCGGACCCGCTGATGCACATGGAACTGTGGAGCAGCGCGCTCTTCCGCAACGCCAACCTGGCCACGCTCTGGTCGGGAATCATGATGATCGGGCTGATCACCTTTCTGCCCACGTACGTGCAGGGCGTGCTGGGCGGAAGCGCGCTGGTGGCGGGATTTGCGCTTTCCGCGATGACGCTGGGCTGGCCGCTTTCCGCCATGCTGGCCGGCAAGCGCATCGTCACCGTGGGCGTGCGGCCCATGGTGCGCGCGGGCGGCGCGTCGGTGCTGGCGGGAACGGTGATCATCGCCCTGTTCGCGTCCACGGGTCCGGTGGCCGCGGGCGTGGGCTCGTTCGTGACGGGAATCGGGCTGGGCCTGCTGAGTTTGACCGCCATCATCGCCATTCAGGCGAGCGTGCCGTGGAACCAGCGCGGCGTGGCCACGGCGGCCAACATGCTCATGCGCATTCTGGGCAACGCGCTGGGCGCAGCCCTCTTCGGCGGCATCCTCAACCTGTTGATGAGCCGCTACCTGCGCCGCGAGGGGCTGCAGGACCGCGTGTCGCTGGACAGCATTCAGGACCTGATGTCGGAGTCCGCGCCGGGCACCGTCCATCTGACGCCCGACGTGCTGAACCTGCTGCGCGCCGGCCTGTCTGACAGCCTGCACGTCGTATTCTGGGGCACGGCGATTCTCGGCGTACTCACGCTGCTCGCCACGTGGCGCATTCCGGAACTGGAGCGCGTGGAGTCGCCCGGGCCCATGATGCACGAATAACAGAAGGGCCTCACGCAGAGCCGCAGAGACGCAGAGAAAGAAAAAGAGACAAGGACAGGGGAACGGATCGCATCCGTTTCTCCTGTCCTTTTCTCTGCTGCTCTGCGTGAGGCTTCTGCGTTTCTGCCGATGTCAGGCGATGGCGCCGGCGTGGCCCGCGACGCGGCGCAGCAGGCCCAACTGCCCCGCGTGGTACGCCTGGTGGAACATGACGGTGACGAGCAGCGACCCGACGGTCTCGTCCGGGTTGTTCGTCGGGCTGTTCGGCACGGGTTCCGCCAGCCGCGTTTCAGGGATCGACGCCAGCGCCGCGTCGAACTCCGCGCACGCCCGGTTCCAGCCATCGACGAGGCTGTCGAGCGGAAGTGCGTCCTTTTCCTCCAGCGGCGCGGAGCCGCGGGCGTACGGCTTCAGTGCGTCGCGCTCCATCACGCGCGCCGCGCCCAGCAGGCCCAGCACGTCGTTGTACACGCAGAGCAGGTGGCCCAGCACCCAGTTGGCCGAGTTGCCCGCCGGTTTCGGGGCGATCAGACTCTGCGCGTGCGAAACGCCGTCCGTGTTGAGGTTGACGACACGGTGCGTGGACACCGCCTGCTGGCGGATGGCGGAAAGGGTGCTCATGCTGCCTCCCATTGAAAGAGTTCAACCAGCCGGTCCATCGTGCTGCCCCAGCCCTCGCCGTGACCGTCGCGGCTGGCGGCCGAGCCGAAGCCCTCCTGCGTCAGCACCACGCGCGTCGTGGGGCCATCCTCCACAAATTCCACGGTGACCGTCGTTTCCGGGGTGGCAGTGCCGCCGTCGTGATGCCACTGGTGCGTGTAGACCAGCTTCTCCGGCGGAATCACCTGCCGGTAGACGCCGAACGCCTCGTGGCGCGTTCCGTTCGGCTCCAGCATCACCACCCGCCACCGTCCGCCCGGCGACACGTCCATCTCGCCGTCGCCGATCGTCATCCCCTGAGGCGCGGACCACTGCTGGATGATCTCCGGCGTGGTCCACGCGGCGTACACGCGCTCCCGGCTGGCGCGGACCACGCGCTCCACCCGCAGCGTCAGCGCATCCGCGGTCTGCATCATCATCCGCCATCCTCCGCGTCAAAGTAGCGGGCCAAGGCATCCAGCTGGCCCTCCCAGAACGTCCGGTACGTTTCCATCCACTGCATCGCGTCGCGCAACGGCTCGCCGTCCAGGTGGCAGCGGTTCACGCGGCCGTCGGCCACGCGGTGCACCAGCCCGGCGCGCTGCAGCACGTCCAGATGCTTGCTCACCGCCGGCCGCGACATCTGGAACGGCTCGGCCAGTTCGCCCACGGTCGCCTCGCCGGAAGACAGGCGCGCCAGAATCGCCCGCCGCGTGGGGTCCGCCAAGGCCGTGAAAACCCGGTCAAGCATATCCTCGTCTCGATTGGTAACCATATGGTTTCCATTCTACGCACGGCGGAACGGGCACGCAAGGGTGTGGATGGAGATCATCTGCTTCGATCCGGCTGACCGCGGGCCGGAGGTTTGCGGATACGCGGCCGTTACACTCTACCCGGAGCCCGATGCGCCGTGCACTTTTGATCGTGAATCCCGCCGCCGGACAGTGGTGGCGGCGTCCCAATCCCGAGCGGCTGCGCGACCAGTTGGCCGCGCACGGCTGGTCCGTGAATCTGCGGATGACGCTGGGGCAGGACCACGCCACGGAACTCGTCCGCGAGCACCTGCCCGGCGCGGACGCGGTGTGGGTGTGCGGCGGCGACGGCACGGTGGGGCAGGCGGTGGCGGGAATGGTGGATAGCGGCATCCCCATCGCCATCCTCCCCGCGGGGACGGTGAACGTGGTCGCGGCGGAGTGCGGCATCCCCAAGCGCCTCAGCCGGGCGATCGCGGCGCTTTCAGAAGATGCACGGCGGTGCACGTACCGGGTGTGGCGGATGAACGGCCGCGCCGTCATTCTGGGCGCCGGCGTGGGGTTCGACGCGCGGGCGATGGGGCGCACGCCGGTGTCGCTCAAGCATTCGCTGGGACTGCTGGCGATCGGCGCGCGTGGCGTGCGGGAGTGGGCGCGCTACGACTTTCCCGCGCTGCGCGTGACGGGAACCGATGGGCAGGGCCGCGCGTTCGAGCACGACGCCACGCAGCTGCTGGCGACGGTGACGCGGCGGTTCGCGGGGAGCCACGTCCTGGTTCCCGACGCGAATCCCGCGGACGACTGCATCGAACTCGTTCTGCTGAGCGGCGTTTCGCGGGCGCGGCTGGCGGCGTTCTGGATGGGCGTGGAACTGCCCGGAACGGCGCAGCTGCACGTGCCCGGCGTCCGGGTGATCCACGCCCGCGAGTTCCAGGTGACGCGCGCGGGTCCGGCGGAGGAAGAAGCGCACGTCAACGGCGACGTGGTGGATGCGACGCCGCTGGACGTGCAGCCGTGGGGCCGCGTGGAGATCCTGGCCCCGGCGGACCGCGGCTGACGCGAACCGCTCGCCCCGGCTGCGCGGAAGGTTCTCCGCCGCGACCGCCCGAGGTGCGGACCGTGGCGGCTTTCAGAGGGGGAAAGCGGAACGGCCGCCCGCTCCGATTTGTTCACGCGAGTGGCAAAACCGCCTCTCGCGGAGCGCAGATGCGGCGGAAAGCGGGAGTTTCGCTTGCCGCGCCCGCGGGGGACGCCTTAGTTTGCCCCGGCTGCGGCCGAAAAAACGGCGCAGCGTACACGACGATCCTCACTGACGCACATCTGACATGCCAGAACGGAAGATCCGGGTCCTGGTGGCCAAGCCCGGCCTGGACGGCCACGACCGCGGCGCCAAGGTGATCGCGGCCGCCCTGCGCGACGCCGGCATGGAAGTCATCTACACCGGCCTGCACCAGACGCCCGAGATGGTGGTGAACGCCGCCATTCAGGAAGACGTGGATGTAGTGGCGCTCTCCATTCTGTCCGGCGCGCACATGACGCTCTTTCCGGCCGTCAAGAAGCTGCTGGATGATGAAGGCGCCGACTTCATCCTCATCACCGGCGGCGGCATCATCCCGGAAGAAGACATGGCCGCGCTGCGGGAGCAGGGCATCGGCAAGCTCTTCGGGCCGGGGACCACCACGGGCGCGGCGGTGGAGTACATCCGCGACTGGTTCGCCGAGCACGGGCGCGACCGCGAGTCCGTCCACCAGTAGGCGCCCGGGCGCAGATTTCGCCTTTTCCGCCACCGGACAACGCACGCGTGCACCGGCCCCGGTCGATGCGCGCCGTCGCGTCGGCCGAGCGGACGAGGATCGCTCTCGCGTGGGTGAGCCGCATACGCCAACGGCCCGCCACCTTCGTCATGAAGGCGGCGGGCCGTTGCTGCGTCCGCATCATCCGTCCGATGGCCGCCGGGCGGGTGCGCCCGGCGATGGCCTCCGATCAGCAGTAGCCCGGGTAATCGGTGCAGACGTTCAAGGCCGAAGGGGCGTAGCAGTCCTGCCTGGGATCACCCGTCCAGTAGCACGGCTTCTCATAGCTGGGCTCGCACAGATCGTAGTAGCTCTGGGCGCACCCTCCTTCGCGGCCGCTCTCCTGGCCGTGCACCGTTCCGCGTCCGCCCGGCGCATCCGGCCGCACTCGGAAGGTTTCCACCCGCAGGTCCTCCATCTTCAGGCGCAGCTTTCCCATTGCGAATGCCTTGGAATCCGTTTGGAGAGGATTTCGTGGTCAGCTGCACGGGAGCACCGGAGCGATCCCGCAAGCCATTGCGTTCCATCATGATCGGCGGAATGCAAAGCTCCGCGGGGCCGCCTCGCTGATCCGCCGTTCCGCCCGTTACCGCGGCGATCGCGATTGCCGCGCCGCCGTCCCGATCCGCGCCTGCCATGCGGACGGGACGTGGCTGCGTCCGTGTCGTCCGTCCGAACCCGTCGCCAGGCGGATTGCTCGGACGATGGCCGCAATCAGCAGTAGGCCGGGTAGTCGGTGCAGGGGTTCAGTTGCGACGCGGGGTAGCAGTCCTGCCGCGGGTCGCCCGTCCAGTAGCACGGCGCCTCGTAGCTGGGCGGGCAGCGGTCAAAGTCGGTCCCCTCGCACCAGCCCTCATCGCGGCTCTGCTGGCCGCGCACGGTTCCGCGCTCGGCCGGCGCGTCCTGCCGTACATCGAACGACTCGACCTGCAGGTCTTCCATCTTCAGGCGCAGCTTTCCCATCTGGAAAATCCTCAGATTCCGGGTGAAAAGGATTGTGCTGCCCTCAGAGATACCGAAACCGCGGCGGCCCCGCAAGCCGGTAATCTGGGTCTGTGCCTTTCCTATCCCGCCGGGCCGCGATGAATTGTACCGCCGTGCGGGATCGGAGTTTGCCCAGCCATCATCCGGAGTTGTGCATTTTCCGCCGTTTTAGTACGATTCCAGTTCTCACCCGCCACCATACCGAACCAGGAGTTGGAACCATGGCCAAGCTCGAGATCGAGATGCTGAAGGTGGAAAGCTTCGAGACGACCGTCGTCGCCGAAGGCGTCAAGGGCACCGTCGCGGCGCACGAGATCAACGACACGCTGCGCTACTGCCCCGTCAGCTACGGCGGCACCTGTGTCATCAGCGCCTGCCGCACCTGCTGAGCATCGGCGCATGCTGAACGGCCGGCGGTTCGGGCCGCCGGCCCGCGCCTGCTTCTCCACCGTCCCGCCCCGCGCTTGCCGTGTGGGCGGGACGTTGCCTAAGTTGGCCCTCTTTTCACAGAAACGGCGGGCAGGCCCCGTGCCCCCGCCAGATGATTCGCGAGAGAATGCGCGCAGCGAACGAACGGCTTCCCCGTCCCGTCCCCGCGAGGACCGCGTGAGCCCCACGGATAACGCCACCCCGTCGCAGTCGCGCGGCCGCGTCCTCGCCGCCGAACTGCGGGAGCTGGAGGCGCGCCTTCGCCAGGGCGGCGGCGCCAAGCGCATCCAGAAGCAGCACGACGACGGCAAGCTCACCGCGCGCGAGCGCATCGGGCTGCTGATCGATCCGCGCACCCGCTTTCAGGAAGTCGGCCTGCTGGTCGCGCACGACCAGTACGAGGGGCAGGCGCCCGCGGCGGGCGTGGTGACCGGGTTCGGCACCGTGTGCGGGCGCGAGGTGGTGGTCATCGCCAACGACGCGACGGTCAAGGCGGGCTCGTGGTGGCCGGAAACGATCACCAAGATGCTGCGCGCGCAGGAAATCGCCATGCGCTGCCGCGTCCCCATCATCTACCTGGTGGACAGCGCCGGCGTAAACCTGCCCTACCAGGGCGGCGTGTTCCCCGGGCAGTACGGCGCGTCGCGGCTGTTCTACTACAACAGCATCATGCGGCGCTACCTGAAGGTGCCGCAGATCGCAGCGGTCATGGGGCCGTGCATTGCCGGCGGCGCCTACCTGCCCGCGCTCAGCGACGTGATCCTGATGGTGGAGGGAACGTCGTTCATGGGTCTCG